>CALLIG010000092.1 GCA_938009735.1 uncultured Flavobacteriaceae bacterium
CGATGGTGATGATGATACACCAGCACCACCAGCTCCAACTGTCGAAGACGACTTGTTGAGTTAATTCCAAAAAAATAAAATAATAGTTTTTACTGTCAGTTCGAGCGGAGTCAATTTAAATTTGGCCCCGCTTGAAAAGACAGCAGTTAGGCTAATTGCCATATTTGATTAACAATTGAATTTAATTCATGTCGATAAACCAAATTGTAACTCCTTTAGATAGTGCTGTTCTTGAAACCAAAGAGCAGTATAAGGTGTACTTTAAAATCGTGAATCACGCTTTTAGTGAATTGGTGAATAGTATTGCAAATGAGAATATTTGTACAGATGCTGAGACCACTTTTATAAAGCAGTATTGCGAGTTATTGACCTACTCTTTAGAAGCTTTCAGAATAAAGTACCTCTTTGACGATGACGAAAAAATGAGAATCGATTTGACAGAATCGGGATTTCCGAATTATTTAGAATTTCGATATCTGTTCAATGATTTAGAGCTAAAGCAAGAGCATGTTAGCAAGCTTCCGGAAGTTAATAAATTAAAAGGGGAGTTTTTAGAAACCTTATTGAAAGAGAAACAACCTATTTCAGATCGTAAATTAAATCAGGCCGCGTCCATCGTTTATTATTCATCCGTAGAGCCACAATTTATTTATAAGCGTTTTGTACAGGGTAAAATTCTACCGGTTATGGGTCTTGATGCTCAGTATATGGTAAGTTGGTCATTTTATGATGTTACAGCGAACCGCCCTTTTATTTGTTTTATGTATTTCGATTTGTTCAAAGAGAAAATTGAAGAGGTCAAAAGCGAAATATATGATATACTTGATGCCACCGCAGATAGAAATATGGATGTTGATATGATGGCTTATGCTATTGACAAAAAACTAGCATACGTTATTCCGAAACGTGTAAAAAAGATTGATTTGGGTCCTTTACATAGCGTTTTTGCAAAAGATGAAATGGAGGTTACACATGTAATTTTAAAGGCAATAGTTGAAAAAACCTTCGACCTCTCGGCATATGCTATTTCAGTTAAAATTGACGAGGCTGTTTCAACATCTGAATTTAAAGAAGGTAATTTTTTCAACAAACAAGTATTACAAGTTTGGGAAGCATCAAAAACAAAAAATTATTTGTTTTGTCCGCATCGGGTAATGCAAGCATTATATGATAACATCCCAGAAACTATAAATGCATTAACAGGGAATCCGATTGAGATTCCAAGTTTAAAATTGAGCTAAAACAATACAATGGAACATAACAGCACATTTCCAATAAAATTAAGCGAGTTGAATGCGCTTCGTGATGAAGCAACTTCCTATTTAAAAGGAGTTCAATGGGAGCAAGGTGGAAAAGCAAAAAGCCGTGATAAAAGCAAAAAGGACGAATCGATTTTATTGTATTTGTCCAAAGCAAACGGTACTGCTGCAAATGAAGTGATTTCAGTTTCTAGAACTATCTTGTCTTTAAAAAAACGGTTGTTACCTGATTCTGTGGCAATTCCGTTGCATTTGAACCGTGCGTTATTTTCTTTGCAAGAAGGACTTACCATGGGTATTTGGCTGAAAGATAATTATT
Organism: uncultured Flavobacteriaceae bacterium; assembly: GCA_938009735.1. Lineage (GTDB taxonomy): Bacteria > Bacteroidota > Bacteroidia > Flavobacteriales > Flavobacteriaceae > Maribacter_C. The sequence continues at coordinate 1,579 of CALLIG010000092.1, forward strand.
CAGACGCCTCAGGTTTATCAACCTTGAACGAGCGAAAATCTGCATTAGATGTTGCTCAGCGACGTGAGTATGATTCGAAACAGCAAACGGCTACGGCTTTTATGTTGCATGGTATCGCTTGTAGAATATTGTTTGATTTAAAACCTGTTGCTTCAGATGATTTGAGTGTGATGAAAAACAAGTTTGCGGGTATTCCTGAACTGTCTGTTCTTTCTCCTCTTAAAGGAATTTCATGTATGCTTTTCTATTATGAAAAGTACATGAGTCACCCTGAAATTATTACTTCTGATGAAGAAGTAACCAACTTTACGGTTGTGTTTTTCGAAGCATTGATTTCAGAAATACAACAACGTTTAAGCACTTTTGAATATACAGAAACAGTAACTGATCGCACGTATAAACTAGAGAAAAGCGAATTTGCGATATCTGGATGGGATAATGCTTTTGAAGGAACAGCAAAAAGTATTGAGTTTAATAAAATTCGTTTTGAAGAAATTGTTGGTAACCGTGATGCTAAGCATTTTGCTCGCCGTTTGACGGAGCGCATGATGAGTTATGATTTTACTGCCAAAAAGAATCCGTTTCAAGAATTAGGCGGATTTATGCCTGTTTTCATGGGCTACGGTATCCCAGGAACGGGTAAAAGTATGCTGATTGCTGCGATTGCTACCAAACTGAAAGAACATTGTGATGATTTAGATATTCCGTTTTTGTTCCATCCTATGCCTGACACTTTGATTTCTACTTTTCAAGGAGGTTCCGCAGAGAAAATGGTACAATGGATGAAACCACTACAAGACCCAACAAAATTAATTTTCGCACCCATTGATGATGCGGAGAATAACTTACAAGAGCGAACTGCTCAGGGTGTCTCTGCGGGTGTTAAAGAAGTTATTGGTGTCTTTTTAAGATATACAGAAGGTGCCTATGCGATAAACTATGGTAATAGCTCGATTGGAATGTTTACTAACCTTCCAGAAATGCTAGATAAGGCTGTAATCTCTAGGGTGCAAGGTCGTTTCAAGATTGATGGCGCACGAACAATTCCAGATTTTATTGATCAAGATTATATCTGGTGGAAGAAGTTTGACAAAACAATGCCGGACTTTGTGAACATGAAAAACCCGGAGGACTACAAATTCTTAAGTGATCAGGTATTAGCTAAAAATTTAAGTGAGA
>CALLIG010000093.1 GCA_938009735.1 uncultured Flavobacteriaceae bacterium
ACATTCACCAATCAAATAGATACAAGTTTACAACAAACGTCATTTTTTGGAATGGGCGCTGATATCGCTGATTTCAATAATGATGGCCTAATGGATATTTTTCAACTAGACATGTCAGCAGCAGATAATTTTCGATCTAAAGCAAACATGGGTGCTATGGAACCTGAAACCTTTTACAAATCTGTTAATATTGGTTTACACCATCAATATATGCAAAACTCATTGCAATTGAATAACGGAAATATTTCAGGTGAGCTTCCCGTATTTAGTAATGTTTCTCGTTTAGCAGGGGTTTCTTCAACAGATTGGAGCTGGGGAGCATTAATGGCTGATTTCGATAATGACGGCTGGAAAGATTTATTTGTGACTAACGGAATCCGAAGAGATGTAAACAACAAAGATTTTTATGGCGAACATAGAGAATTCTTTGACAAGATGGAGAATGATCCAAACTATAAAGACAAGGAAGAAGAGGTTGGTTTATTATCGTATTTAGAGAAAATACCATCTGAAAAATTGAGTAATTATATGTTTCAGAACAACAAAGACTTAACCTTTGATAAAAAATCAAAGGAATGGGGTTTTGATGAAAAAACATTTTCAAACGGAGTTGCGTACTCAGATTTTGATAATGATGGTGATTTAGATTTGGTTATTAACAACCTAGAAGATACAGCAAGTGTCTATCGAAATAATTCCACAAATACCAATCATATAACGCTTGACCTTCAAGGAAAAGATAAGGTTTTACCTAATGGAAGTAAAGTGGTAGTTTATACTTCAGAAGGTATGCAGGTTCAAGAATATAATTTGGTTCGGGGCTATTTATCTTCGGTCTCTCCGCTTCTTCATTTTGGTTTAGGCGAAGCTACTCAGGCAGATAGCGTGATAGTAACCTGGTCTAATGGTTTAACCACAAAATTAGGTGGTCTAAAGGCAAATCAAAGGCTTACAGTCACATATGATGAGGCGAAGTCAAATCCTTTGGCAGAACAGCTAGATTCACTTAAAAAACAGTTTCAAACCGTAGATGTACCATATCTCACGAAGCACGATGAGAATCCATACTATGATTTTGCCACAGAAGTCTTATTGCCTCACAAAAATTCAACTTTGGGTCCAACATTGGCCACGGGAGATTTGAACGGTGATGGGCTTGAAGATTATATCGTTGGTTCATCGGTTGGTAAACCGGCGGAAGTATTTATTCAAAATAAAGAAGGAGATTTTGACAAGGTCATGATTGAAGATATTTCTGCTGATCAGTATTATGAAGACTTAGGTATTATAATTTTTGATGCAGATAAAGACGGCGATAATGACTTTTATATTGCCAGCGGTGGAAATGAGTTCAAGCCTGGTTCTTTAGGCTATGAAGATCGATTCTATGAAAATGTTGGTGATGGCAAATTTCAACGGAATAAAGACGCAATACCTGATATTAAAATTAGTGGATTGAATGTCACAGCTTCCGACTATGATCATGATGGAGATCTAGATCTTTTTATTGGCGGACGGTTAATCCCGAAAAAATACCCATACCCTGCAGACTCCCATATCTTGGAGAACGTGAGTACATCAGATGGTCCAAAATTTGTTGACGCAACTAGTAAAGTACTTCCTGATTTAAAAGAAATAGGTTTGGTAACCGCATCAACATGGGTAGATTTTGACGGTGATGGTTGGGACGATTTGGTTTTGGTTGGTGAATGGATGCCGATTAAATTCTTTAAGAACACAAACGGAACTTTTAAAGATGTTTCTGATGAATTGTTAGACGGAAAAAATTCAGGCTGGTGGTTTGATGTTCAAAAAGGAGATTTTGATAATGATGGAGATCAAGATTTGATTGTGGGTAATTTGGGCAAAAATTACAAATATCAAGCAAGTGAAAACGAGCCTTTTAAAGTGTATTTGAATGATTTTGATAGCAATGATCGAGCTGATATTGTTTTGAGCTACAAAAAGGGAGATACAGAATTTCCGGTTAGAGGACGACAATGTTCTTCACAACAGATGCCGGCGATAAAGGCAAAGTTCAAAGATTATAACTCTTTTGCAAGTGCAAACCTAGATCAGATCTACACTACAAAGATGTTAGATGAATCGCTTAATTATGAAATCACCTCGTTTGCAAGTGTCTATTTAGAAAATAATGAAGGAAAGTTTACGGTCAAGCAATTACCACAATTAGCACAGCTTTCAAGTATCAATAAGTTCGTGGTAGATGATTTTAATGCTGATGGTAACTTAGACATAGTATTGGCTGGTAACTTATATAATTCTGAAGTTGAAACACCGCGAAACGATGCAAGTTTTGGTCTTTTTTTAGAAGGAAATGGAGCAGGAGATTTTACGGCCAAAACCATGATGCAATCAGGACTCAAAATTGTGGGTGATGTTCGTGATATGGAATTGATTTCAAAAAACGGAGAGAAACATTTATTGATTGCTAAGAACGATGCCCTTATGCAAATGATAAAAGTCAATTAGTAAGTGGTGCTCTGTACCTAAATTAAACACTACTTTTTTTCTTAAATAATTGATATTCATTACTACGGAGTTCAAACCATTATGACTAAAAAGAAGGTCTTTGTAAACAGCGTTTTAGTATTGTCAAGTTTGTTGTTAGCAACCATAGTATATCAATGTAAGAATCCGAATGTAGCATCTGATTATAGTAGTCCTGATGTTTTGGCAACCCATTTTAATGGTGAAGAATTTGTTGGTTCAGAAACGTGTATGGAATGTCATGCTGATATTTATGCTTCTCATATAGCAACAGCTCATTTCAAAACTTCGGCTTTGGCTGACTCCACAAATATTAAAGGCAGTTTTGAAGAAGGTTCGAATATTTTAGATATTGAAAGCACCATGTTTACCATGTTTGAAGAAGAAGGATCGTATTATCAGCATGCGGAAATTAAAAATAGAACAAAAAAAACACCACCAGAAAAATTTGATATAGTAATTGGCTCAGGTGTAAGAGGTCAATCATTTGTTACATGGAAAGAGGATCAATTATTTCAATTACAAGCATCATATTATACGCCTTCCGATACCTGGGTAAACAGCCCTGGTTATCCATCATATAGCATAGACCGACCTATTCGGGATGCATGTATCAAATGTCACGTTACATTTGCTAAAAACAAAGATTTTGCCGGACAGGGTAATACCTATGATAAAAAACAGATCATATATGGTATTGACTGTGAGCGATGTCATAGACCTGCAAAGAAGCATGTGGTGCATCATAGAAATAACCCTGAAGAAGTAGTCGCTAAATATATGATGATGAATGATACGCTCTCTAGACAACAACGACTAGATGCATGTGCTCAATGTCATTCTGGTTCAAGAGGGCGCATTTTGCAAGGCAATTCATTTACTTTTCTTGCGGGTAATAACTTAGATGAATATGCACAAAATTTTTATTCGGGATCAAAGGAGAAACCATTAGATGTGCATGGCAATCAATATGGACTGTTAGCAAAAAGTGAATGCTTTAAGCAAACAGCAACGATGGATTGTGCGACTTGCCATAACCCACATAAAAATCAAAGAGGTGATAGGTCATTCTTTAATCAAAAATGTATGAGTTGTCATAGTACTGCTGCCGTTGAATGTAAAGCAGATGCATCCGATTTAAGTGAGATGGCTAATGATTGTATCGCTTGCCATATGCCCACAACGCCATCGCAGGCTATGACCGTGCAGTTAGAAGGTGATAGTTTAGAGACCTCATTTAATATTAGAACCCATTTAATAGGTATCTATGATAAAGACCAAAACACGTTAAAATGACCAATACCAAAAAAACAACCGAATTAGATATTAGTATTCATGGCGCGGCATCAAATACTGATGTTTCACTAACCAAAGTAGCTGACGAGAACGGAGTTTCCATTTATGACTTTGAAGTTCAAACGAATGAGCCTCAATTTCTTGCTCCAATTTCCCTAAAATGGAAGATTCCAAATATAGCAGTAAAGGGTGTGTGGAAACCAACAACAGACTTTTCTAAACGAATACAGGCCGATTGGGAGTTGGATCATATGGAGTCAAGAATATCTATCGATGCACCAGTTATTTGTTTGTTTGGTCAAGACGATAGCAACGTAATGACCTTTTCATGTGAAAATGCTATAAATACGTTGGAGTTAAACGCAAGACTTCGAGAGGAGGATAATCATTTTTATTGTCACATCACTTTTTTCTCCGAGCAAGAACAGGCAGTATCACATTTTAAAACCAAATTAAGAATTGATTTTAGAGCTATTCATTTCTCTGATAGTCTAAGAGCGGTTTCTAAATGGTGGGAGACCTTCGAGTTGCTAAAGCCAACGGGAGTTCCTGCGATTGCTAAGCAGCCTATATATTCTACTTGGTATCAATTTCATCAAAATCTAGAGGAAAATTTGGTGCTTTCAGAATGCAAAACGGCTTTTGATATGGGTTATAAAGCCATAATTATAGATGATGGCTGGCAGACGCACGATTCGAATAGAGGGTATGACTATACTGGAGATTGGCAACCTGACCGTTTTCCTGATATGGCTGGATTTATAAAAAAAATACAAGCTACTGGTATGAAAGCTGCCATATGGTATTCTGTTCCATTCTGTGGAAAAGAATCAAAGGCGTATCAGCATTTCAAAGGGAAATTTTTAACCGAAGATCACCGATGGGCACCTGTGTTTGATCCACGGTATCCAGAAGTTAGAGCACATTTAATAGGGCTATATACAAATGCCTTAAAAGATTGGAGTCTTGACGGATTTAAACTCGATTTCATTGATGACTTTCATTTATACGCAGATACTCCTTTAGGTGCAGAAGATGGGCGTGATTATGCGTCTATTAATGAAGCGGTTGATCGTTTGTTGACTGATGTGATAACAGCGTTGAAAGCAATTAAATCGGATGTATTTGTTGAATTTCGTCAAAAATATACAGGCCCAGCAATGCGTAAATATGGTAATATGTTTCGCGCCTTTGATTGTCCTGGTGATGCGGTAATGAACCGTATTCGAATTGCAGATATTCGTATGCTTTGTGGTAATACCGCTGTACATGCTGATATGATAACTTGGCATGTAGATGAAGCTGTTGAGGTAGCAGCGCTGCAATTTATTAATATTCTTTTTGGAGTGCCACAATTGTCGATCATGTTAAAAGATGCTACTGACGCACAAGTAGAAATGATCGCATTTTATACCAAATATTGGAACGAAAATGCAGATCTTTTAATGAATGGTTATTTTGTGCCATCAAGTCCATTAGCTAATTATCCAACGCAGCGAGTTTCGAGAGATGGTCAAACTATAATTGGGGTCTACGAAGAAATAGTAGCTACTATTGAAAACTCAGATGATTTAGTTCATATTCATAATGGCCAACTAGCAAATCAAGTGGTTCTTCGCAATACTAAAAATCATGGTGAGTATCAATGTAAAGTCTATGATTGCAGAGGAAATTTAGTTTCAAATGCTAAGCTTCAATTTGACAAGGGGATTATGGAAATTGCTATCCCACCTTGTGGAATATTAACTGCCGAAAAAGTTTAGTAATGACAGAAAGAGAAAAAATGGTCAATGGCTTACCTTATGATCCACGAGATAAAGAACTTACTGCTGGCAGGTTGAAAGCACGAAGATTGTTAAAAGAGATTTCTGAAATTCCTATGGATAAAGAAAGACAGCGTAGGCATTTATTCAAGGAGCTTTTAGGAACAAAAGCCGCAGGGTTTTATATTGAAAATCCTTTTATCTGCGATTACGGGTATAACATTCATTGGGGCGAAAACGCTTATGCAAATTTCGGATGCGTCATTTTAGATGCTGCCCCAGTTCATATTGGCAAAAATGTAATGATGGCTCCCGGAGTTAAAATTTTGACTGCAACCCATCCAATTGAATTTGAAGCGCGAAATACTGGTATTGAAACTGCAGAACCCATTCATATTGGCGATAACGTTTGGCTTGGCGGCGGTGTTATTATCAACCCAGGCGTCACTATTGGAAATAATTCTGTTATAGGTTCAGGAAGTATTGTTATCAAAGATATTCCTGAAAATGTAGTTGCAGCCGGTAATCCTTGTCGTGTTATTCGAGAAATTGACAATAGTTAGAACTACTTCTTGTACATCTTCAATTGAATCCTTTTTCTAGGGATATCAATAGACAAAACCTTAACAATGATTTGTTGATTTAAATGAACATGTTCGTTCACATCTTTCACGAAAGTGTCAGATAGATTAGAAACATGAATCAATCCACTTTCTTTGATGCCGATATCTACAAAACATCCGAAATTTGTGATGTTGTTTACAATACCAGGAAGCAATTGCCCATCTCTTAAATCTGATATACTTCGTACATTTTGATCGAAAGCGAATACTTTGGCTTTTTCACGACGGTCGAGTCCGGGTTTTTCAAGTTCTTCGGTGATGTCTTTTAAAGTAGGAAGACCAACAGTTTCTGTACAGTATTTATTTAAATCGATTAATCGCAGTTCAGTTTTGTTTCCGATTAAATTGGTTAGTGGTATTTTTCTATCCTTCGCCATTTGTTTTACAATGGAGTAACTTTCAGGGTGAACCGCAGAATCATCCAAAGGGTTCTTACCATCTTTTATCCTAAGAAAACCAGCACCTTGTTCAAAAGCTTTTCCACCTAAACGCGGGACTTTCTTAATGGTTGATCTATCGGCGAAAGCGCCATTTTCATTTCTATAGGCAACAATATTCTCCGCCAATTTTGGACCAATACCCGAGACATAACTCAATAACGGTACACTAGCGGTATTGATATTTACGCCAACAGAATTTACACAACTTTCAACCACACGATCTAAAGATGTTTGTAGTTTTATCTGATCAACATCGTGCTGATATTGCCCAACACCAATCGATTTGGCATCAATTTTCACCAATTCAGCCAAAGGGTCAGCTAGGCGTCGCCCAATAGAAACGGAACCTCTTACAGTAACATCATAATTAGGAAATTCATCACGAGCAATTTTAGAAGCAGAATAAATTGATGCACCTGCCTCGCTCACAACAAAAACTTCAATCGGGTTTTTGAAATGAATACGCTTTACTAGTTGTTCGGTTTCTCTAGAAGCTGTTCCGTTACCAATAGCAATGGCTTCAATTTTATAAGCATCGCATAAAGAACTTATTTTTTTGATCGCCTCAGTACTTTTGTTTTGTGGCGGATGAGGGTATATATTTTCATTATGTACTAAATCCCCTTGAGCGTTCAAACAAACTACTTTGCATCCTGATTTGAAACCGGGATCAATGGCTAATATCCTTTTTTCTCCCAAAGGAGCGCCTAATAATAGTTGGTTAAGGTTTTTTGAAAAAACACTAATAGCGCCATCATCGGCTTTTTCTTTAGCATTTTTTAGTAGTTCATTTGATAAAGACGGAAAAAGTAAACGTTTGTAAGCATCAGCAAGTGCTAATTCAATATGCGGAGTGCAAGAGTTGTTTGATTTAATAACTCGGTCTTCAATTTTAGATAAAATATGATCTGTATCTATTTCAATCTTTACGCGAATAAAACCTTCGTTTTCGGCACGCAGAATGGCCAAGAGTCTATGCGAAGGGCATCTTTTTAAGGCTTCACTCCAGTCGAAATAATCTCTGAATTTCTGAGCTTTTTCATCATCTTTTTTCGTGCCAACAACTTTTGTAGTTATCATTGCCGATCGCTCTAATTGGGTTCTGATTTGATTTCTAATGGATATACGTTCATTGAACCATTCCGCAATAATATGGCGAGCACCTTCTAAGGCATCGTCTTCATTTTGAACTTCGTTGTTTACATATTGCGATGCTGTATGCTCAATTTCATCATTGTTCTGAGCCATGATGATTTTGGCCAGCGGTTCTAATCCGTTTTTTCTAGCAGTTTCAGCTTTGGTTTTTCTTTTTTTCTTGAAAGGGAGGTAGATGTCTTCAAGGGTGACTAAGTCTTGAATCTGCTCCACTTTATTACGTAATTCATCAGTTAAGGCATTCTGCTCTTCAATTGCCTTTAAAATAGCTGATTTGCGTTTCTGTAAAGCTTCAAATTGTAATTTGAATTGTACAATGTTTCCAATTTGAACCTCATCAAGATTACCTGTTTTCTCTTTTCGATATCTCGAAATAAAAGGAACGGTACAGTCTTCATTGAGAAGTTCTACTGTGTTTTTAATACTCTTTTCAGAGAGTTGGGTGTGTTTCGTTAAATAAGCTAGTAGTTGCATACAGATTCAGTATCAATTTTTAGTCGATGTAAATTTAGTTGAACCATTTTAATTTATACAATTCATAAACTCAGGGAAAACCCTGAGTTTTTTATTTCAGGGTTTTCCCTGAACTATATCTTCTTTAGGTTCAGCATCTTGCGGTTGTAAATAACCATAAATATTAGAACCATGAAAACTTACGTCGTTTTACTCGCCCTTCTTGTCTTAAATACATCAGCCTTGCTTTCTGAACCACTTGCTGCTTTGGTTAAAGGCATCAGCCCGTGGTTTTTAGTTACTGTTGAAGTTGTTTTACTACTTACTTTTTACATCAACAACCAACTCAAAGGACTAAAGGAAATTGCCAATATAGATTTGAGTGGCATTGACCTTTTTGTCATATGCTCTAAGGATAAAAAACAAAGCAAGTCCTGAATAAGATTAAGGAATACACAGAGTTTTAAAAAATGAGATTTTATACTAGAAGCGGCTAATAATGTCGGGTATTACCAATAACAAAATGCACCCAAACAAATTGTATATTTAAGATGTTGAAAATCAACCCTATGAAAAATTATCTCTTTTTTATTCTTTTCTTTTTGTTGTGTTCAGGGTTTGGGTTTGGGCAAACGAAGGAGATTGATAGTTTATTGAAAGTTGTCAGGATAGCTACAAATATCAAAGATAAAGTGAATGCTTATGATAAATTATCATGGGCTTTGATAGATAAAGACTTAAAAAAAGCAATTGCTTATAATGACAGTTCATACGCCATTTCTAAGAAGGAAAACTACAAAGAAGGGGTTGTTAGTTCGTACGATAATTATGTCGTTTTAAATAGAGCACTTGGAAATTACGACAAGGCATTCGGTTATTTAGATGAATATGAAAAACTTATTGTTGGAGATAGCTCTAAAATTGCAGGAGCAGCATTTCAAAGAGGTGTGTTAAATTCCATTACGGGAAATTATGACAAAAGCTTAAAAAGCTATCAGCAAGCTTTGGATATTTATGAATTATTGAACAATGAGCGAGGAATGGGTATTACCTACAACACTATTGGCCTTACCTATTTTAACGTAAAACGTTACGAAGAGTCTATTTTAAATTTTCTAAAATCTATAGAAAAATTAAAGGCTATTGACAATATTGAGGGCTTAGCAAGTAGCTATCTTAATTTAGCAAATGCTTATGATAATATAGATGAAGACGATAAAGCATTGGAATATTATAATAGATCGATTGATTTAAGTAAAAAAACATCTAATATTAGAAGAATTGCTCTAAACAAACAAAATATTTCTTCAATATATAAGAGTCAAAAAACTTACCCTAAAGCTCTCATTTTTGCTCAAGAAGCATATGAGACTTTAAAAGAAAATAATTATCGAGGAGAATTAACCGGTGCTGCAGCAAATCTGGCCGATATATATACCATTATGGGGGAGTATAGTAAAAGTGAGAAGATTTTATTAGAACAATTAGATAGCTTAAAAGGTTCTGCTGCGGACCAGCAAAACCTACATTTTAATTTATATAAGCTCTACGAAGCCTCCAACAGGGATAAAAAAGCCTTAGAATATCATAAAAAATATAAAAAAATTTCAGATAGTCGTGTAAGTGAAAAGGGTTTAAAAAATTTGGATGAAATTCAAATCAAGTATGATATAGAGAAAAAAAATAAAGAAATATTAGAACAGCAATTGACTTTAGCTGATCAAAAACTAGCAATTCAAGAAAGTAAATCAAAAACCCAAACTATGAGCATATTGATCGTTTCCCTCCTTTTAGGGTCAATTTTATTGTGGTTCTCTTTTCGGCAGCGCCAAAAACGTATG
>CALLIG010000094.1 GCA_938009735.1 uncultured Flavobacteriaceae bacterium
TTGTTGAGGTATTTAACGAAGATAAAATAGATGACAACTATATTCTCGTTAATGATGCTTCAGCAAATCGAGTTTACCTTATGGATAAAGAGGCTAGACTAATTCATGAATGGACCTTAACCAATAACATTGGCAATGATGTTTTTCTATTACCCAACGGAAAGTTGTTAGCCTCATTAGAATCTGATGATCCTCAAATTAATTTAGGTGGAAAAGGAGGAAGACTTCAAATAGTGAATACTGATGAAACTGTAGAATGGGATTTTGTTTATTCTTCATTGGAAGGTGAGACTCACCACGATGTAGAATTACTTCCTAATGGCAACGTAATTACAATAGTTTGGGAAAGGCTTGATGCCGAAATTTCCTCACAAGCCGGATTCATGTTAGAAGAAGATATTTTTCCTGAATCAATTATAGAGATTAATCCAACAACCAACGAAATTGTATGGGAATGGCGATCAATGAATCACTTAGTTCAAGATTTTGATGAAACTAAAGATAATTTTGGTGTCGTTTCAGAACATCCAGAATTGATTAACTTAAATTATACAACAAGCATTAATGCTACTGCAGATACCAAAGGAGATATTATGCACGCAAATGCTATTGCATATGATGAAGTGAATGATGTTGTTCTATTAAGCGTGAACTTTTTTTCTGAAGTATGGGTAATCGATCACAGTACTTCTACAGAAGAAGCTAAAGGAACCACAGGTGGCAACTACAATAAAGGAGGTGATCTTATTTACCGTTTCGGCAATCCTGAAGCTTACGAAAATGAAGAAGGAAATCGATTGTTTCGCAACAATCATTTTCCTAATCTGTTGAAAGGTGAAGATCAAGGCAAATTACTTATTTTTTCAAATGGAAATGGATTAGATCAATCTACAGTCTTCGAACTAGAGCTTCCTACGGAATATGCTTTAGAGGCAAATACAAACAATGAACCGAGAGTAACTTGGAGCTTTACAGATCCGAATCTTTATTCAGCAAAGGTTTCTGGTGCAGTACCTCTTTCAAATGGCAATATACTTATAACTGAAGGTGATTACGGCTTTTGGGAAGTAACTCGCGAAAAGGAAGTTGTATGGAAATGTAATTCACAAGGTTTCTTTTGGCGAGGCTACAACTACTCTAAAACAGCTCCAGAAATACTATCATTAGGCCTTTAATTAAACCTTATTCTCGAAACGTTAAAATATTGGGTAAGTCCAATCCATGAAAACGACCAAAAACCTTCTACTAGTAATTCTTATCATACTTGGACATTCATGCAAAAATGAATCTTCAAAGAAAAAGAGCAGCTTAAAAGAAAATACTCAAAACATATCGACAAAAAAAATCTTTGAGAAAATTGACAGCAATCATAGTGGGTTAGTTTTTTCCAATACAATAAAAGAAAACGTTGAAACCCTTGAAAACCTTTTCAACTTCGATTACTTCTACAATGGCGCTGGAGTAGGCATGGAAGATTTAAACAATGACGGTTTGCTTGATGTATTTTTTTGCGGAAATCAGGTTGACAATAAATTATTTGTCAATGAAGGAAATCTCAAATTCAAAGATATATCTGATCAATCTGGAATAAACAAAGGTAAGAAATGGTCAAACGGCATCACTTTTGTTGACATCAACAACGACGGCTTTAAGGACATTTATGTTTCGCAGGGCGGACCCAATACCCGTAATAATAGAAAAAATTTACTCTATTTAAACAATGGCGATTTAACCTTTACTGAAAAGGCTGAAGAGTATGGGTTAGCCGATTTAGGTATTTCAACTCAGACAACTTTTTTTGACCTTGACAATGATGGAGATCTAGACTGCATTGTGATGAACGAAAATGAGTTGTATGGCGTAGACCCTATCAATCTCTATAAAATGATACAGCGTTCTCCTGAATCAAAATATTTCAATAGCTCTCACCTATATCGTAATGATAATGGCAAGTTCAACGATATTACCAAAAGTGCCGGACTCGAAAGACCCATATTCGGGCTAGGCCTATGTGTTAGTGATATAAATAAAGATGGTTTGTTAGACATCTATATCGCAAGTGATTATTACATACCTGATGCCCTATTCATAAACAATGGCAACTCTACTTTTACTGATCAAATTAAAGACTACACCCAACATACCTCTTATTTTGGAATGGGTGTTGATATTGCAGATCTCAATGGTGATGAATTACAAGATATTTTTGTTCTTGATATGTCTTCAAATGATCATATTAGAGCCAAGACACTTATGGCGTCAATGAGTACAGATCGGTTTAATTATTTGGTAAACGATGCTGGTTTTCAACACCAATACATGTTCAATTCTCTTCAATTAAACCTTGGCAACAATAAATTCAATGATATAGCCCAATTAACTGAAACAGCAAATACTGATTGGAGTTGGTCAGTTCTTATGTCAGATTATGACAATGATGAAGATGCAGACATATTTATCAGTAATGGATATCGAAAATATGCTTTAGACAACGATTTACAGAAAAGAGTTTTTGAAGCCAAACAAAAGTACCGCAACAAGGTTCCTACTGAGGTGAAAAAAGAGTTATATAGCCAAATGCCGTCCGAAAAACTGCAAAACATTCTATTTCAAAATAATGGAGATTTAAATTTTACAGAAAATGGACGTGAATGGGGCTTAGATGATTTTTCCTTTAGTAATGGTGTAGCTCAGGGCGATTTAGATAACGATGGTGATTTAGATTTGCTTGTAAATAATATGGATGAAAATGCCTTTTTGTATAAAAATCTATCCACAGACCGAACAGACGCAAATTATCTAAAGGTTGAAACAAAAGGAAGAAACTCAGAACCGTTTGCAAAAGTAAGAATATCATATAACGGAAAATCACAACAATTAGAGCAAAAACGCACAAGAGGCTACATGTCATCACAAAGCAATTCGTTGCATTTTGGCCTTGGAAAGTCTACCCTAATTGACACGGTTGCCATTACATGGCTTGATGGGCGAGTAGAACAAAAGCTAAATGTGGCTGCAAATACTATGCTGACATTTGACATTC
>CALLIG010000095.1 GCA_938009735.1 uncultured Flavobacteriaceae bacterium
CGAGGTGCAAAAAGAGATGATTAAGTTCTTAAGAAATCTTGGAAATATTTACCCAAGTGATTTGCATCATGAATTTGAAAAGTTACATGCTGAACTCAAAAAGTACGAAGACCATCCGTATGAGAAGAGAGCTTTCTTATATTTAGACGTCATTTCGTGGCTAGAGAGTCATCTACAAAATAAACCCGTTTCTCAAATTATTCGTGAGAAAGCGAAAACCCTTACGCGTTAGGCCTTGAGCAGCACTAAAAATCAACATTTCAGCCATTTATTAGAAATTAATTTGGCCATGTTATTCATTAGTACTTCTGGTGCCTTGGGTCGATATATTCAATTGTCTGTGCCGGTTACGATTGCTTCTCGAGCAATATTGGCTTTTGTAATCTTAGTACTCTGCTGCCGTTTTAAAAAAGTTTCATTTAAAATTGACAAGGCAGACAGGCCAATGATTATTTTAAGCGGACTTTTGATGGGCGTTCATTGGGTAACTTATTTCTACGCATTACAAATGTCGAATGTGGCTATTGGTATGTTGTCGATGTTTACTTACCCGGTGTTAACTGCTTTTTTAGAGCCTATTATTTTAAAAACAAAATTCCAAAAAATACACCTCTTACTTGGTGCTTTAGTATTGCTAGGTATTTATTTCCTAATTCCTGATTTTAGTTTAGCTAATTCTTATACACTAGCAATTCTAATAGGTGTTTTCTCTGCTTTGGTGTACGCAATGCGTAATTTATTAATGAAATCGAAAGTCGCTAAATACAACGGCTCTATGTTAATGTCATATCAAACTGGTATTGTTGGTATCATATTGCTACCTGCATTTTTATTTTCAGATTTCTCAGAAGTGGTATCGCAATGGCAAGCAATTTTGACCTTAGCATTGCTTACAACTGCTATTGGTCACACCTTGTTTTTAGCAAGTTTCAAACATTTTACGATTACTACAGCAAGTATTTTAAGTAGTGTGCAACCTGTTTATGGGATTATTATTGGAGCTATATTCTTGTCTGAATATCCAACATGGACAACTATTCTTGGGGGCGTTTTAATTTTAACCGCTGTGGTGGTTGAAAGTGTCAGAACCTATCGGTAATTGTTTTTTTTAACTTTGACTATTCACTTTTTGTATACACCACTTTTCCATCAAAAATAGTCATGGCTATTTCGGTTTTTAAAAATTCTTCTTCGGGTACTTTCATAATGTCTTGACTATAGATTGTAAAATCAGCTAGTTTTCCAACGCTAATTGAACCCTTTATTTTTTCTTCAAAAGCACCATAGGCAGCATCTAAAGTATATGATTTTAAAGCCTGCTCTCTGGTCATTCGCTGAGCAGGTTCATAACCACCTTCAGGAAGACCTTTCAATGTTTTTCGACTTACGCTTGCATATAGACTTGCAATAGGATTCAGCGGCTCCACGGGCACATCTGTGCCATTGACAACCGGAATGCCACTTTTCAAAAGGTCTTGCCACATATATGCGCCTTCAATTATACGTTTTTCACCCAGGCGGTCAATTGCCCAAGGCCTATCAGATGATAAATGAACAGCTTGCATAGCAGGAATAACTCCAAGTTCAGCAAAACGTGGAATATCATCAGGGTGTAAATGTTGGGCATGTTCTATGCGAAATCTGTGATCGGTGTTCATGTCTTGTAATTCCGTGAAAGCGGCCTCATAGCGGTCTAAGATTTCTCTGTTAGCGCGATCACCAATAGCATGAGCACATACTTGAAAGCCATTCCGTAATCCGTTTAGAGCGGTTTCTTTTACTACTTCCATAGGTAGTGTTTCATGGCCAAAATGTCCTGGTCGGTCGGTGTATGATTCTAATAACCAAGCACCACGAGAGCCTAAAGCGCCATCACAGTTTAATTTTATTGATCGAATAGTTACAAGATTTTCAGGGTCTACCAAAGGTCCTTTCTTCAACCATTCATTTACCAAATCTTTATCCCATCCTGTAATCATCGCGTATATACGAACTTTCATTTTATTCGCAACCTTTGCGTTTTCATAATCTGCTATGGTTTCTTTTCCTATACCTGCGTCATGAAAACTAGTAATGCCATTTCTGTGACAAGCAGCAACCGCTAGGTCAAGAGCTTTTGCGTTTTTTTCTGGAGTATTTTCCGGAATGTGTTTCCGAATTAAGCTCTGAGCCCTTTCATTGAATATACCTGTGGGCTGTCCGAATTTATCGCGCATTACTTCACCGCCATCCACTTCATGCTTATTTATTCCATCTTTAGATAGCAGTTGTAAGCCAGCAATTTCCATTGCTTTTGCATTAGCGAAACCCGCATGACCACTAGCATGACTTAAATAAACAGGATTGTCAGGTGACACCTGACTTAATTTGTAATGTGTTTGAAAACCATTAACGGCATCTTCGGGCAAAGCGTCCCATTTGCTTTGATGCCAGCCTCTTCCAGTAATCCACTCTCCTGGTTCAGCGGTTTTCACCGCTTCTGCGACAATATCAACGATTTCTTGATAGCTGGTGGTATTTATTAAATCGATATTTAATTCGTTATAACCCAGACCCATAAAATGCCCATGACCTTCGATTAAACCTGGTGTCATAGTTTTGCCTTGCAGATCAATGATTTGTGTTTCTTTAGTTTTATAAGCTTCTGCTTCCAAAAGACTTCCAGCAAATAGAATAGTGTCGCCTTTTGTAGCAACAGCTTCTACTGTGGTTTGAGTCGAATCTACGGTATAAATTGGACCTCCGTATATCAGCAAGGTAGCGGATGTTTTCTTTGGATTTGAGCAGGATGTAATAACAAGTAAGACCAATAAAAGTCTCGATAGAAGAGTATTTATGAATCGCATCAATGTTGGTTTTTAGTAAATCTGAATTTACGATTTAAAACAGCGATGTAAAAACATTTAAAATATTAAACACAGTATGCTTTTTGTTTTACTCTACTTTAGACTGAAATAAGAAACTAAGAGTATAAAATCTTTTCTGTTTATTCATTTTTTTACTAAGAAAATTCAGATTGATTGTAATTGATCATTTGTTTTTTATAAATATATCTAAGAACAACGAACAAATTCAGAATGGCGATCAGCATCCAGATTATTCCAATTAGTAAACTTGATTGGCCAGTTAATTCTGCAATTGCGTCAGCATCACTTCCAATATTAGTTCTGTCAATTAGATCATCCTTTATGTCAAGTATTACAAATGCGCATGATGTTATTCCGATAAATTTGAGCCACAAATCATGGAATAAAGGACCGAAAAATCGATATGAAATCAGCATAAAAACTCCTAGACCAGCTGTCATTGCGGTACCGAATAATTCACCTGACTTTAAAACAAAATAAGACAGTCCTAACAAAACGATTCCAATAATCAATGAAATGTATTTGTCTTTTTCTGATTTAACTGCTAAAACTAAAATGAGTGATCCCCAAAACAGGCTTCCTAGGTAACCAGCACTTCCTGTCATGAATGCTCCCCAAAAACCGGGTTCCATCTCAAATTGACAGTAACCTCCAATCTGCGGATCAATTTGTATTGCAATTATTTTTCCTCCAAATGCAACTGCCATTAAACCATGGCTCATTTCATGAAGCATAACCACAAATAACTTAATGGGATAAACAAGTATGGTATTCCAAAAAACAACCACAACCGTTATTAAAACAGCCAAGTAGATAATTTGAATTTTACCATCGGTTAATTTCATACTCTATTAAATTATAGCATATAAAGTTTAGTTTTCGTTTGGCTCTTCTTGTTCGTTTATCCCGGGTGTGCTACCCATATTGAACTGATTAATGATGCCTTCTCCTAATTTTTGAAAGTCCTCATTTTTAGCCATTTCACGGACTTTTACTGGGTCAAAATTACCATTGAAGTAGAGAAATGAACCTCTTGCGGTATTGTTGTTATAGATTAAAATTTCTTTTACAGCATCTCTCTTTTCTCGTATAGATACTACATTACGTTTTTGATTATCATTCTTACGGTAGACTTCTATAAAAGAGCTTCCGGTCATAGAATTCATTTGGTTATTTAAGAAAGTAGTTCGTTCTGGAGTAGTACTAGGAAACTGCATATAGCGCAAATCTTTTGTATTGCCAATAAGCGAATTCATCTCAGGTGAAATATTCCCAAGAAGTGATAACATAAAACGTGGTACGCGAACCGCTGTAACCTGATCATCATTCTTATGCGCTTCATAAAACGAGTCGATGGAGTTGTAGCTTCCGCAAGATGATACTAGGACAAGGCTTAAAAGTAAAAGTGTTCTTTTGATCATGATATAGTGTTTAATGGTTATGTAATATAACTATTTTAGCAACAAGCGTTCCAAATTACATCATGGGGTGGGGGAGCTAGTAATTCAAGCATTTCTTTCTTTACAGGATGAATAAAAGATAGGCTTCGAGCATGTAAATGGATGCTGCCATCTTTGTTACTTCTGTCGAATCCGTATTTTAAATCTCCTTTAATAGGGCATCCTATGGCTGTTAATTGAGAACGAATTTGATGATGCCTTCCAGTTTTTAAATCTACTTCTAACAAATAGAAATTATCTAACTTTTTAAGAATGCGATAGTCTAGAATAGCTTTTTTACTATCGGGTACCTCCTTGCGATTCGCATACGACTTGTTTTGCTTTGTATTCCGCTTCATGAAATGAATCAGCGTATCTTCATGTTTTTCTGGTGGATTTTTTACAACCGCCCAATATGTTTTTTTAGCTTCTTTCTCAGCAAATAACTTATTTAATCGTGGTAAGGCTTTTGAAGTTTTAGCAAACACAACAATGCCTGAAGTAGGTCGATCTAAGCGATGTGCCACTCCCAAATATACATTTCCGGGTTTGTTGTACTTTTCTTTGATATATTCTTTTACAACTTCGCTAAGGGGAATATCACCAGTCTTATCTCCCTGAACAATATCACCAGGGCGTTTGTTAATAGCAATCAAATGATTGTCCTCGTATAATATTTGAAGGTTTTTTGAAGTAGAATAGGTTTTATCTGCCACTACATTTCTAATTTTCGATAACGAACACTCAAGAAAAGAATAAGTAAAACTCCCATCGTAACTGAAACATCAGCCATGTTGAAAATACCTGTTCTAAAATAGCCGCCTAAATCAATGTAGAAAAAGTCAGTTACTTCACCATGAGCAAT
>CALLIG010000096.1 GCA_938009735.1 uncultured Flavobacteriaceae bacterium
TATAAGGTAATTGACTTTTTAGGTTTGATTTTAATTCGTTCGGCCTGCTTTTTCAATGCTCGTCTAGAAAGACTATCGTTTACCTGTAAATCATAGGTGTAATTTGGTCTTTTACCTCTTGTTAATATAATAGTTTTCAAATGTACTTTGGATGCTCCTGGCACACGAACCCATCTTGCCCTACCTTGACTTTGACGAAAGTTAGTACCCGAAATAGTTATGAGCACATCAAAATCTTTTTCGTTTTCATTAATGGCGTAAAATGCCAAACGATTTGGAATATCTTTCGTTTCTACGCGTAACGGAACATCTTGAGCTTTGCCAAAATAACTAACAAGAACTAATAGCAATACAATTTTAATTTTCATTTTCTCAATTTTTCTAGAAAGTGTAATATATGAATTATGTCGTTGAAGTCAAGTAAAATCCATCTAACCAACATTATAGTTCGATAAAACAACTTTATAATCAGCTGTTGCAGACCGCTATATATAAATAATTGATCAAGATTTGATATCTTAGAGAAAATGACAAACCAAACTATGAGAAAACTAATATTCATTATTTGTATTGCAATAATGGCAACAGCATGTTCATCTCCAACAACTAAAAGTCTTTTTAATGGTACTAATTTAGATGGATGGCATATTGATGTCCCAGAAATGGATACTGTTCCTTCTGCAAGAAACCCTTTTATAGTAAGAGATGGTAATTTGGTGAGTTTAGGTACACCACAAGGCCATATAATTACAGATGCGGTTTATGAAGATTTTAGATTGGATATTGAGTATCGTTTTGCAGGAGAACCCGGTAATTGCGGAGTTCTTGTTTTCGCTTCAACACCACGATCTTTATATAAAATGTTTCCAAAATCAATAGAAGTGCAAATGATGCATGAGAATGCCGGTGATTTCTGGTGTATTGTTCAAGACATCAAAACAGATGATATGGTGATAAGACGCGGACCCAAAGAAGAATGGGGAATTACAGAAGGTGAAAAAAGACGTGTTTTAAACTTAACCGATGGTTCAGAAAAGCCCTTAGGGGAATGGAATACAATGAAAATAGAATGTCTTAACAATCAAATAAAAGTCTGGGTAAATGGCGATTTAGTAAACTACGGCTATGATGCAACAGCAAGCAGCGGACAAATAGCATTACAGGCCGAAGGTGCAGAAGTAGAATTTCGAAAAGTTGATTTGACTCCGATTGAAGCATTGAGTGAATAGTATGATGATTTCTAATTAGCGATTTCTTTAACTGTTTATCCCTAATAATTCAATAAACCTATATAAATCCGTATTTTTGCAATCCCAAAAAATTGATAGGATCATATGTCGGAAACCGCAACTGGAGTACAACAAGTAAAGACAGACAAAGAGTTATATAGCTACCAACAAGGGGCTATAAATCAAATCTTTGAGAAATTCGAGACGGCGGATGAAGATTACCACTTACTTTACCAACTACCAACTGGTGGTGGTAAAACGGTTATTTTCTCTGAAATGGTTCGCCAGTATCTGAAAACTCACAAGAAAAAGGTGCTTGTAATGACCCACCGTGTGGAACTTTGCAGACAAACATCTCAAATGTTAACTGGTTTTGGAGTTGTAAACAAGGTTGTAGATAGTAAAGCCGATTTAGATGATCAAGCTGATTATAGCTGCTATGTAGCTATGGTGGAAACTTTAAATAATCGTTTGAATGATGAAAAACTTGATATTTCTGATATTGGACTTGTAATTATTGATGAAGCTCACTATAACTCTTTTACAAAGCTTTTCAAGTTCTTCGAAAAGTCATTCATCTTAGGTGTTACAGCAACTCCTTTAAGTTCTAACAAAGAACTACCGATGAAAGGCAATTATGATGAGTTAATTGTTGGGGAAACCATCGAAGCACTTATTGAAAATGATTTCTTAGCTCGGGCTGAAGTTTTTCAATACGACATGGCTTTAACCTCTCTTGAAATAGGATCAAATGGTGATTATACGGTTAAATCTTCAGAAGATTTATATTCGAGTCCGGTAATGCTAGAGAAGCTTTTGAATGCTTATGAAAAACATTCAAAAGGTAAGAAAACATTGATATTCAATAACGGAATTAACACTTCTATTAATGTTTATCATACTTTAAATGCAGCTGGTCTTCCGGTAATGCATTTAGACAATACAGCTACTAAAAAACAAAGAGTACAAATACTCAAATGGTTCAAAGAAACGCCTGATGCTATATTAACATCGGTTAGTATATTGACAACTGGATTTGATGAACCTACCATTGATACTATTATTTTGAATAGAGCCACAAAGTCCTTGACATTGTACTATCAAATGATTGGTCGTGGATCACGTATTCTAAATAACAAATCGAAGTTTACAGTAATCGATTTAGGTAATAATAACTATAGATTCGGTCCTTGGGGTGCTGATTTAGATTGGCAAACCATATTTAAGTCTCCAAACTTCTTTATGGATCGTATTAAAGACGATGAGACACTAGAAGAGCAATTCAAACATGAAATGCCGCCAGAACTTCGTGCTGAGTTTTCAAAGTCTGAAGAGGTCTTTTTTGATATTAAAACAGTTTATCGTACGGCTACAAGTAAAGGTGAATCTTCTAAAGTAGTTTTAGAGCGATCCATAATTCATCATGCAAAAATATGTATTGAGAATAGCGAGGATGTTTATGATGCACTTGGTTTAGCAAAAATGCTGAAAGATGACATTGACAATCGAATACAGACCTACGCCAAATGTATCAGTAGAAGCACCTTTAATTTTGTGCATTGGTTGAAAGATGATTACAAGAAAAAACTAAACGCCTATTTACGTCAAAACTTTGATGAAGTCTTTGAAGAAATTCACGGACATCCACCTGAAGAATAAATTGTAAGAACTAAGAAAGCGGTTGTACCTTTGCAAACATCGTTTTACCCACGATTTTAAAAATTAAAAACATGCTTTCTTTCGACGATTTTAAGATTTCAAGTCTTTTACGAAATGCCATTGAAGATTTAGGTTTTAAAGAACCTAGACCCATTCAAGCAAAAGCTTTTCCTGTTATTCTTTCGGGTAAAGACATGGTTGGTATTGCACAAACAGGTACAGGTAAGACTTTTGCCTATATGTTACCTATTCTACAAATGCTTCCATTTTCTAAGGAAAAACAACCAAGAGTATTAGTGTTAGTACCAACCAGAGAATTGGTTGTGCAGGTCGTTGACGAGATTGAAAAATTTGGAAAGTATTCTTCAATAAAAGTAGTTGGAGTTTATGGTGGTACAAATATGAACCGTCAAAAAGAAGCACTAGCCGAAGGTTCTGATATTATCGTTGCTACGCCTGGTCGCTTGTATGATTTAATGTTGAGCAGGGCTTTACGTATAAAAACGATTAAGAAATTAGTTATTGATGAAGTAGACGTCATGCTAGATCTAGGGTTTCGGTTTCAATTAACCAATATCATGGATTTACTGCCAGAACGCAGGCAAAATATCATGTTCTCCGCAACAATGACTTCAGAAGTTGACAAGCTTATTAATGATTATTTCATTACTCCTTCTAAAGTAACAGTAGCATTAAGTGGAACTCCTTTAGATAATATTTCACAGTCTTGTTACCCTGTCCCAAACTTCTACACAAAGGTTAATTTAGTAATTGACCTCTTGAAAGATAATGACCTGTATAACAAGGTTTTAATATTTGTTTCAAATAAGAAAAGTGCTGACCGTTTATTTGAAGCATTAGATGAGTTCTACGGAAGTGAAACTTGTATTATTCATTCTAATAAAACCCAAAATTACAGACTTCGTTCTATCAAACAATTTGACGAAGGAAAAAATAGAATTTTAGTTACTACCGATGTAATGGCTAGGGGATTGGATTTAGATAAAATCTCTCATGTTATCAATTTTGACACGCCTTCGTACCCTGAGAACTATATGCATCGCATTGGTAGAACAGGTAGATCTGAAGAAGAAGGAACTGCTCTTTTATTTTATACAGAAAAAGAGAAAGCAGATAAGGAAGCCATTGAAACGTTAATGAAAATTAAGATTGCTCAAAATGATCTTCCTGATCATATAGAGATTTCAGAACGTCTTACGCCTGCTGAAACGCCGAAAATTATTGAAGCTAACAATCCTTTAAAAAGGCAAGAAGAAGAAGTAGGTGCGAGTTTCCATGAAAAGAAAGAAAAGAACACGCGTACCAATCAAGGAGGCTCTTATAAGCGTATTATTGAGAAAAAATACAAGAAGGCAAAAACTAAAGGAGATAAGAACTATAATAAAAGGAACAAACGCAAGTAGATAGTTCGTTAGCATAGCCATGAAAGAAGAAGTTTCTAAAAATACAGCAATTCCAGAATCAGAAATTGATAATTGCATTGCTACGTTACAGCAATTAATTGATCATACCGATTTCATTTTTGAAATTCCAAAAGAGAAGCGAACAGCCCTTATAAAGGTATCTGGACAGTTATCACGACCTAGTCGTGAGGAATTTGCTAGAAGAAAGAAAGATGCTAAAAAAGCTCAGAAACGCAAAAAAGCAGCTAAAGATCGTTGTGCTAGAAAAGAAACTGGAATACGAAGTGCGCGTGAAGCATCTATATTTGTAGCTCCAAAATTGCTGCCTGCAGCTGAATTGTCTAGTAAAGAAACCGCTGAATTAGAATCTCCTCGTAACTGTTACGTTTGTAAAACGGAGTTTACCAAACTGCATCACTTTTACGATACTATGTGTTCTGATTGTGGAGATTTCAATTATGCAAAACGTTTTCAAACTGCAGATTTAAAAGGACAAGTAGCTGTAATAACAGGCTCAAGACTAAAAATTGGATATCATATTTCATTAATGCTTTTAAGAGCAGGAGTAACTGTGGTAGCCACAACGCGCTTTCCTGTAGATTCTGCAATTCGATTTTCAAAAGAAGAAGATTTTACAGAATGGGGACATCGACTTAAAATTCACGGACTTGATTTAAGGCATATTCCAAGTGTTGAAATATTCTGTAATTATATAGAGCAGAAATATGATCGATTAGATATTCTGATAAATAATGCAGCACAAACAGTACGCAGGCCTGCTGGGTTTTATTCGCATTTGATGCCGAATGAAGAAAAACCGATATCAGAATTACCAAAGTACGCAGCAGACTTATTAAAAGATCATCTAGGCTGTTTGAATGAACTTAAAGTTTTGACGTCATCAGCATCTCCGAATCAAAATATGCCAGTTACTTGGCACGGGCCAGAACCTGGAATTGGTCTTCGAGCATCCGCAAAACTATCTCA
>CALLIG010000097.1 GCA_938009735.1 uncultured Flavobacteriaceae bacterium
GGATCCCAATAATGCGATTTCATAAACTCAATCATTAACGACTTAGAGAAATTTGAAAACTGATTACTGATACTTACACCGCCTATCAAAAATTTATGCTCAGGATGCCTAAGGGTTGTATGAACAATACCTTTCCATAACAAGAATAAAGGCATTGGTTTTTGTTGGTATTTTTTTACGATATATGCCCTTCCCATTTCAATAGACTTAGACATCATATCATACAATTCTGGCTCCACTCTAAAAAGATCTTGCAAGTAAAAACCATCAATACCATGCTTTTTAAAAATTTCAGAACCCATACCCATACGGTATGCCCCTACAATCTCTTTAGCAACATCATCCCATAAAAACAGATGATGATAATAGGTGTCAAAAATATCTAGATCTATGGCATTATTAGTCCCCTCACCTATCGCTCTAAAAGTCACCTCACGTTGTCTACCAATTTCTTTGAGAATAAATGGCATATCTTTTTCTAATGCTAAAAAGACCTCATAATTCTTGCTTTGCAACAAACGACAATCTTTTTCACGCAACTTTTCAATTTCACCCTGTATTACCTCGGTACGTACCGCAGAGGCTATTTTTTTTGGCGCCTTTGGAATTTTTAAAGTGGAAGGAATCTGATCAATCAACCGTTCTTTCTCATAGGCATTAGAAAGCATGTACGTCTTCTTACGAAGTAATTCTCCAAAATCTTCAAAGCTAGTTTGCTCCTTTTGAACTTTTACAGATATGGGCTGACCGATGCGCACTTTAATTGGTCTGTTACGCTGAGAGTATATTTCTGAAGGAATTTTAGCGGTTCTAAATATATCGCTGATTTTAGCCAATCGATAAAAAAGCTTACTGTTGCGAGCATGAAAATAAATAGGAACAACCGGTACTTCAGCTTTACGAATCAACTTCAAAGCTGCTTCTTCCCATGCTTTGTCAACAATTAATTGTCCTTCTTTGATTGTTGAAACTTCACCTGCAGGAAAAATTCCTAAAGGCTTGCCATCTCTTAAATGTTGAAGTGCACTTTTAAATCCTGCTATACTACTTCTAACATCTTTTCTATCTTCAAAAGGATTGACCGGTATGATATAAGGCTCAATAGGCGTCATTCGCTGTAACAAAAAATTAGCCATTATTTTATAATCTGACCGTTGCGCAAATAATAATTTAAAAAGTAGAATCCCGTCTATGCCGCCAAGAGGGTGATTTGATACGGTAATGTATGCGCCATCTTTAGGTAAGCGTCTGTAGTCAGCATCTGGTATCTCAAAATCGATTTCATAATGCTCAAGGCAAGCGTCTGCATATGCTGCAGCATCTAAATGTTTTACAGTATCGAAAAATTTATTGATACTTGATATTCTAGTAACCTTCATCAAAAACCAACTAATAAAAGTACCCAAGAAGCCGTACTTATCAATCTTAATGGCTTTAGCCAATTCTTTAGCGGTTACTAAACCCATTCATGCGTAATTTAGGTAGCAGTAAATATATGAGAAAATACCTATTTCAAGGGCACACTTTAACATTTTCAAAGACAGACAAATGTCTCAAGGGTTGCACGCGCTGCTAACTAATTATTTAATCACAAATTGAACGGTCTCATTACCTCTTTGTTCTAAGAGAACTTCGTGTCCGTTTAGAAGTGATTCAATGGCTTTTGCATCAAAATGACGAATGGTATAAAGAGAGACATCTTCTTTATATACAACCTTGAACCTGCTTTTTAGATTATTCAAAAGCTCTTCAAGCCTTCCAAATTTATTATCTACACACACAGAAAAGCTAATTGCCGAATTCTGAATTAAATCAACTTTCATTTTGTACTCATGAAACATTTTGAAAAGCTCACTAATACTATCTTCTACAATAAATGAAAAGTCTAACGAAGAAAGCTTCATCAATACTTGGTTCTTTTTTACAATAAAACAAGGTACTTTTGGTTCAATACCAACACCTTTTCCAACTATTGTTCCTTCATTTTTCGGATTTATAAACGACTTTACATGTAACGGAATTTCCTTACGTTGCAATGGCTGAAGTGTTTTTGGGTGAATAACAGATGCACCATAGAAAGCCAATTCAATTGCCTCTCGATATGATATATTATTCAGTAATTGAGTTTCCTTAAAGTATCTAGGGTCAGCATTCAAAACGCCTGGCACATCTTTCCAAATTGTTACAGAATTCGCATTTAGACAATAGGCGAAAATAGCTGCTGTGTAATCAGAACCTTCTCTACCTAATGTTGTCGTGAAATTATTCTTGTCACTAGCTAAAAAACCCTGAGTAATGTTAAGCACATTGCGATCTACACCATGAGAAACTTTTTCTTGAGTGCTTGCCCAATCAACCGCAGTATCTCGATAATTATTATCCGTTTTGATGAAGTTTCGAACATCTAACCAATTGTTTTTAACACCAACTTCTTGCAAATACTCACTTATTATTGTGGTAGAAACTAATTCACCATACCCAACTATTTGATCATAAACAAAATTGTAATCAGGTGATTTATTCCATACCAAAAAACCGTCTACTTCATCAAAAAGAGTTTTTACTTTCTTATATACGCCATGTTGTTTATTTGAAAATAAATCTCCTAAAATTATCTGATGATAATCAACAACTGCTTGCACGGCTCCTGCTAGTTCAGATTTATTTTCAAAATAGGCATCTACAATTGCTTCCATAGCATTGGTCATCTTACCCATTGCTGAAACCACAACTAAGGTATTATCATAACCAACTTCTTGTAAAACTTTGACAATATTTTTAACACCGTCTGCATCTTTAACTGATGCTCCACCAAACTTGAATATTCGCATTAAACTAATTTTATCTTTTTAATTATAGAAGAAATTCACACTAAATGCTCTCTAGAAATGCTTTCATTCCTTTTTCATTCAATTGAACTACATCCCAATCTCGCATTACTTTTGCACCTTTCTTTTCATAAAAAGTTATTGCTGGTTCATTCCAGTCGATTACTTCCCAACTTATGCGCTTAACACCTAAGTTACTACCATGCTTAACTACTTCAGTTAAAAGAGCAGTCCCTAATCCGCTGCCACGCATTTTTTCAGTAACAATAAGATCCTCTAAATGAATGACAGGTCCTTTCCAAGTAGAATATCTGGGATAGACCAAGGCCATACCTTCAATTTTACCTTCAGCCTCCGCTACAAAACATTCAAATAGTTTTTTAGATCCGAAGCCATCAGCTATTAAATCTTTTTCTGTTACCTCAACGGCGTGATCTTCTTTTTCAAAAGAAGCTAGTTCTTGAATCAGTTGCAATACTTGACCCATATCTTCCGTTCTAGCACTACGTATAGTATATTCCATAATTGTTACAAATAAAACACAAAGTTATAAATTTAAAAAATACAAATTGTAACGAAATCGTTATAGTATCACAAAATGTTAGATATTTGTGGTCAAAACACAACCAATAACATAATGACAAAAAAAAATCAAACTTTAGGAGAATTTATTATTGAAAATCAGTCGTCATTTCAATACTCTTCTGGAGAACTTTCGAAACTCATCAACGCTATTCGTTTAGCAGCTAAGGTTGTAAACCATGAAGTAAATAAAGCAGGTTTAGTTGACGTACTTGGTGCTGCTGGAGACACTAACATTCAAGGTGAAAGTCAGCAGAAACTAGATGTTTTCGCAAACGATAAGTTTATTCAAACTTTAAAAAATCGGGAAATCGTATGTGGAATTGCTTCTGAAGAAGAAGATGATTTTATTACCATTAATAGTAACGATGAAAACCATCAAAATAAATATGT
>CALLIG010000098.1 GCA_938009735.1 uncultured Flavobacteriaceae bacterium
AATAGTAGTTTTTGGTCATTTCTTCCATAACCCAATTGGTTCTAATGGCGGTTTCGCCAGTACTAGGGCATTCACCTTTACCCAATAAATCATCAACTATGGTTTGTATTAATAGCTGTTGGATATGCTTTGGCATTTCAAATTCAATTGTTTCTATTGGTAAACCTTTCTTTTCTAAATACAAATACGGAGATCCAAAAAATGGCATTCTTAGCTGGCCTTTTGAACCTATAAACGTTACTTCTTCCTTTTCAGAAATTGCATCTGCAGAAAAACACCAAGAACCAGAACCAATAACTCCGTTTTCAAACTCAAAACTAGCAGAAATGATGTCTGCAGCTTTGTAAGCCCCAGCTTGATTGGCTGCATGACCTGATACTGATTTGATAGGACCTAAAGCATAATCCAAAAAATCTAATTGATGCGCTGCCAAATCAAAGAAATAGCCACCACCAGCTACAGCAGGATCTGTACGCCAATTCACTTTCATAGTTGCCGCAATATCAGCAACAATATCAGGATCAAGAGTTTTTATCATTTCTATTTTCACCATACGAACATCACCTATAGCGCCTTCTTCTAATAACGCTTTTAGCTTCTCAAAATTAGGAAGCCTTCGTCTATAATAGGCAATATACAAGGGTACATTTTCTTGCTTACAGCTGTCAATCATCTGCTGACATTCTGCAGTAGTTCGAGCCATTGGCTTTTCGACATAAACAGGTTTACCAGCCTTTGCAGCTTTTACAGTCAAATCACAATGAACATTAGGTGGAGTAGCAATATAAATAGCATTTACATTGGGATCGTTAATTAATTCATCGGCATCGTCATACCATGTGCTAATCCCATGTCTTTCTGCATAGTCCTTTGCTTTTTTACCATTACGGCGCATTACCGCAACTACTTCAGAGTTTTCAATTTTCTGCATAGCAGGTGCACTTTTCACCTCACAAACGTCACCGACACCAAGTATACCCCAGCGTACCGTATCATCATTTATTTTTTTCTTCATCTGTTTTGTGGCTATTGATTCGACAATCTTAGAATTTCTTCCCAAACATTATCATTTATCGGGATTCCATTCTTCATATGCTCAACTCTTCGTTTTTTAGTTTGACTACCAGGGAATTCAATAGTTCTACCTTCTTGCTCAGGCATTGCGGAAGTAATATGATTAATAATTTCATCAACCAATGCTTTGTGTTTGCTGCCATCATTCATTTGCGCTGAATCAAAGCAAATAAACACTTGAGAAAGGCCATATTCTGCTTCTAGTTCTCCAATTTGCGCTGTTGATTTTCCAGAGGACAAAATAGTTACTAATAAATCAACTAAAATGGACATTCCTGAGCCTTTCCAATATCCGGTAGGGAAAAGTCTTTTGGTGCCTAAAATGTCACTAGGGTTCTTTGTATGTTCTCCTTCCGAATTAAATCCGCCATCAAAAGGAAGGTCTTTACCATCCATAGCGTACTTTTCCATTTTCCCATATGAGAACTGCGACAAAGACATATCTAAGACGATATGGCCATTTTCACTTGGAACAGCCATAATAAGAGGGTTGTTACCTGTATTAGCTTCTTTAGCACCCCATGAAGGCATGTTAGGCATAGTATTGGTAAAACACATTGCAATACAGCCAGCATCAGCAGCTTGCCAACCATATGATCCTCCCCGCATCCAATGACTTCCATTTTGTAAAGCGACGCATCCCATACCAGATTCTTTGGCGAGTTCAATGGTGCGATTCATACAAAAATGTGCTGTTAAAGGTCCCGGAGCAAGTTTACCATTCCAACGTTCAAAACTTCCTAACGCTAATTCTCGTTCTGGTTGCTCACCAAGTTTCACATAACCATCGGTGATAGTTTTTAGAAAAACAGGAAAACGGTTTACACCATGCGAATGATATCCGTCAGCCGTAGAGTCTGCAAATATTTTTGCAGTCAAAACTGATTCTTCTTTTGTAAATCCGGTTTTCAAAAGAATGGATTCTAGTATGTCGTTTAAATCGGAATAATTAATTAAAGCCATAAGTTCTTGTCAAGCTTTAAAATTAATCAAAAGATGACAGTATTTTTTACAAATTATATAATTCATTATATTTAGACAGCTCATATTCTAAATAGCTATATAATGTCAAAAAAGATAAGTAAAACACCATCAGATTCAAGTCGTCGATCATTTATTAAAAAATCAGGTATTGTGCTTGTCGGGGGATCAATAGCTTATCCTTCAGGACTTATAGCTTCGAATAGTGCATCTGTTGATACCGTTTTAAAAGTAGGCCTTATTGGCTGCGGTGGACGTGGAACTGGCGCAGCCTCACAAGCGTTACATGCTGACCCCAATGTCGTATTAACCGCTATGGGTGATGTGTTTGAAGATAGGCTGGAAGGCTCTTTAGCTGCACTTACCAAAATCAAACCTGATCAACTCAAAGTAGCAGCAGCAAATAAATTTATTGGATTTGATGCATATCAAAAAGTAATTGATTCTGGTGTAGATGTTGTGATATTAACTACACCACCTGCTTTTCGTCCACAACACCTTACCGCCGCGATAGCTGCTGGTAAACATGCGTTTTGTGAAAAACCTGTTGCTGTAGATGCTCCTGGAGTTCGAAAAGTTCTAGAAGCTGCTAAAATGGCAAAAGAGAAACAATTGAATATTGTATCTGGGTTTTGCTTTCGACACGACTTGATGAATAAAGATATTGTAGGACGTGTATTAAAAGGAGATGTTGGAGAAGTGCGAGCTGCAACTGCCTTCAGGAATGGAGGAGAACTTTGGTTCAAAGATCGTCAGCCCGACTGGTCAGAGATGACGCATCAAATGCGTAACTGGTATTATTACAATTGGTTATCAGGTGATTTTATTGTTGAGCAATCGATTCATAGTTGTGATCTTATAGCATGGGCTATGGGAGATGAAATGCCAATAAAAGCTATTGGCACAGGGGGTAGACAAGCGCGAACTGATGAGAAATATGGTAACATTTATGATCATTTCGCTGTAGAATATGAATATGCAAATGGAGCTAAATCTTATTTATTTACGAGACAACAAGCAAACACAAAAGGCAGGAATACTTTAGAAGTTTTTGGAACGGAGGGTAGTGCTAATTTGAATTTATATGGCAAAGGGGAAATCAAAGGAAAAAACCCTTTTGTTTATCGTGGAGAAAAGAATGACATGTTTCAAGCCGAACACGATCAGCTCTTTGCAGCGATACGTAGTGGAAAACCCGTTAATAATGGAACTATCATGGCGAATAGCACGATGATGGGCATTATGGCTCGTACAGCTGGCTATACAGGACAAGAAATATCTTGGGAAGAAGCTTTCAACTCTGAAGAATCATTAGGACCAAATGTCGAGGATTATGCTTGGGATTACAATTATGAGATGCCAGCTATTGCAATCCCAGGAAAAACCAAATCCTAATAACCAAATTATAAGATTATGAAAAAAGTCATATTTCCTATTATCTGTTTGATAAGTTGTGTTTGTATCAGCTTTGCGCAAGAACCAGATATTATTTTCGGAACTGAAAACTCATTAGATAGCATAGCTTCAGAAATTAATGCGGAGTCCATTAATTGGATCAATGTCAATACGGATGATGATACCTGGCGAACTGAAGATGAGCTACTTATTTGTAAAGGTTTACCAATCGGAGTTATGCGCTCAGAAAAACAATATGAAAATTTCATGCTACAAATAGAATGGCAACATATGGAAGCCGGTGGAAATTCCGGTGTTTTTGTATGGAGTGATGCAACACCAGATCCTGAATCAAGACTTCCGGGTGGGGTAGAAGTTCAAATGTTAGAATTAGGTTGGGTGAACCTGAATAAAAGAGATGGAAAAAAACCGCCTATAGCCTATGTTCATGGTGAATTATTTGGTGTTGGAGGAGTTAAAACCATTCCTGATACGCCGAGAGGAACTCGAAGTAAATCAATAGAAAACAGAGCACTTGGTAAGGGTATTTGGAATAGTTACACCGTTATTTGTGTAGATGGTACCATAAAACTTTCCGTAAATGGCAAGTTTGTTAATGGTATTCGTAAATCTACCATCAAGAAA
>CALLIG010000099.1 GCA_938009735.1 uncultured Flavobacteriaceae bacterium
AAGTCCTTGATTTATCATCCCCGACATAGAAAGGTATTTTGATTTCATTCTCGCTACAAGCTCTAACGTGCATCACCAACTTTTTTCCACCAAAGGCTTCATCTTCTTCTGGTAGAACTAAGCTGCCTTCATAGGCTTTGCCACAATGCGATTTTAAGGCGTTCCAAAAGGTTTCTGAAGGTTTTGTTTCTTGTGATAAAACCGGAAGTGCAATTAATAATGCAATTAAGGAAATCGTATTCTTGAAATTCATAGTCAGTTATTTAGGATCTTTTCAAATGTATTGATTAAAAGAGTATTATTTCTTAGATATTTGCACTTTCAAGAAACAAGGATATGATTATACCGAAGCTACATTATATTTCTCAAGGAGATTCTCCAAAGCAGCATCTAGAGAACATTCAAAAAGCCTGTACATCAGGTATTGAATTGGTGCAGCTACGTTTAAAAAATATATCAGAAAAAAAGATTTTAAAAATTGCGACTGAGGCCAGAGAAATAACTGCTCATTTTCAAACAAGACTTATAATTAATGATCACTTCAAAATAGCGAAAGCGATTAAAGCAGACGGAGTGCACTTAGGTCAATCAGATGCCTGCCCAACGGAAACTAGAAAACATCTATACACTTGGCAAATGATTGGTGGCACAGCAAATACCTTACAAGATTGTGAGACCTTATTAACCAAAGAAGTCGACTATATTAGTCTTGGTCCATTCACAACATCAACCACGAAAGACAATTTACCAGAAGTTTTAGGTTTAAAAGGATATACTGCAATTACAGACATATTAAAAACAGAAACTCCTATTCTCGGTGTTGGCGGAATTACCATCGAAGATGTAACAGCCATCTTAGGAACAGGTATAACAGGACTTGCCGTATCTGAAGCGATTACAAGAAATTTTGATAGTATTAAAACATTCAATCAGCTATTGAATGCTTCTTCATCAGAAGAGCAGCGGTATACTTTTAAGTAATGTTAAACCATTGATTTATCATTTATTTGCTTTACTCACCTTGCTAAAATTTGGATTTCTACTCTTCTATTAATTTTACCCCTTGCTTTATTACGCGTCTTAACTAATGGTTTTTGCTGACCCCAGCCTTTGGTATCTATGCGGTTGATTTCAACACCTTGTTGCACAAGATATGCTTTGGTTGATTTCACTCTTTTCTCTGATAAAATCATATTCCTTCTTCTATTCCCCAAAGCGGTATGACCTTCCAATAATATTTTCATGCCAGGCTTATTCCTCATAATTTTAGCCAACTTATCTAACTCCTCTTTCCCTTCTGGTTTAACATGAAACTTATTTAAATCAAAGTTTAGGTGTTTTAGAACAAACTTATCGTTCGTTTCAATTAGTACTTCTATATCATTACTATCCTTAACTATTTCTTCTACTACAACAACGGGTGATACGTCTTCTACCAAAGCTGGCGGTATTTCTACTTCGTCGTTGGTCAAATGATTTATAGATTCTGAAATACTTGTTAAACAGTTTGACCATAGGGCTTTGTAGTTTCCAAACTTTGTTGCAGGTATTTCTGTTCGTCCGTCATAATCTAATTTCTCGCCTTCGAAAAACCATTCTAGTTTATCAAAAATGCCAAAAGCACCTGATTTAATCACTTCTGTTTTCAAGAAAACATTTGAATCTTTCCTCACCTTTTTAATAGTAATTTTTTGATCTGGATCAGGGTTACCTACTTTTATAACAGCAAATGCATAATCAGCTGAACAATTCGGTCTATTGTTATTATTTGCACATGAATATTCTAATGAGGAGCCCATTGTGATATAATAGATGCCGTCTTTCATAGGGGCTTTAAAAGTATGTTTGGACTTTTTCTTTTTGGTATTATAGCCATAAAAACTTTTGGCGCATACTGAGGTGTAACTGTTAATTCCCCAATATATTTGTACAATACATGCAGGACAATAATCTCCAATCTTCTTAGATTCTATTCTGGTTTTTATTTTAATAGTTTCGCCTTGTTCTACAGCCAAGTATGTGGTTCTGGCTCCATTCATAGTTACCTCAGAAAAGGTAACTTCTCGATCAGCATATTTATTTTTTTTAACCGAAGGTGGCGTAATAAAGTAATCTTGAGCATGTAAATTAGGATATCCGAAAACAATGGATAGTGCAGATATTAAAAGGAATACTCTAAATAATTTCATAGAAATAGTTTTTCTAGAGCTAACGGTATTTAGAAAGATTTTAGTGTATAGAAACGGGCTAATTGCTATATAATTACAGAACTCCCAGAGTTTTAGGTGTTTTGGGTTGCCAATCAGAAAAAACTCATACAATCTAAATAATCAGGAAAACTGATATTAGTTGAATTTTAGAAACTCCATGTATATTAGTTCGGGTAATTTTTTAACAAACCTTAAAAAAAGTTTTCTTTTGAATCAGTTCTCCATTCGCCAATTTGGCCTCAATTTCTTTTGCAGTTTTAGTAATCGCAAGACCACCTAAGCCTGTGCAACATAAGGTGTTGGGTAAAGCATCACCAACACGCTTCATAGTTTCAACAACTTCGTCTAACGGAATCAAATGATCATAATCAGACAAAGCCATATTTGCGCAAGAAATAGCATTTGTAGCTGCCAAAACATTCCTATTTAAACAAGGTGCTTCTACCCTATCAGCAATCATATCGCAAATCATACCTAAGCTTGATTGCAAAGCCATAGAAGCTGCAGAGAGTGATTGGTTCAAAGTCCCATTTTTTAATAATACTATTCCCGCTGCTGCCATTCCAGATCCAGATCCGCATTCGGCCATACAGCCACCGACTTCTGCCGCAAAAGTTGCATGTTCTGCAATGAAAACTCCAATCATACCTGCAGCTAATAATGCCTTGATCATGTCATCTTCAGAAAGATCTAAAGTTTTACCGACTCCAAGTATTGCTCCTGGTAAAGCACCACAAGACCCCGCAGTAGGGGCTGCAACAATAACACCCATGGAGCTTTTGACTTCCATCATGGCAGAGACATAAAGAATAACCTGATTCAACACGTCACCTTCTACTAGTTTTTTTCCATTCATGCGTTCTTGAAAGGTGAGTGATTGTGGACCTAAAATTCGATCTGCATATTTCGTTCCCTGTAAACCAAGATCAATCGCATTTTGCATGATTTCAAAAATAGCGCGCATCTTTTCAAACACGGCTTCCTTAGAAATAGCACCGCGCATACTTTCATAGGCTACTGCGAGTTCCCATAATTCAAGGTTTTTATCAGAATTATAAGCAAGCATTTCATTACAAGTGATAAACGGAACCGTTAGATTTTTACGAGCCTTTATCGGAAGCACAGGATTTATTTTTTTAATACAAATTACTTCGTCCATTTCAAGAAATTCAGAAGCTAGGCTATCCGGCATAAATGCATCTGATTTAATTTCAATGAAAGAAGAAACTCCTTCACGAAATGTAATTTCATCGCAACTAAAGCTCTTTTCAATATGGTCAACTAAATTAGCTCCCGATTTCACATAAATCAAAGTCTGGTAAAAATCCCCAGCCATAGATACCGTAGCACCATCGATTTCAATAACCTCAATCATGCCGCCTCCCATTGATATGGCCGTAACCATTCGGGTTTCCTTTTCGTTTTTTATGGTGAGCTTATATGTATTTGGGTGTGTAGCCCCTATCGAATGAATGTCAATTTTAATTTTAATTCCGGCTTCATCAATAGCTTTTAAGTAATCTGGTAGACGCTTCTCATCTGCTTCCCATCCCATAAAGCCTCCGAACAGACCCATATCAGATCCTTGCCCTTTGTGAGTGGTTGCTAAAGAACCATTGGGATCGAACTCAATATAGACTTCTTTAATAGCACCATCCATCAAATCGAGACACATTCTACCAATACGTAATGAAGCTGCACAATGTGAACTTGAAGGACCACGCATTACGGGTCCGATAACATCATTGAATATACTTGGATAACTTTTCATCTGTGTCGTAGCATTTAGGGTTATCTATGAGGGTTTCATAAAGATAAAAGGATTTTGCTAATGATTTACAGCCGATATGATTTATTGTTGCAATCCCTTTATACTTCCTTAGTGAGGTATGGTATTCCCTATTTTTTAATTACTTTGGGTAACCAAATAAAAAGAAC
>CALLIG010000100.1 GCA_938009735.1 uncultured Flavobacteriaceae bacterium
TACTACTTCGTCTCTTTATAATGTCCTTTTAAAGGAATCTCAATCGTGTACCTTTTACCAGATTGATTATTAAGATGTGCTTCACGCAGCCATGGGTTATGGCGTTTTAATATTTTATAGTTGATTTCATATTCTTGAGCGAAATTTGCAAAACTAGAAACGGGCTTTGCAACTTCAACTTGAAAGGTAGGTACAGCATTGTACATATCTTCTTTATCTAAATCAAAACCATATTTTTCAGGATGACTTAATATCTCTTTAATAGCCATGATACGAAATACGTAGCGCCCTGTTTCTTGACCAAGTAATAAATCATAATAATCTTTTACCTTTTGTATGCCCAAATACTTATCAATAGAACCTGTGCCTGCATTATAAGCTGCTGCAGTTAAAGTCCAATTACCATATTTCTTTTTGTACTTATTTAAATATCGGCAAGCAACCTCAGTAGACTTCTCTAAATGGTAACGCTCATCAACATTGGCATTGATTTCAAGTCCGTATTGCTTTCCTGTCGGTTTCATAATTTGCCAAAAGCCTGTTGCACCTGCTCGAGATACTACATTATCAAGACCACTTTCAGCAACAGCGAGATATTTAAAATCATCTGGAATTCCGTTTTTTGCTAAAATTGGTTCTATTATAGGAAAGTATTTATTTGCTCTCTTCATTAATAATAAAGCGTTAGACTGCCAGTATGTATTTACCAAAAACTCGCGATCTACACGTTCCATAATTTCAGGATCTTGCTGCGGTACCGCTTCTCCTGCAAAATTCAAATCTTCAGGAATATCAATCGCAGAAATACGATACCCTTCTGATACATTTTTTTCAACGGCTGTCGTATCTTCTGATACAGAAGACCCTTCTTGCTCGCTTTGCATAGCAAAGATTAAAGTACTGATCACAAAAACCACACCTAGTACCATCAAAACATTTTTCAAAAACTTCATTTTTCTTTTTTTATCGAGTTACCCAAAAGTATGGAACTCTATTAAAATTCATCCTTTATATAACTCATTTATTCTAAAATAATTGCTGGTAAGTTCTCATTAAACCACTTCGCACGATGTATAATCATAGTGTGCGTGCCGTTTTTTACAGGTATACAATTTTTAATATTTCCTATCGGGAATACATTATCTTTTTCGCCATGAATATGAACCATGCATTCAGGACAATAAGATTGTTTCCAATTTACTATTTGATCAATTGACCAATCTAAATAGTATTTGTCTTTTATGGAAAGATATTCCTCATATAGCTCTAGCCGTTTAGGTACAGTTTCACCAAAAGCATATTTAGCTAAAAACTCTACATTATTTACTAAACCTGTTGGCAATAATTTATGGATTTTGGTATACTTCGCAAAGAGCATTCGTTTGGGTAGTTGTGACTCATCGGTCACACTAGAAACGACGATTACCTTTTTAGTAGCAATATGACTTGCCATTTCTTGAACTAACATTCCTCCAAAAGAGACTCCTAATAAAATCGGATTCTCATGCTTTATACTCGCTGTCATTTTCAAGGCATAATCAGATAAAGACATATCCTTTTCAGGAACAAACCACTCTAACAAATGCTGTTCAAATTGATCTTCAGGAAGTTTAATATGTTTAAATATAGATGGGTTTGCAGCCATGCCAGGCATGAAGTAAACATGTGTCTTAGAGTTACTCATTGATCGCAAGGTTGATTTTTACTAGGAAAATTGCTTTTTTATTACTACTTTTGTAGTCCGCTTTGAAAAAAGCACTAGTACTTTATCTTACAAAAGTATATAAAATTACGGTTCCAGAACCCCGTAATTTTTTTGTCTAAGACCAACTTTAAAATCAAACTATATGAATGAAGTAGAAATTAAAGACAATAGCTTCCTGCGACAATTTGAAACCACTTTCGAAGGACATCTAGCGAAAATTGAGTATTCATC
Organism: uncultured Flavobacteriaceae bacterium; assembly: GCA_938009735.1. Classification (GTDB taxonomy): domain Bacteria; phylum Bacteroidota; class Bacteroidia; order Flavobacteriales; family Flavobacteriaceae; genus Maribacter_C. The sequence goes on from CALLIG010000100.1 coordinate 1,937, forward strand.
GCAAGAGCGAAAAGTCTTTTTAACAAAACTTGTTATTCCAGAAGCGATTACTAAAACGGAATTCAAAGAAGATTTTATCAAATCAGTTTTACATGTCATTCAAGAGAAAAACCTAAGAGTTGTGCCAACAAGCCCTCAAATAGCAGGTTTTTTAAGAAAAAACAGACAGTACAAAGAAATGTTACCTGTTGGAATTAGAATCTAACAATACCGTACTGAAAATATTAAAACCTCCCAAGTTGGAGGTTTTTTTATGCCTTAACTTTATTTGCGACAAATTCAAAACGAACTAAGCCATATTCATCAATTTCTGTAAGTTCAATTTGATGAAGCGTATTTACCAAATCAGGATTCCAAGGTGATTTTACTTTTACATAATTTTCTGTAAAACCATGAATGTATCCCTCTTTATTTTCACTCTCAAATAATGCAGTTCTAATAGAACCCAATTGACTTTCATAAAACGCTCTTCGTTTTTTTACAGAAAGTCCGCGTAACATTTTACTGCGTTTGCTTCTAACATTTTTAGCTACTACCCCATCCATAGTTGCAGCAGCAGTATTATCACGTTCAGAATAGGTAAAAACATGCAAGTATGAAATATCAAGTTCATTTAGAAAATGATAAGTTTCTAGAAAGTGATCATCTGTTTCTCCTGGAAAGCCAACAATAACATCTACACCTATACATGCATGCGGCATTGTTTCCCGTATCCGATTAACTCTATCAACGTATAGATTGCTCATATAACGTCGTTTCATTAATTTTAAAATAACATCACTACCACTCTGCAACGGAATATGAAAATGCGGCACGAAAGAATTACTCTGAGCTACAAAATCAATGGTTTCGTTTTTTAAAAGATTTGGTTCTATAGATGAAATACGTAATCGATGAATACCATCAACTTCGTCAAGCGCTTTTACCAAATCTAAAAATGTATGTTCATGCTTTTTATTTCCAAATTCTCCTTTGCCATAGTCACCAATATTTACTCCAGTAAGAACTATTTCTTTGATTCCTTTGGAAGATATCTCAGCGGCATTGTCTAGTACATTTTGTACAGTATCACTTCGCGATATACCACGAGCTAATGGAATAGTGCAATACGTACATTTATAATCACAACCATCTTGCACTTTTAGAAAAGCACGAGTTCGATCGCCAATAGCATAGCTGCCTACATAAAAATCAGCATCTTCAATTTCACACGAATGTACTTCACCCATGTCATTTTTAGATAGATCATTGATATAGTCGGTAATTTTGAATTTTTCGGTAGCTCCTAAAACCAAATCTACACCGTCAACCGCGGCAAGTTCTTCAGGCTTCAATTGCGCATAACAACCAATTGCAGCAACAAATGCATCCGGATTTACCTTTTGCGCCTGTTTCACTATTGTTTTGAATCGTTTATCTGCATTGTCAGTAACCGAGCAGGTATTGATTACATACATATCTGCATGCTCTGAAAAATCGACACGATCAAAACCCTCCTCTTGAAAACCTCTAGCAATTGTAGATGTTTCTGAAAAGTTGAGCTTACAACCTAAAGTATAAAATGCGACTTTCTTTTTCACTTTGCTAAGTACTCAAATTAATAATTTCGCCATTTCTTAGTCTCCTCAAATACATGTTCTAAGATACGAGCTTCCTTATCATCAAACTCCACTCCTCTTCTAGCCATCATAACTTTAGCTACTTCAAAAGCCTTTTTTGGTAAATAGCTTGAAAATCCTGACGCTCCACCCCAACTAAAACTTGGAATAAAATTTCTTGGAAATCCTGGTACGTAGATGTTACAATTCACACCAATTATGGTGCCTGTATTAAACATTGTATTTATAGCGGTCTTACTATGATCACCCATCATTAGTCCGCAAAACTGTAATCCTGTTTGATCAAATTTTTCTGTAGCATAGTTCCATAAACGGACTTTTGCATAGTTATTCTTAAGGTTAGAATTATTAGAATCTGCGCCAATATTGCACCATTCTCCTAAAACTGCATTTCCTAAATAACCTTCATGACCTTTACTAGAATAGCCAAAAATCACAGAGTTACTTACTTCGCCACACACCTTAGAATGTGGGCCAACAGTTGTAGCACCGTACATTTTTCCACCCATTTTCACGGTAGCACTTTCACATAAAGCAAAAGCTCCTCGAATCATAGCACCTTCCCAAACTTGAGCATTTTTTCCGATATATATGGGGCCATCAGTAGCATTTAAAATACTAAACTCAACACTTGCACCTTCTTCTAAAAAGATATTATCTCCGTTTATAATTCTATTGGTATCAGAAATGGGTTGACTTTTTCTACCTGAAGTAATTAAATCAAAATCTGCTTGAATGGCTTCCCCATTTTTTGAGAATATATCCCAAGTATTCTCTATCCGAAGAACGTCACCCTCATATTCAATATGTTTAAATGATGAAAAATCTATTTCGTCTTGCGTATCCGTAGAATAAAAAGCAACGACATCCTCCCCATAAAAAACAGCCTCATTTTCATTTAAAGCCTCTATTAAATGAACTAATTCTTCATTCGGCAAAAAAGAAGCATTGATTAAAACATTCGTTGGCATTTCCACGATTGGGTATTTTTCAGAAAGATACTCTTCAGTAATTGTAGTGGTCGTACTACCTAAATACTTTTCCCATTTCTCTCGTATGGTAAGAATACCAACTCGAATTTCAGCAACTGGTCTTGTAAAAGTAAAAGGCAATAGGGCATTTCGAACAGGGCCATCAAAAAGGATATAGTTCATGAGTTGGGTTTATTTGGGGCAAAAGTAACAAAAAACGCCTCCGATACTAAGTATCAGAGGCGTATGGTATATTTTATCTGTAAAATACGGTCTATTCTTCTTCTTTCGAAGCTTCCGCCTCAACTTTAGGAGCTTCTTCAACAACCGGTGCAGCCTCAACAACTGGAGCAGCAGGTTTCTTTTTGAACTTTTCGTATTTGCTTTTGAACTTGTCAATTCGACCAGCAGTATCCAAAAATTTGGCTTTACCTGTATAGAAAGGATGAGAAGTTCTAGAGATTTCTAATTTTACCAAAGGATACTCAACACCTTCAACTTCTAAAGTTTCTTTGGTGTCAGCTGTAGATTTTGTTAAAAACACTTCTTCGTTAGACATGTCTTTAAACGCTACTAATCTATAATTCTCTGGGTGTAAGTCTTTTTTCATTATACTAAAAATTTAACGCACCCATTCCGACAGGCACTCATTTTAAGGGTGCAAATTTAATTATTTTTATTTAATCCGCAATTTAAATAGTCAAAAAAGAAACTGAAAATATTGTAACTTTAAAATGTAACAAAAAACAGGTATTGGCAACTAACCAAAGAAACAACTTAAAAACTATTTAAAGATGGAAGAGAATCAACCAAACACAGGGAAGTACGCTTTGACATACGGAGCCATTTTAGGCGGTATGAGTATAATATTTATTTTAATGCTATTCTCTGTTGATATGCATTATCAAGGTGGCGCAATTGTAGTAGTAATATCAGTTCTACTAGCTATAGCTGCGATTGTATTCGGAATGATTCAATTTCGAAAAGCCAATAGAGGATTCATGACATTGAGTCAAGCAATGAAAGTAGGTGTTGGAATAGCGCTCGTTGGTGGAATTATTGGTATTATATTCAATCAGGTAATGACAAGCGTAATTGATCCTGAAATGTTGAACAAGGCCATGGAGTTTCAAAAAGAAGGATTATTAGAAAGTACTAAAATGACTTCCGAACAAATAGATGCTCAAATGGAGTTGGGTAAAAGTTTCGCTACTCCTGGTATTCAAATCGCAATTGGGCTTGTTTTTAGCTTAGTTACCGGACTTATATATTCCGTTATAGCCGGTTTGATTTTAAAAAGAGAAGAAAACCTGAACTAATTTGTACTTTTGATATAAGAACCAAAAGTGCCAAATGAATTTATCAATAGTTATTCCTTTACTGAACGAAGAAGAATCACTAAAAGAACTTCATGATTGGATTGTATCTGTGATGCAATCCAATCATTTTTTATATGAAATTCTTTTCATAGATGATGGTAGCACCGACTCCTCTTGGGAGGTTATTTCAAAACTAGCAGAAGAAAATGAATCCGTAAAAGGCATACGCTTTCAACGAAATTTCGGAAAATCGCAAGCGCTACACGCTGGTTTTAAAGCCGTGCAAGGTGATGTCATTATTACAATGGATGCTGATTTACAGGATAATCCTGACGAGATTCCTGAATTATATAAGATGATTCATGAAGAAGGATATGATTTGGTATCTGGCTGGAAGAAAAAAAGATACGACTCTGTTCTCTTTAAAAACATGCCTTCTAAACTTTTCAATTGGGCGGCTAGAAGAACATCAGGCGTAAAGCTTCATGATTTCAATTGCGGATTAAAAGCTTTCAATAAATCGGTAGTTAAAAATATAGAAGTCTCAGGTGAGATGCATCGCTATATTCCCGTTCTAGCAAAGAACGCTGGCTTCTCAAATATTGGAGAAAAAGTAGTGCAACACCAAGCCAGAAAATACGGAAAAACTAAATTTGGTATGGAACGATTTACAAATGGATTTTTAGATCTAATCACTATTTGGTTTGTTTCAAAATTTGGAAAACAACCAATGCACCTCTTTGGCGCATGGGGTGTTATTATGTTTATGATTGGGTTTGCTTTTACCATTTATATTGGCATTGACAAATACTTTGTTCATACAACAGCACGATTAATAACTGACAGACCGCAATTTTTTATAGCACTCACAGCCATGCTTATTGGCTCACAACTATTTCTTGCTGGCTTTCTTGGGGAAATGATTATTCGTACTAAAAAAAATGAAGCTAGATATTCCGTTTCAGAGCTTAAAAACATAGCAGACAAAAAGAAAGAATATTCTGACTAAATTTACGTTATTTTATAAAATTTGATAATATTATGAATGCAATTTTAGAAACTGCGAAGGGCTGGTTAACTGATTTTTTTGATGCGGATGTTAGAGCGGAAGTTCAGAAATTAATAGACACAGATACTGAAGAACTCAAAGATCGCTTCTACAAGCATATGGAGTTCGGCACCGGAGGAATGCGAGGCATGATGGGTGCTGGCACCAATAGAATTAATAAATATACATTAGGTAAAAGCACACAGGGCTTAAGTAATTACCTTAAAAAATCATATACAAACGAGGCTATTAAAGTAGTGATCGCTTATGATTGCCGCCACAATAGTGACACATTAGCAAGAACGGTTGCAGAGGTGTTTGCGGCTAACGGAATCAAAGTATATCTCTTTTCAGAATTAAGAACTACACCTGAACTTTCATTTGCTGTGCGGCATTTGAATTGCCATGCTGGTATAGTTTTAACTGCGTCGCATAATCCGCCTGAATACAACGGGTATAAGGTTTATTGGACAGATGGCGGACAAATTGTTCCACCACAAGACGGAAAAATAATTGCAGAAATTAATTCGCTTTCTTTTGAGGATATTAATTTTTCTTCAGATGATAGCCTAATTGAAATCATTGACAAAGAAGTTGATGAAGCTTTCATTTCTCAATCTGTTGAAAAAGGAAGTTTTGGAGCAGACGGAAAAGATGATTTTAAAATAGTTTTCACCTCCTTACATGGTACTTCAATTACTGCAATTCCTGAAGTTTTAAAACGCGCAGGATATAACAATGTTACTATCATTGAAGAGCAAGCTAAACCCGACGGAAATTTTCCTACGGTTAAATCTCCTAACCCTGAAGAGCCTGAAGCTTTATCAATGGCTGTTGCAAAAGCCGAAGAGATAGGAGCTGATATGGTTGTTGGTACTGATCCTGATAGTGATCGACTAGGTATTGCTGTTCGTAATTTAGAAGGAAAGATGGAAATCGTTAATGGAAACCAGGCAATGGTTTTAATGACAAAATTCCTTTTAGACAAACAAAAAGAAGAAGGTTTTCAAGGTAATGAATTTATTGCTACTACTATAGTTTCAACGCCCATGATGGAAGTTATGGCGAAAGCATACGGAGTAGAATTCAAAACAGCTTTAACCGGTTTTAAATGGATTGGTAAGATGATCAAAGACTATCCAGAATCTAAATTTGTTGGTGGTGGTGAAGAAAGCTTTGGTTATATGGTAGGTGATTTTGTTCGCGATAAAGATGCGGTTACCTCTACCCTATTAGCTTGTGAAATTGCTGCTCAAGCGAAAGCAAACGGTAGTTCTTTTTACAAAGATCTGATTGACTGCTATGTTGATTATGGCTTTTACAAAGAACACTTGGTAGCCATCACAAAAAAAGGAATGTCTGGAGCTGAAGAAATCAAACAAATGCTCAAGGACTTTAAAGATAATCCTGTTGCGTCTGTTGCCGGTTCAAAAGTAAAATGGATCGAAGATTACAATACTGCCATAGCTACTAATGTGCTTACAGGTGAAGAGAAGGTTATCAATTTACCCAAGTCAAATGTTTTGATTTATGAAACTGAAGATGGTACAAGAGTTGCTGCTCGACCAAGCGGAACAGAACCTAAGGTGAAATTTTACCTAAGTACGAATGCAAGTTTAGCAGATGCGAAAAACTTCAATGAAGTAAACGCTGCACTAGACACTAAAATTCAAACCATTCTTTCAGAACTCCAATTGAGTTAATGGACTATTTTAAAAAAATTCTACGTTTTGCAAAGCCATATTCTAAATATGGCTACTTAAATATTTTCTTTAATGTACTGTATGCACTCTTTAGTGCTTTATCTTTTGCTGCTTTAATTCCAACCTTGGATGTTATCTTTTATCCTGAGAAAAAGGTAACAATTAAACCCATTTACCAAGGTCTTAGTAAACTAAAAGAATTTGCTTTAGAGTCTGTAAACTACTCCGTAACCCAGTATTCTGATGGAAACCAGATGAAGGGACTTATCATGGTAATAAGTTTAGTGCTCTTACTTTTTTTACTTAAAAATATTTTTAATTACCTAGCCATGTATTTCATTACCTTTTTACGTAATGGTGTATTGCAAGATATTAGAAATTCAATGTATGCAAAAATTACAGATTTGCCGATTTCTTACTATTCTGAAAAGCGAAAAGGTGATGTAATAGCAAGGGTAACTTCAGATGTTTTGGAAATTCAACATTCCTTTTTATCCATCTTAGAACTTATTATTAGAGAACCGCTGACTATGTTCTTTACCTTGTTAATAATGTTTGGCATAAGCCCTAAACTAACAATGTTCGTGTTTATTTTTATTCCAATATCTGGATTCATTATTTCAAAGATTGGAAAATCGCTAAAGAAGAAATCAGATCGGGTTCAAAAAGAACAGGGCGAGTTCTTATCCATTGTCGAAGAAACCTTGGGAGGCCTCCGCGTAGTCAAAGCTTTTAATGCTGAAAACAGATTTATAAAAAACTTTAAGAAAAGTACCCATCGTTTTTTTAAATTTTCAAATTCGCTTTTAAACAGGCAAAATTTAGCATCCCCTACGGGAGAATTTTTAGGGATTTTAGTTATTGGCGTATTACTATGGTATGGAGGTCAACTTGTTATTGTTGAAAAAACTTTAGATGCAGCATCCTTTATAGGTTATATAGCTTTGGCCTATAATTTTTTAACGCCTGCAAAATCCATAAGCAAAGCATATTATGGTGTTCAAAAAGGAAACGCAGCTGCAGAACGTGTGTTAGAAATTCTGGAAACTAAAAACCCTATTACAGAAATTAAAAGTGCAATAGACAAAACAACATTTGAACAAGGCATCACTTTAGATAATATCTCTTTTAAATACGAAGATGAATATGTTCTTAAGAATTTTAGCCTTCAAGTACCTAAAGGACATTCTGTTGCTTTAGTAGGACAATCAGGAAGTGGA
>CALLIG010000101.1 GCA_938009735.1 uncultured Flavobacteriaceae bacterium
CTCTTCAACTCTTGCCGGTGACAAAAGAACTCTTTTAGTATAACTAGCGTTCTTTGATCCAATTGGAGTTTTGCTTACAGAAGCATCTCCAGCCAAAGTAGTAGTAGAAATTGTAGTGAACTCAGCTGGGTAGCCTTTGTAGCACCAGTATCTACAATCATCTGGGTTGCCAGAAGCACAATCAGGTGCAGAAGCGCCTAATTCCCATTGAGCATATGCAGGTTTAACTTCAATTGTTTCTGAACCTGTACCAAAAGTAGCAGGAGTTATACGTAATGTATTACCACCTTGCTTTGATACATAAGAAACTGTTTCAGTTCCCCATTTTTCCGGAATAACAGTTAATTTCTTACCAGCTGCTTTAACTTCAACTCTTTCTGTAACTGTTTTAAAAGTTGCAGGTACTGTCTTTAATACTTTATATGTAGGTTTAACAGTCAATGTAACTGTCTCATTTACATAAACGTCAGGGGTGGTACAACGCACATAGCATTTACCTGGCTCAGGATTTGTTGGCAAATCTTGCGCCATAGAAATCGATGCAGTCATAACTGCAAAAAAGAATAATACTTTTTTCATTACTTGTTAGTGTTTAATGTTTATAATTATAGTGCGGCAAATGTATGGTATTTTAACTAAATATTAAGAAACCTTAGTTATAAAAATGCGCAGTTTGTCGAAAAAAGCCATAATAAGTAGCTAACAAAGAGCATTTTAGAATTTAAATAACAATAATTCAATAAATGAATTTATTCTTAAGGACATTCAATTTTTCGTAACTTTAGTAAAAAGTGCAAGATGATAAATATTAAAGAGCATCTAGAAAACGGTTATATTTTCGAACTCAATTCGGAAAGTGGTCATACATTATTTAAAAGCATACCCTTCTTAAACAAAAAGGCTGCTATTGAAACAGCACAAGGTTTAAAGAAATTAGTGAATAAGTCAAGTAACTTTGAGCGTAAAACAAATCATACCGGTCAATTTCTATTTAATTTCAAAAATAGCGACGGTAATCTAATAGGAAGTAGTCAATTATATAATTCTGAAGCAGGAATGGAAAACGGAATCAAAAACTTAACCAACCGAATTACCGTAATTTCAAGTACTGAGAAATTATAGTTTTCTTAAAATATCTAAAAACTTTTGATGCATTTCATCTGTGTAATCCATATGTGTGACAATTCGAAGTTTGCCTTGCCCCATACCAATAATTTGAATTTCGTGCTGATTTAACTTATCTACAAAACTTTCAGCACTCATTGCTTCCTCCTCAATTTCAAAAATGATAATATTAGTCTCAATAGGTTCTACCTTTTTAATAAATGGTAAATCGTTCAGTACCACACCAATCTCAGTTGCTTTTGCATGATCTTCAGACAATCTTTCTATCTGATGCTCTAAGGCGTATGAAGCCGCCGCAGCTAAAAAACCAGACTGTCGCATACCACCACCAAATATTTTACGAATTCGTAAAGCTTTATTTATTTCCTCTTCGCTACCTACTAATACAGAACCTACTGGGCAACCTAAACCTTTACTCAAGCAAATACTAATCGTATCAAAAAGGTCACCATATTGAGTTGTAGATTCACCTTTAGCAACCAAAGCATTCCATAATCTTGCTCCATCTAAATGATAACCTAAACTATGTTTTTCGCAAACTGTTTTAATTCGTTTTAGTTCCTCAAAATCCCAGCAAGCTCCTCCACCCTTGTTCGTTGTATTTTCAATACAGACCAATGAAGTTAAAGGACTATGATAAAAATCTGGCGGATTGATTGCTGCTTCCACTTGTTCTGCAGTTATCATTCCTCTATCACCGTCAACCAATTTACAAGATACTCCGCTGTTAAAGCTTACTCCTCCCCCTTCGTAATTATATACATGTGCATATTTATCACATATTAATTGATCACCCGGATTAGTATGAAGCTTTATAGCTGTTTGATTCGCCATGGTACCCGAAGGAAAAAACAAAGCCGCCTCTTTATTAAATAGTTGAGCCGCTTTTTCTTCTAAAGCATTTACAGAAGGATCTGCTTTAAAAACATCATCACCCACTTTTGCTGACATCATGGCGTCAAGCATACCAGGAGATGGTTTCGTTACCGTATCGCTAATTAAGTTTATTTTCAATGAAGTCTATTTATATATGATTAATGAAAACAGTCCATTCCTATCGGAGAACCATCAGGTAATTTCGGAGTCGCTATTACTTTAAATTTATCGGGATGCTCATTAAAATTATTGATTCGTCGTGCCATTTCCATTTTGTTTGGATTTCCAACTTCCAAAAGATTATTTAAAGAGATCTTTCTCAATGTAGCATTAGCAATAGCATTGACTTGAGGATGAACATTGCTGTGAGCCGCTAAATTCATTAAGTGAAACAACACTCTAAAATTAATATTTTGCTGTACTTCATTCAAATAAGAATCTTTCAATTCTTTTTGAATTGTGTTTTTTACAACTTGATCCAAAAGCTCTTGCAGCCCTATATTTTTATTATCTAAAGCCTTTTGCTGAATCAATCTGGATGCCCGCTCCGGATGCAACAAAAACCCTAAAGTCATGTCAGCAGCAGTTTCAGGAGCAGAAAGCGCATCAAAGGAAACTCCGGTTTTCCCATTGATAGATTCTCTTGTTCTTGGGTAACCAAATGCTCTTGGTGGAAACAAGTTTAATTTTTCCTTCGGGATTGCAATTACTGATGCATCTAAGGTCTTTAGAATACTCTTTAATGCTTTCTCCTGCATTTTTCTATCCACAGTTCTAACCATTTGTTGACCATCCCCTTTTACGGAATAGTTATATTCTAAACCTCCAATAATCTTAGCAACGCCCTCAGTTTGATATCTATGAAAGAAATATAAGGGTACAAAAACATCTTCTAAAACAGCATTAGGTTCTCCTTTTCTAATATTATCCATTGAAAAGTTATTAATCGCTGTTTTACGTACGTCTAACATCTTATCTAATTCATCACTAACATCAGTTCCATTGTCCCATAAATGAGCCAATACATGTGCACTACCTTGCGGACGTGCATCTTGATCTGTTATAAATCGTAAACCATCAGTTTTTGCTTTGTCTAAAATCTTATTCAAGCCTTCATTTTCGTTACTTCCTTTAGGAAAAGTTTCATAAGAATATGCAACAGATACCTTATCCCAATCTCCAATACCAACGGCATAGGCATTTGAAAAGTCGATCTCTCCATTTTTGACTGAAAATTGCGGATGCGGATAATCCATCACCGAAGCCCTATTATTAGTACTTGCAGCATAGTTATGAGCAAAACCAAGTGTGTGACCAATCTCATGAGCTGAAAGCTGTCGAATACGAGCAATTGCTAAATCTAACATAGGTTTGTGATTATCATCACGCTCAGCAAATGGTTTATTCATTAATGCTTGAGCAATAAGAAAATCTTGACGAATACGAAGACTCCCCAAACTAACATGGCCTTTTAAAATTTCTCCCGTTCTTGGGTCGTCAATACTGCTGCCATAGCTCCAACCTCTTGTTGATCGATGCACCCATTGAATTACATTGTAGCGTACATCTAAAGGGTCTGCATCATCAGGTAGCATTTTTACTTGAAACGCATCTTTGTAACCAATAGCTTCAAAAGCTTGATTCCACCATCTACCGCCTTCTAATAAGGCAGAACGAACAGGCTCAGGAGTACCATTATCTAAATAATAAATAATTGGGTCAACTGCTTCACTTAATGCCGCAGTTGGATCTTTCTTCTCTAAACGATGTCTTCTAATAAAACGTTTTAAAATAGGAGATTCAACAGGTGTAGCATAATCATAATAAGCAAAAGCCCCCGCGCCAGAGCGAGGATCAAATTCACGCTGCTTATAGTCGTTATCGGGTAATTCAATAAAAGAATGATGCTGAGCAACAGTAATTAAACTGCTATTTGGAGTTACAGATCTAATGTTTCGTCCTGTTGCTTCCCCTTTAAATGTCAAATCCACATCAAACTCAATATTTTTAGGAAATGCTTTTGTACGCTCTAAAGCAAAAGCACTTTTTGACTTATCAAGCTTGTATGTTCCCTCTTTGGCTCGTTTTAATCTCGCCGAAACGCCATGCGTATCTTGCATTAAAAAGTCAGTAATATCAATAATATATTTCCCTTTTGACTCTTCAATGATCTTAAACCCAAAAAGGATAGATTTTGCAAATGCCTGCTCTACTGATTTCTTTTCTAATACATTGTCTGTCAAAGCTCTAAAGGTCATATTCGGCTGTACTAAAAGTAACTTTCCACCAGCTTTTTTAAAATACACAACTTGCTCATTTCCAAGCTGTCCCCTATCTAACCCTATATCGTTACTTCCTATTCCACTACTCAGAGAGTACACATACAAAAATTCTTTATTAATTTCTGAAACTTCTAAGTATACTTTGTCTTCTTTAGCATCATGCTGAAAATTAAAAAAGCCATTGAATTTTTGAAAATCTTTACTTTTTTCAGAAAACTGCGCTGTTAAAATGCTTGTACTAAAAAAGATAAATAATGATAGACGTAAATAGTATTTCATAATATGTTGGTTCTCGTAAAATTAGTCAGAGCTAAATTTAGCCAAAATTGATTGTTCAACAAGACTTATACCCTATTTTTGCCAAAAAGCAGTTAGAATGACAATTACCACAGACCTTTATAAAGGTCTATTAGATCGCCTTGGTGCGTTAAGGAGGTATCTTTGACGTTGATGCCAAACTCATTGAAATAGAGAACGAGCAAGAAAAGACGCTCGCTCCTGATTTCTGGGACAATCCACAAAAAGCGCAAGCACACATGAAGTTCATTCAATCTAAAAAACAATGGGTTGATGATTTTAATGTGGCCAAAACTCTCGTAGGTGACCTTGAAGTGTTGCTTGAATTTTTTCAAGAAGGTGATGTGACTGAAGAAGAAGTCGAAGTACATTATACAAAGACCCTAACTACCGTTGAAAAACTAGAATTCAAAAACATGCTTTCTGAGGAAGGTGATGAACTTTCTGCTGTACTTCAAATTACAGCAGGTGCAGGTGGTACAGAAAGTTGTGATTGGGCCGCTATGCTGATGCGCATGTATATGATGTGGTGTGAAAAAAACAATTACAAGGTCAAAGAACTCAACTATCAAGGCGGTGATGTAGCTGGAATAAAAACGGTTACGCTTCAAATAGATGGTGATTTTGCCTTCGGATGGCTGAAAGGTGAGAATGGAGTACATCGATTAGTTAGAATTTCTCCGTTCGATAGTAATGCAAAAAGGCATACTTCTTTTGCATCCGTATATGTGTACCCATTGGTAGATGATAGTATAGAAATTGATGTAAACCCTGCAGATATAACAATTACGACTGCACGTTCTAGTGGAGCCGGTGGTCAAAATGTGAATAAAGTAGAAACGAAGGTCCAATTGGTGCACCATCCTTCAGGTATACAGATTTCTTGTTCTGATTCTCGGAGTCAACATGATAATAGAGCAACAGCAATGAAAATGCTTAAATCGCAATTGTATGAAATCGAGCTTCGTAAAAAAATGGAAGCCCGGCAG
>CALLIG010000102.1 GCA_938009735.1 uncultured Flavobacteriaceae bacterium
AACGTCATCGGCTAATCCCATATCAATATTTAAAACTACTGGTACTAATGGGATTCTAGACGAATTTCTACCTACGTTGAGTTTTTTAAGCAAGCGACCGAAAGTCAACTCTTGATGGTCGTATGCGTCAAAATTTGCAGACTTTCGTTTTTGCAGATGATCATTAAAACTTCCTTCTATATCAATATTACTTTTGAGCGGAAGTAAATTAACACAATGCCCAATTAAATGTTTCGCTCCCATGGCTGATTGCCCAGCAGCGGGTAATCCTAGCGCCAAATTCTTTTGCCCTGTCATTTCATACATAAAAACTTCAAAAGCAGCCATTAGTGTAACCACCAAACTGCAATTCGCTTTTATTCCTGCATCCTTTAATTGCCCTACCAATGCTGTACCTAGTGCCCGATCAATACGGTTGCCTTTGTAGGTGCGCTGATCTGGTCGCGGAAAATCTGTTGGCATATTTACCTGTGGTACTTGATCTTCATATTGATCAAGCCAAAATTGTTCTACTTTGCTATAATCTTTGCTTTCAGAAAAAAGACGTTGATGTTCAGCATATGCGCTATAGGCAATAGGTTCAGGCAGCTTAGCATCGATATTTAGAATTTTAGAAGAATAAAGCTTCCCTAATTCTTGAAGTATAATACCGTAAGACCAGCCATCACAAATAATATGATGTGCTGTAATAACTAAGCGGTGCGTTGCATCATCTAATTGGATGAGTCCAATTCTAATTAACGGACCATTTATTAAATCAAACGAACGCTGTGCATCTTGGTCAAGATATTGATTTGTTTTAGTCTCTTTTTCCGTTTCAGAAAGTTCTGAAATATCTTGATGGTCAATTTCAATCTTTAATTCCGTAAGTACGCACATATATCTACCATCTGGACTAAAAACAGATCGTAAAGCTTCGTGACGTTGAATAAGCATATGAACCGCTTCTTCAAGTGCTGTAATGTCAAGATTACCTTTTAATATAAGGGATAGTGATTCATTATAAGCCCTGTTTGCGTCTTCTCCTCCAAAGAGGCACGAATGCCATAATTCCTCTTGCGAATCAGTAACATGCAGTATATGTGCAATTTCTGGGCCGTCGAACGGATTATAAGAAGTTGGTTGTTCCAACATTTTGAGCTATTAATTAGGTTTTGTTCCATCTGGGGGAAGGATAAAAATATGGCTTTTGACTATGTGATTAAAAAATAACCGACTAAACTTTAAGTTTAGTCGGTTATGGACTCAAATTTCATTATTTACTATCAAACTCATGTATCGTAGACACCGTATTATCGATATTTCGCTTCGAAGAAGCTCCAAATAGTATCGATTCAATATTTGGTAAACCACATACATAACCTAAGGCTTCTTTTGGAGGAATAGCTCCCCCTCCTAATACCTGCATTGCGATTACACGAATCTTCTTTGTACGCAAGGTCTCTTCGTACAATTCTTTACCACCCGACATTCTAAAATTCGCACTATTAATAGACGCGCAAATGATAGGATTTTCAATTCCTAAACCTTCTAATGTTTCAGCAAGCTTTGGCAAATTCATTGTTATGAAACCTGGTTCTACATCATACTTCTCACGTACATAATCATGAAAGCCCTTTAATATCTCATCCATTCCTAAACCTAAAAGAAGATCAGTAATGACATTTTGTAGAAATACAACCGGTGTTTTTACACCTTCAAACATTTTCATTTCAGCATCGACTAGCAGTTCCATTATCGCCAAATAATCTTTTGACACAAGCGCTTTACCTCCTTTAAACATAGAGCCAAAGAAGTTGCCAGGCACATATTGTTTGATCGTACCTTGTATACCCAATTCTGTTACAGCATTCGCATATTTGTGCGCGTACGGCATACATGGGTAAATTTTAAAATCTTTATATTTTTCTGGGTTAGAACGTACAGCATCACAAACAAAAGCTATTCGATCATGTGTAGTACACATAAAAGTATCAATACCAGCTTCAATGGCTTGATCTAAGGTCGCTATTATCGCGTCATTTTCTTTAAACTTCATGGACTGCTCCATAGACTTAGCATCAGAAATATGATTGACCGCAAAAAACTGATTATCTCCGTATAAAATCCTATCCATTATGCTTTCGTTTTTGAATTGTTCTTAATTAATGCGATGGCATTATCTGTTCTAGCCGCACTTTTAAAGGTGTTAATGTCATTCGGTCCTTTTTTCAAAGCCGCATTAACGAAATAATCTATCTGTGCAGAATATTCTTCACCACGTAAATAAAAATCAACTTGATCAGTAAGTTGAGTCACATACTTTACATTCCAACCTTTCGTATATCCGTCAAGAGCTCCTTCTTTTTTAACAAACACTTTAAGTTCACTAGCATCAGAAATTATTTTCCCCTCGGTACCGGTAATACTAACAGAAGTTGACATTTTACGATAGGTATCATCACTCCAGTTTACTGATAAAACACCTGTTTCGCCACTCTCTAATTTAAGTAGTGAATACACGGCATCATCAACATGTTGAGAATATATCGATTTCAATAAAGTTCCTTCAGCAGATGCTACCGGAGAAATTAAATGATTCAGTAAATCAATTACATGAGAAGCATAGTCCATTAAACAACCACCACCATCTGCTGGGTTAGATCGCCAAGTACTATCTTTTTTCTTAGTAACTACTGGGCCATAAGCTTCACCTGTGAAGTGATAAATCTCTCCTAAAGCTCCAGATTCTATAATTCTTTTCACTTCTTTAAAAGTGCCTATAAACTTATTATGGTACCCTACTTGATTCACTAAATTATGCTCTTCAGCCAATCTTGCTAACTCACTACCTTGTTCAGGGTTTAAGCAAAATGGTTTCTCTGCAAAAACATGAATTTTTCGATCAAGCAGTTCTTTGATCATTTCATAATGCAACTTTGTCGGAACAGCCACAAATACTGCATCTGGCTTTTCTTGATCAAGCATTTTTGTGAACTTCTTGTAACAGGGGAATTTGGTATACTTTTTCAAAGCACCCATTACAATTAATGAAGTGTCGCATACGCCTACAACTTCTACATTTGGATGTGCTCCTAAAATGGATAGATGAGAAAGTCCCATTTTACCTGCACCTACTAAAGCTACTCTTAGCATACTAATTATTTTTTTCGTTTAATATATGTTAAATGAAGTATGACATCTTTGAAAAACTTCATTTGATTTCCGATATTTCTTCTAAATATTTCTGGTCTTAAAAACATTCTTACGAACCACTCTAAACGCAAATTTATCCAAATTTTTGCGGGTCTTTTACTGTTGCCAGCATACCAGTCATAAACATTGCCAATCGTACTTATGACTCTAGCATTAACCAAATCTTTATGCGCATATCCCCATTTCTCTTGTTTAGGGGCCGTTAAACCTATAAACAAAACATCAGGTTCAAATGCATTAATAACGCTAACAATCTGATCATTATCCTCTTTTGAAAACTCAGGCTTAAATGGCGGAGAATAGCTCGCAACACTAATATTAGGAAATTCCTTAGTTGCCCTTGTCTTCATTTTATTCAAGGTCTCATCTGTCGACCCCATGAAAAAGACTTTCCAATGGTTTTCGTTAGACAAATTCATATAAAAATTAAAGCAATCTTCGCCTGCAACCTTTTTAATATTTTTACCATTAAGTAGCATAGAACCTATTGCTACACCCATACCGTCAAGAACCAAAACATCGGTTTCTTTAAGTGCCGTTTCAAATTCAGCATCATACTTGGCTAGGCCATATGAATTAGGACTAAAGGTATTAATAAGTGTTTTTTCTGTGTTAGGATCAATCACATCTAGTGAAGTAGAAAACACATCGTAACCTAAAACTCTAGTAGTTTTATATTTTTTATTGCTCATTTCTGTTTAGTCTTTTATTAGAAAAGACATAGGGGGAATATTTGTTATTACTTTTGAAATGTTATGCTTAATATATACCGTGTAAAATTAACAACTAGATATTTGAACGAAGAAAAAACTAGACATCAATACCTTTTACACCGACATAAGTACTATGTTTTAGTAAAAAATCTTTTTCAAGCTTCAAATGTTGCTGAAGATCTTCATCATTCTCAAAACGAGGCTTTAATTTTTTAGCTGGGCTTCCGCCATATATAAAATAGGGCTCAGTATCTTTAGTTACTAAAGAGCCTGCGGCAATAATACAGCCTTTGCCAATTTTGACACCGCCCATTATTATAGACCCATACCCTACCCAAACATCATCTTCAATAACGGTTTTGCTATCTAGGCCCTTCCAATCGTAATGCTCATCCATAATTCGAGGAGCCATGCGAATAGGTACCCCAATTTTTTGAAAGTGGTGATCATAGCGACCTACAATTGCAACTTTATTAGCAAATATCACATTGTCGCCTATGATACAATCCGTTTCAATTTGTGAATCTTTGCCGATATAAAAATTATCGCCAATAATTAATTCATTTTTCGCCCATAGATACACACGCATACCAGCAAAAAGATTTTTACCAATAGTATATCTCCGCCACTTTACATGTCGCAGGTACAAAAATCGAAGACGTTTTATCATCTCCTTCATTTGATGCTAAATTTCGATTGAAAGATTGTTTCCACTTTTGAACGAATACGTGCCTTCACACCCATGTTTTTTAAAAAAGCCTTCTGATAATTTTGACTTATTTCTATTGTCTTAGGATAAGAAATCTCATTACTCAAATCTTTATCTAACAACGGTAAATATCTATTATTTGAACCCGTAGTGTGGGTCGCTAGTTGATCAAAACCATTGTTATATACTTTGGAGTATACAGGATAAAGTGTAAGTCCGCTAACCTTAAACTGGTGATAAAACCAACGTATTGCCCAAGAATCTAATGCACCTTCCATTTGATTTCTAAGCATTTTATTTAGATCTGATCCGCCCATGGCAAATTCAGACTTTTTCCTTTTATCGTTTTTAAAGATATCATAATCTTTCATCTCCCAATCAACATCGTCCCATCTGCTTTTCCAAGTTGCCCATCCCCAAGACCATCCTCTATTCAAAAAATAAGTTTCACTTGTATTATTGACATCTTGATTTAAATTCATTGAGTAGCCTGAAACTGAAAAAACCTTTTCTTCATTTTCATACTTGGTTAAGGCTTTATTCATAAAGGTTAAGAAATTTGAGGTCGTCAATAAATCATCTTCCATAACAATTACTTTGTCAGATAATTTCATTACTTCAGACACCCCTGAAATAATCGATTTTGCTAACCCTTTATTTCCTTCAGATGCTTTAATATTTATGTTTTTAAAGCCTTGTAAAGTTTTCAAATAAGCTCTAACCTTTTGAATTGCAGCTGCGTCTTTTTCTGTTTTAGGTCCGTCAGAAAAAATATAAAGATCAGATTGATCTGCTAATTCATTTGCAGATAAAGCTTCGATCGTTTTTTTAAGAGCATCGAGCCTTTTATACGTAAACAATAATATGGGAACCATGTTTTTCATAAATCAATAATGATGCCATTTTAAATTAGACCTTATCCCATTTTTACAAAAAGGAAAAGTTGTCTTTAATTTTCATAAAAACTAATTTATAAAACGCATTACGAGCGCAAATTAACATATATTTTCAAATACATGGCTTGTTTCAGGCATCTTGATAGTTAGTCGAAGTTTCCCTTACGTACATCGGTTTTTGAGTAAACAAGCAGGTGAATTTCTTAGCAACCATCATTTGATTTTAGTTATGACGAAAAAGTAATTAATTTGATAAATCAACTTATTTCAAAACCTTTATTGGTCTCTTGAAGGTTAGAAAAGTCTTTTTAGCGAAGAATTTACATTAAACATGTAAGATTTAACAAAAATTACGGAATTTAGCGCGATTCTAATATTCAAAACTGATTCTATTAGGTTGATACAGAAGGCGTATATGCTATACTATAGCTTGCATAAAGTAAAAACAGAATAGGAATTTATAAACCATATGCTTTTTAATTCAATCGACTTTGCTGTCTTCTTACCAATAGTGTTTGCACTTTATTGGTTTGTAACCAACAAGAGTCTTAAAATGCAAAACTTGCTCATTATTGCTGCAAGTTATTTATTTTATGGCTGGTGGGATTGGCGTTTTTTATCTTTAATAATTTTTAGCACATTAGTTGATTACGCCGTTGGTGTTGGTTTATCAAAAAAAGAAAATCAAACCAAACGGAAGCTATTACTTTGGACAAGCATCACCGTAAACCTCGGATTCTTAGGACTCTTTAAATATTATGATTTTTTTCTTGAGAATTTCATAAGTGCCTTCTCATTATTAGGAATGCCCATACAAGCAAATTCGCTGAACATTATTCTACCTGTTGGCATTAGCTTTTATACCTTTCAGACCCTGAGCTATTCCATTGATGTCTATCGACGAAAACTAGAACCCACAAAAGACTTTTTTGCCTTTGCAGCATTCGTTTGTTTCTTTCCGCAATTAGTTGCCGGGCCAATTGAACGTGCAACTCATTTATTACCACAGTTCTACAGTAAACGAAAATTTGACTATTCACTTGCTGTCGATGGTATGCGTCAGATTCTCTGGGGCCTATTCAAAAAGATTGTTATTGCAGATAATTGCGCTAATTATGCGAATATTATTTTCAATAACTCAGAAGATTATTCAGGAAGCAGTTTAGCCTTAGGTGCTATATTTTTTACCTTTCAGATTTACTGTGACTTTTCAGGATATTCAGATATCGCTATAGGTACATCACGACTTTTTGGTTTTGATTTAATGCAGAATTTCAACTTTCCCTATTTCTCAAGAGACATTGCTGAATTCTGGAGACGTTGGCACATTTCATTATCTACTTGGTTTAGAGATTACCTCTATATTCCATTGGGCGGAAGCCGAGGCGGTACTTGGATGAAAGTCAGAAATACATTCATCATTTTTATAGTGAGTGGTTTTTGGCATGGCGCCAACTGGACTTTTATAGTTTGGGGAGCATTAAACGCTGTGTATTTTTTACCCCTTTTACTCACCAAGAATAACCGAAACCATATTGACATTGTCGCAAAAGGAAGATACTTACCTAGCATTAGAGAACTACTTTCTATTTTATTAACTTTTGGTTTAACCGTAGTAGCTTGGGTATTTTTCAGAGCAGAAAACATAACGCATGCAACCACCTACATTATTGATATGTTTACTGATTTTAATTCATACTTATCTTTTAATGTGTATTGGGAATACAAAAAGATATTGTTGTTTATTACTGTTTTTATGACGATAGAATGGTTTGGTAGAGAAGGCCAATACGCCCTTGATTCCTTAGGGTCTAATTGGAAGCGCCCCGTTAGATATCTGATGTATTACGCAATTATGCTAGCCATTTTTTGGTACGGTGGCGAAGAGCAACAATTTATATACTTTCAATTTTAAATTTCATGCTTAAATTCATAAAAAAAATCATCTTATTTGGCATGCTACCTTTGGCGGCAGCTATTGGCTGTGTGGTGATTTATGGCACCTCAATTCCTAATGTATCGAACAGTATATCTTTCAATGCTAAGATGCATTTCTTAAAAAGCAAAAAAGCAGATACTGCTATAAATGTCATTGCAGTAGGCTCTTCAATGACATTAAACAACATTCATTCGGCAACTATCGCAGCATCTTATGATACATCGTATTTGAATACCGCTTCATGGGGACAAAGCATTATAGACGATTTCAGACTCATTAAAATATTCACTCCGCTTTACAAACCCAAGACCATTATTATCACCAGTAACTTCATGGATTTTCAAAATGAATGGAGTAAAGTAAAATTTGACTTGCTTGATTCTTATCTATCTAAAACCTACACCAAATCAGGTTTTGATTTAAGATATAACATCAAAAATGCAGCAAAGCTTAAAGAATATAGACAAAATCAAAGCCTCTATAATTATTTAAATTATGATGATCATGGAGGAATTAATTTAGATGCTCAAAAACTTACTACCGATTCTTTAAGATGGAAAGGTCGCCCAGTTAACGAATCGCCTTTAGACCAAACTCAGTATGCTTATTTAGACAGCATTTCTAATTTCTGTACGGCGAACAACATTGATTTAATATTTGTTCAAAGCCCGTTAAGAATAGGATATACTGCTCAAATGAATGAAGCTCAAAATTTGTTTTTACGCAAACACGTTTCGAGAATTGACGCCATTTTAAAGAATGACAACCAACAGTTTATTAACACTTTAGAAGGAAATTGGCCAGACGATATTTTTGCAGATTATTCACACCTCAACGAAAAAGGAGCGCAGGTTTTTACAAAACGTTTTTTAGCAGAAATGCGAAAAAGGAAAACCGTTAAATAAACCAAGTGAAGGTTAAGTTTTGAATGCTACAGTCCTATTTTCTTCAACAACTTTTGCGCAACTGCCCAAACAGCTTTCATGGTCTGTTTAAATCCTGCTACCTGAAATGAAAATATTACCGGGTTCAGGTTTCTGTTTCTAAATTTATTGATTTTACTTAAATCCATATTTAACACCTTAGGCAAAGCAGTTTTTGCAAAGGGTATTCCATGATGACTTGTATTAAAACTAAAAGTATTTATCCCTAAATCTTTTATATGGGTGTATTGTTCAACATCCCATTCACTCTTATTCGATCTAAAATAGAAAATCTTTGAAGGTGCTTTTATAACCTTGAAGATATCATAATTGGTTCTAAGGTTGGTATCATTCTGATTTCTAAAAAGGATTGGATCAACTTCTTTTGATGATTTTCTGAGTAAAGAATCTACTTCATATTGTCCATTAAAACTATAGGTTGTTTCAGCAGCTAGTAGCTGACCATAATAAACAGCAGCAAAACCACCAGACGAGCTCCCTAAGGTAATTATCTCAAAACCCTTGGTTTCTTGTTTTAAAAACTCTAATAAAGCATCAGGGTGGTTAATTTTAGCATTAACACCTTTTAAATACCATTGTTTGAATACATCTCTCAAGAATATATGCTTTGAAGCCTTTTCTATACGAGTACCATACCATTCAAATCTATTTTTAGCTACAATTGCGTTATTGAATTCCGCTTCAGTATTTGGATA
This sequence comes from uncultured Flavobacteriaceae bacterium, assembly GCA_938009735.1. Taxonomy (GTDB): domain Bacteria; phylum Bacteroidota; class Bacteroidia; order Flavobacteriales; family Flavobacteriaceae; genus Maribacter_C. The sequence goes on from CALLIG010000102.1 coordinate 9,092, forward strand.
ATACAAATTGTTACTGCTAAAGTAAATCGCGCAATACTTCTTTTGTTCAGAAGTTTGTTTAGAAAAACTTTCGATTAAATAATTATCCTGATTATCATATACTGAATTAACCAATTCTGAATCGACCTGAAAAACATAAGTATCACTCATCATTTTAAATTACTCCTAAAGTTAAATTTTAGATCACTTTATTTACTTTTCCAAAAGCAAACTATTAGTATAAATTTGAATTTTATCAGCGAATCTCAACCAGCTATTTTCTTCAAAAAAATCGTCTAGCTCTTGTTTTACTGACTCTTGGTCATCAGAACCACACTTGTAGATCGATAAAACATCTTTGTATTCATCAAATACATGAACAGTTGACAAATGGCTAAGATCTTTGAATGCGCCATGATTAGGTCCAATAATTTGTGAATTCATTCGAAGCGAATCCATAAGGGCGCCTGAACTTAAAACAGAACCCGCATTATAAGTAAATAAAATATACTTTGCTTCAGAAGCAAACTGGGCTATATCTTCCATGTCATAAAATTTATCTTCAAAAATCATATCTTCATTTAAACTAGCTCGAAGTAGCTTTTTATAGTCTTCATCAAAACAGCGACCAATAATGAGAATTTTAGGAGAATCAATAACTTTCTGTGCTTTAATAAATTCTAGAAATTTCACAATGTCTTTATAAGGATGTATGCTTCCCCAAAATAGAAAATCATACTTCTTCGATGAAGATACATTAGCAATTTTTGACTTAATAGGATGAATCTCGTATTTGATCTTGTTCGCGTATTTTGGAAATTTTTTCTTTGCAAATTCAATCCCTTCATTAGAATGTGTAAGAATAAGATTTGAATTTTTCATCATGGTTTTGAACATGAAATCTGTCCATCTGTTTTTAGCCAAATTATGTGAATACTTATTATGAAGTATCCAGATGATTTTTTTCTTACGAACTTTAACTAAGCTAAGAAATAACGCAAAAAACAAAACTTGAAGTTTACCCATTTTACGGCGAGGAATATCTTCAATCCAATTGAAAAGAAAGATATCTGTCTTGCCTATGTACTTGAAAAAATCAACTACTCCTTTCGAGTTTGCCTCTTTATTAACAACTTCATGGTGTACAGCAATCGCTTTTTCAAAATCATTGATATATGAATTTTGAACGTCGCTCGACTTAAGTATAATCTTAGGATAAAAGTATAATTTGGTCATAAAAGCCTACCTCTTTTTTGTAATAAGGTCAATCAATTCTATTTACAATATAGCAGAATTAATTATTGACTCAAACTCAGCTGATACTGTTTTTGAGTTATGATTCTGCTCAGCTATACGAATTGCATTTTTGGCAATTGTTTTTCTTTTTGATTCATTATTAAGTAATTCTTTTATGACTTTGACTAATTCGTCAATACTATTTTCTTGAACCACTTCCGCCCAGTTTAACTTTTTTGCATACCTAACCATAGCTGTATCTTCAGGTGCAAAAATGATTATCGGGGTTCCGCTAACCATATATTCAGGTGCTTTTGTAGGCATTGAATATTTAATAAAACTGATAGACTCTTCACTAAAATCATAAGGCAAAATTAAGAAATCTGCCTCGGCGAAAACACGTGGCAATTCCTCATATGCCACAAAATCGTTATGTTCTACACATGAGAAATCTATGGCCCAATCAGGTTTCTCTTTCACCTGCAATGCAAATTGCACATCAGTATTTAAATCTGCATTAACTTGTTCAATAGCAGAAGCAATATTTTTCAATGAATCGTCGATACCTAAACCAACACGACCTGCATATAGAATACGAGGACTATCAACTAAATCATATGTTTTACGCTGTCCCTTTTGCCAAAAATCAATGTTAATCGAATTATGAAAGGTTGTAAACTCCTTATCATATCTAACTTTATAGGCTTCCGCCATATAATCACTAATACTCAAACCAATCTCAGTTTGATTAAATAATTGCTTGAACTCCTTATTAATTTTTTTCTCCCAATACTTTCGTCGAAAACCTTTGACTCCAACCATTTTTGGCCAATCATCCATCATGTGAAAAACCATAGGTATATCAAAACGCTGCTTGAACTCCATACAAAAGAGCAATTCTTCTCGCGTGGTAGCCTGAGCGTAAATCACTTTTGGGTCAAACGCTTCTACCCAGTCACAGAATTCTTTTGAAAGACTCGCTTTTGTTGCAAAGTAGGAAAACCCAAAATAATCTAAAATCGGAATCATGTACTTGGTAATTAACTTGACTCGAAGTTTTGATTTTGCTACTACTACATTTTCATTCGTGCTTTGCGTAAGCTTTATTGGGCCTGAATAATAGGTTCTACTAAAAAGATTAAAAGGGAATACCCATTCTCTTTCTTTAGAGCCTAATTGGTAGTAATTATCGCATCGTTTTGCATCTGTTTGATCTGTAAGTAAGTATCCTGAGCATGCTACAGCTAATTTCTCTTTTTCCCAATGTGCAAAAAGATTTGACAAGGTAATACCACCCCCTGTATTATTATCAAAGGGTTGATTAAGAATTAATATTTTACGAGACGTCATTTATTTTGATTAACGGATTCGTTAGGGAACTGAATCAATGTTTTCATTATTTAAAAAGTATTCTTTTAGAACTGCATCTGGTATATTTCTTATCTCTTTTGAATAACAAATTCCTACCGACAACCATACTAAAAGATAGTTCATTGAAAAACCAAAAACGTTGGCAGGATAAAGACAGATTATCCAAAACAATATCCAACATCCAGCAGCTTTTGACAATATATTTTGAGATCGAAAGATACCTTTAAATACTGCAGGTATTAAAACCAGTAAAAGCATCGCCAAATAAATCGAACCGTTTTTAAGAATAATCATTAAATAATCAGTTTCAATCATAGTTCGATACCCAGACACTTCATTATTTTCGTCAACATTTGGGCAAAAATAACGTCCTGTAAAACCTCGTCCAACTATCCAATCAGTAAACGTAAAATCATTTATAAAACAATCTTCTACACCTGACCTAGAGTCTTGATCTATTCGAGATTCTAGATTACCAAACAAACCACTTTGATTACTTTCATAAGCTTGAATAGCGAAAAAGAAAACTCCAATACCTATAAAAACAGATGTTATAATTGCTAACAGTTTGTATCTTGATTCTGCAATATAAATGATAGCAGCCATTAATACAGGCACTAATGACATAAACATGATTGCTCTTCTTGCTCTAAAAATAGCAACCAGCAACATTGCCAAAACTAAAACAATAGCAAATATTTTTATTTTTTTTGATTGGTATGAAAATGTCAATATTAAAAAGCCTACACACAAACTCAACCATTTGGCACAAAACTCAAAAACATATCTACTGTTTTCTACTGAATTTCCGTAAAACTTAAAAATGACATCTTTAAATAAAAGCAGGAATAAAAGATACACTACACCTAATACAACAACCCCCGTCATCGCTTTTTTAATGAATTTTAATTTATTGGGTATAAATACCACCAGCGGAACAAAATAAGCCATTAGAGATGATTCACCAATAAATAACTTTGCTTTAATAAAATCAAATTCAAAGGGTAAACTCCAAGCCACAAGCACATAAAACCAAATAATGAGCAAAGCTACGATCACCTTTACATAACCGTTAACACTATTCTTCATTCGTATGGAGGCCATCAAAGAAAATGTCACCATAGCCAAGCCTAAAAAACATAATAATTCGTTGGCAATGTAAATTAAATAAGATGGGTTGGTTCTAGTCAACACAAAAGCAAAGCTATATAGAAGATAGCCTACCAAGAAAATATTAATATTTCTAGACAGTATTTGTTCGGATTTATCTTTCATTTAAGATTATCGCATTGTGCGCTTAAATTATACATTATTTGTTCCAAATACCAACAGCTGATTTGTTGACCAACTTTTTTACTTGAATGGCATAAATAGCTCCTGTTACGATAAAAAAGAAGGTGCTAATTACTGTTATGCCTACGAGTCCCCATATTTTACCTAAATAGATAACCGCTGGAATATACAAGATGCTAGCAACTAATGAAACATAAAGCTGAAGCCTTATTTTACCCATTCCATTCAATAAAAAAGTGTAAATATTCAACCAAATGTAACCTATGACATAAGTGGCCATTGCAATAGACAATGAAAAAGGAACATCGACCTTATCGCCCAACCAAAATTTAAAAAACCAAGGTGAAAAAAACAAAACTATAAGGGTTAAACCTGAAAGAGCAAGCCAAATTTTTTGAGTCATTTTTAAGGTTTTTTTTATCCAATCATAATCACCCTTGGTATAAGCATCTGTATAAGCGCTCCATAATGGGGTTATTATAAGCATATAGACCATCGATATGGCTGTAAACAGTTTATAAGCTACATTAAAAACGGTTACTTGATCAGGACCCAGTAACTGGGTAATGACAAAATTATCTGTACTTAACATTAGTAATACAGATATATTTATAATAAAAAACTGAGCACCAAGATTCATGAGTTGTTTCACATATTTAAATCGAAAATATCGAAATGAAGGTGCGTATTTTTTATACGAACTATTGTAGAACCATATGCCTGCCAGAAACATTATTATTGCAGGTGTAATGCTTAAGGTAGCTCCTAAATAAACTAAGTTTCCTGAGGTGGTTTTTGTAAGTGTGTAAATAATAATTAAGGATACTAAACTTCCTAAAAAATGTAACAAAGAAGCTTTTGCTGGCTGATGATTAGCAGTTAAAACTGTAGATATTAATTGAAAAACGAATTGCGTACAAAAAAAGACAACAACTATTAAAGCCAAGGTACTTAGTTCGGCTCGCATTGATTCTGGACTATTTAGTATGACAGTCCAATTTAAAAAAGGGTTTACAATGAAAAACAACAGCAGTATTATTGCCATTATAGCTCCTAATGAGAAATAGGTAGTACTTACAAAAATTCTAGCCTCTTCATCTTCGCCCTTAGCCAAAGCTTCAGCAAATTTATTTCGCAAACCATGTCCAAAACCAATATCGAAGTAACTTAACCATGCAACCATACTACTCAGCGTAAGCCAAATACCATAGCGGGATTGGTCTAAATAACCGATTGTTAGTGGCACCAAGAAAAAACCAATAGCTATGCTACCACCTTTTAAAAGCAAAAGACCAAGAATGTTCTTTTTAGCTTTTATACTTCTTTCGTGCCCTTGATTGAAAAATTTTTGAAAAAGACTTTTTATAGCCTCCACATATTTGCTCATTGATTCATCAATTAAATTCTTTCAACCTTATATATTTTCAAGATTATTTTATTTAAGCAGCAGTATTATTTTTGCAATTATTAGAATTTCAAAAAACTAATAGCCATATGCTTGACCATAACCGTAGCCATAGCCACTATCTTTTTTTGTAAAACCTCTTTTCTTAATACCATTGAAAACAACACCCATGTTGTCTAGAAGTTCAATTTGCTCAATTTGCTCAAGCCGTTGAACTATTTTTTTAGGTGTAAAACCATGACGAATAACAAGCAGTTTTAAATCACAATACTCGGCCAACAAGTTTACATCAGACACCAGGCCCATTGGGGCTGAGTCAACTATTACAACATCAAAGGTTTCTGACAATTCTGCAAATAATGTTTCTAACTTACCGTTTAATAATTCTTTAGTATGATCGCCTCCTTTCGTGCCAGCTGGTATTACAATCAAATTTTCTTCAGCTTCTAACTGAATCATTATCTCTGCTAAACCACACTCACCTTTAAGATAATTAACAGTTCCTTTTTTATCAATCATTTGAAAAACTTTAGAAAGCTGTGGCTTTCTAAAGTCCATATCAAGTAATGCAACACGTTTTCCGGATTGGGCAATGTTGATCGCAAGATTTCTACTAACAAAACTTTTACCTTCGCCTGCTATATTTGAAGTTATGATTATTTTCTTCTTTGTAAATGTTCTGTGATAAAGACCAAGTCTTGCATTTATATGTCTAAGCTGCTCGGTTAAAACAACATCTTTGGGTGTGAAAATTGTATTCTTTTTTGTTTTTTTAGAAAATGATAATTCACCTAAAACTGGTAAATCAATAAAGTCTTCTATTTCTGACCGAAATAGTATTTTCTTATTCAGCATTTCTGTGATTACCACATAGGCAATCCACAGACCTAATGCAGCGAAACATGCCATTCCATAAATCTTGATCCCTTTTGGACTGCTAGGATAAACGCTAGCTGAAGCTTTTTCAATCACTTTGGTATCACCTTCTGTAGGCGCATGAGCCAATGCCGTTTCTTCTCTTTTTTGAAGTAGAAAAGAAAACAACTCTTTCTTTATATCCTCACTTCGTTTGATTTCTAATAAAGCTCTTTCCTTTTCTGGTATGCCTTTCAACACGGCATTAAATCTACCTGAATTGCTATTTAGACTTCTTAAACTTGCTTTTAAACTAGCCTGTTGGTTATTAATATTCTCTAAAATACTAGGCCTTATATTCGCTATTTCATCGGCTAGCGACAAAAGGAGGGGATTATTTTCCGCCGTGGTTTTACTCAAACTTGCGTATTCAATTTCACTATTATATAGTTTTTGTAATAGCTGAGTTAATACAGGGTTATTTATACCCGTAGTTGAAGGTACAATACCACCTTGATTATTTTTCGATATCACATAAGATTTCACTCGACCAAGAAGTGTAATCTGCAAATTTAAATCAGCAATGTTACGATTGTTTGCACCAGCATCCTGTAAAAATATTCTACCTTGTTCACTAAGGTTTATGGCTCCTGCTTCAGCAGTATATTGCTCAATTTCGTCTTCTAACTCATTTAGTTCTAGTTCCACATTTACTATACGATCTTCTATGAAGGCTAAGGTGTTTTCGGCAAGTCTTTTTCGCTCTTCATATCCTTTATTTATATAACTAGCAATCACAGCATTCAAGATGTCTTCACCTCGTGAACGCAACTGATCAACATAGGTTAATATCACAACAGTTGAAAGCTTGTCAGTCGGAACTACCGTTAAACTACCTGAAATATAATCAGTAAGAATAGCAGGGTTAATTAATTCAAAATAAAGTGGGTATTCATTCTTTCCGTTCTGCTTATCGTTTCTTATAAATGTAATTGTACCAAACGGCAAGTCATGAGGAACATCTAAAGTATAAATTTCATTATTCATATGCACCGAATTAGAGGCCTCATAGAACGAAAAGTAATGTTTTGTATACTCTTCCAACGGTATCGAAATTCGGTCAGGGTTTTCAACCTTAATCTTAATTGGAGATGTATTATACGCAGAAATTGGTTTGAAAGATTTGTCTTCAATAATAGGAGCATAAAGCATCAAACTATCTACAGCACCGTATACTATTTCTTTAGATTGAATGACCTGAATTTCATTCTCGACTATTTTTTTCGAAGCAAACGGATTCATAGACTCCATAATCTCAGAGCCATCTACACCCTTTCCTTCGTCTTTAATAATCAGCTTTGCGCTAACATCATACGTCGGGGTGGCAAACTTCAAATAGACAAATGCCATTCCTCCAAATAATAAGCCAAGTAATATCAAGTAAGGCCAAAATGGGAGGAATTTATCTAATAAGAGCCCAAAAAAATCTTCTTGGTCTTTTGCTTTTATTGGCTTTTTGCTCAACATGCTATCTTTTTATTATCTATTTGTTATTGAGTACCACAATCACAAGTGACAAGGCACTTATAATTACAGGTAACCATTGTGTTGCTCTACCAGAACTGGCAACTTTTGACTTGTTAGGCTGAACGTAAATAACATCATTTGATCTTAGGTAGTAATATGGTGATGTGAATATTTCACCGCTTGTTAAGTCAATACGACGTGTTTTTTTAATACCATCTTCATTCCGAATTAAAAGCACATTATCTCTTCTTGCATAAATGGTTAAATCTCCTGCTAGACCAAGTGCTTCTAAAATTGTCACCTTCTCATTTGGTATAGTTAAAACCGAAGGGTTCTTAACTTCACCTAGAACCGATACTCTGTAATTTAAGAATCTAACATCGACGATAGGGTCTAAAAGTAATTTTTTATCAATCAACTGCTGTGTGATTTCTTCGCGAAGACCTTTCTTAGTCATTCCAGCAGCCATAATTCTTCCTAATAAAGGAAATCTTATTACACCTTCTTTATCAATTAGATACCCAGAAGCTTGTGTAGTAGTACCTGTTGAAGAAGATGTTTGAGTAGCTGTTACATTAGTTGCGTTAAAAATCTTAGCCGCATCAGGGTTTAAACTACTAACTGAAATACTTAGTATATCATTTGCTTGTAAAATTGGATCTCCATCTTCGAAAATCTCAGGGAAACTTAAATTACCTACATCATTAAAATAAGTTGCCTTGCGCGTATTAATACAAGAAGTGAATTGAAATGCCAAAATTACAATGACGATACCTTTAAATACTCGAGAATTAGACATATTTAAATATTTTGTTTTCATAGTTATCTTAAGTTGAAAAATAATGAATGCTTACTAAAAAAGAATTTACTTCGCCCCTTTCATCTAAAAGTCAAAATGTCAATATCGAATGTTTTCTAACTACAAACTTAGTAGAATCCGATAATGCAAAATTAACTTTTACCTCTCAAATCTGAGTGACTAAAAAGACATAAAATGTATACTCTAGAAGCAAAACAAGGCTTTATTTCAGTATTTAATAAGTTTAATCGATACACTACTTGATTAAACGTCTTTCTACAAGAATTGGCATATTTTTTATAGTAAATAACAGCAAGAAACCACCACGAACTACCAACATAGAAACAGCCACCACTAGTCAGTTAAACTCAAAATTATCATCACTTTACATCGACTCACAAACATTCGCAAACATTTGATTTACAGTAAGTAAACTATCATTGAATATTTAACTTTAACATTTGATTTGTCGATAAGATCATGAATACATATCTTTGATTTAGCCCCGATTTTTTAATATAAAAAACCCTACACCCTATATCTATATCGTGTTGTCGAATACATAGTGATTTAGTAATAAAAAAGAGGATTTTTATCGAAATCTATTTTAAACTATATTCTAACAATGTTAATCGCAGCTAATTTTTACCCCTACCTTAATGATAATTTAGGTAATGAGTTATTTACGCTTTACAGTATGTATTAATTTGATTTGCATCAATGAAATCTTTTAAGAATTCTTATTTAATTATTCCTATTTCGCTTTTGGTGCATTTATGTATTATAAACGGCATTCTATATGTATTAACCCCTGACACTTATTGCGACATTTATCATATACTTCACTACAATATCTCTTGGCTTCTTATTACATATGGCATAAAATACTACCCAACAGGTCGTAAAGAACGGTTCCTGACGAACATAAATCAAATGTTTCGTCTTTATCTAATTTATGGTCTAGCTTATTTTGCACTATTTGGAATTACAGGAAAAATATACGAATCGCTAGAGTACCAACTATCTATCTACGTACTTATCTGTTTTTGTTTGACCTTGTACCGCATATTCTTTTATTGGGCTAGAGGTAGATACCGTATGTTTGGCGGCAACTCAGTTAGGGCTGTTGTTTTAGGTAGAGATGCCAATTTAAAAAAGATTAGAAAGGTCTTTGACGAACCTGAATTAGGGTATCGCTACATGGGATATTTTGATGACAATAGTTCAACTAGCCCAACATACTTAGGCAAAATCATCGATAGCTTTATTTATATTCTCGAGAACGATATTGATGAAGTATACTGTGTAGCTTCTAAATTCAATCACAAAGAATTGAAAAACCTTATCAGTTTCGCAGACAACAACCTCATAAAAATTAAGATTATCCCAGATAATAAAGAAGTTTATTCGCGAGCAATGTCGATTGAGCTTTATGATTCTATTCCTGTTTTAGACCTTAGGAAGGTTCCTTTAGATACAGAGTATGCCCGTCTTGTAAAACGAATATTTGATATTGTATTTTCTTCATTCGTTATTATTTTCATTCTTTCATGGTTGTCTCCTTTACTATTCATATTGATTAAAATAGAGTCGCCAGGAAAACTTTTTTTCAAACAAAAGCGCAACGGATTCAAACGTAAAGTGTTTTGGTGTTATAAGTTTAGATCAATGAGTGTAAATGCAGCTTCTGACTCTAAAATGGCAACAAAAAATGATGTTCGTATTACACGAATTGGAAAATTTCTACGTAAGTCTAGTATTGATGAACTTCCGCAGTTTTTTAATGTCTTTTTAGGCGAGATGAGTGTTGTAGGGCCAAGACCTCACATGGAATTGCACACTTGGGATTATGAGGATTCTATCGACAAGTATTTAGTAAGACATTTTGTAAAACCAGGAATTACTGGCCTTGCACAAATAAAAGGCTACAGAGGAGAAATTACTCATAAGAATGATATTTTAAATAGAGTTCGTTTAGATATCTTTTATGTAGAAAAATGGAGCTTAGCATTAGACCTGAAGATTATCACAAAAACGGTCGCAAACGCCATTCTTGGTGAAGAAAAAGCTTACTAAACAATTTTACAAAACACACAAGGTTAAAATTCCAATCAGCTAATGATTGAAAAATAACTGTTCGAAACAAAATTGAATCTACTTTTGGTCAATTAAAATCATACCATTTAATTACCTTTAATTTTGATTGCTATTTCAACAAATGAAAAAAAAAATATTTAAATTTTTTGCAGGAGCTATTTTTGCTCTATTTCTGTTGATATTCTTGTGCAATTTCACTATCAACTCATCCGCTGAGGGCAAAACTTTCTCACAAGTAGAAAACGTACCTCAAAACAAAGTTGGGCTCGTACTAGGCACCGCAAAGAGACTTGTGAACGGTCAGCCTAACTTGTACTACTCGTATAGAATAAACGCAACCATAGAGCTCTACAATGCAAAAAAAATAGCCTATGTTTTAGTAAGTGGTGACAACGGATCACAATATTACAATGAACCAAAGACAATTAAGAATGATTTAATAGCGGGAGGCATACCTGCCGATAAAATATTTCTTGACTATGCTGGCTTTAGAACATTAGACTCAATGGTGCGGGCAAAAGCAGTTTTTGGGCTTGAAAAAGTGACTGTTATTTCTCAAAAATTTCACAATGAGCGAGCCATTTATCTTGCTCAAAAGAAAGGGCTAACGGCTGTAGGATTTAATGCAAAAGATGTAACAGGCAATTCTGGTCTAAAGATTCATCTACGGGAATACTTAGCAAGAGTAAAAGTTTTTATTGATTTGCTATTTAATACACAACCCAAATTTTATGGTGAGCTTATTGAAATAAAGTAATCTCACTTTTCATAAAAAAGGTTTACTTTAGAAAGTACAATCAACTTACCATGTCTAAATTCAAAACGCTTCTTAAAAATCTTGGTCCAGGTCTTTTATTTGCAAGCATGGCCATAGGCACCTCGCACCTGGTTCTTTCAACAAAAGCAGGTGCTCAATTTGGTTGGTTAATGGTCATACCAATAGTCTTAGCTAACGTTTTTAAGTATCCGTTTTTTGAATTTGGGGTTCGATATACAAATGTCACTAACAAAACACTAATTGAAGGGTATCTTAATCGTGGCAAAGGTTGGCTATGGTTTTATACACTAATCACAATTGTAAGCACCTTTACAATATTGGCTGCTCTATATACTGTAACAGCTGGTTTATTTATCAATCTATTTAAACTAGATATATCCTTATCTCATGTAGCTTTAGGGCTATTTGTATTTATAAGCTCATTGCTAATTATTGGGCGATATCGCTTTCTTGAAAATTCATTAAAATTTGTGGTAGCCATTCTATTTGTGGCACTTTTAGTAACCACGGTGTTAGTTATATATAAAGGTCAAATTGAGCCTGTAGCAGGCTTTACTCGTCCACCCATTTTTAATGAAATGGGTATTTTATTTTTAATTAGTTTGATGGGATGGATGCCCACCACCGTTGAAGCTTCAAGTTGGATAAGCCTTTGGAGCATCGAAAAATGGAAAACACAAAAATTAAAACCCACATTAAAGCAATCGCTTCAAGAATTCAATGTTGGTTATCTGATGACCGCGATATTAGCAATATTCTTCCTAATTATTGGGTCAATGACCCTTTACGGAACCGGCACGGTACTAAGCGGGAACGGTGTCACATTTGCAGATCAAGTAGTTCAATTGTTTACTACACATATTGGTTCTTGGGCTTATATTTTCATTGCTGTATCAGCATTTGCAACGATGTTCAGCACTTGTATGACTGCACATGATGCCGTAACTAGAGTTAGCCTTGAAATTTTAGATTTACTATCTCCAAAAACTCAAGTACAAACTAAAAAAGGTTTTTTTGCTATAGGCGTGCTTATATTAGCTGCTATCAATTTTGCAGTAATTGCTATGTTTTCAGCTGACATGGGCAAATTAGTATCATTAGCAACATTTGTTTCTTTTGTTGTTGCACCGATAATAGGATATATGAATCTTAAAAACGTAATGAGTGATGATTTAGATGAGGAGCAACGGCCTAAAAAATGGTTACAATACTTGACCTATGCTGGTATTGCTTTTCTAAGTTTTTTCTCAATATACTATTTCTGCATCGAGATTTTCTAAAGCATTTAATACAAAGTGAAAACTTTTTTGCTATCAAATAAAATAACCTAAACAATTACATTTATTTTAACTCGTCGTAGTTCTGCACTACAAACAAAGTTCGAAGATTTTGTTTGTGCAAAAATTCTAGGCAATAAACACCATTAGCACAATTATTCATTATATTTTCTTCACCATATCCAATTGCTGAACTAATGTTTGAAGAAGACACTCCATTTTGTAAAAGATACGCTTTGATAGCGTCGGCTCTTTTTTGAGAAACGGATTTATTGGTATTACTACCTCCTCGACTATCGGTATGATTTTGGATTTGAAACTTTAATTGTGGAAATTTTTTCACAATATCTACTACTTTGTCCAATTCCAAACCTATGTCTGCAGTAATAACACTTTTACCTCTAGCAAAGAAAAAATCATTAACCTCTAAAACAGTCTTGTCCTCTCTCTCAGTTACCATTTCATCGATAGCAAGTATTTGTATTACTAAAGGGGTTTTTCTCAGCTCTTCAAGAGCTTCGCCACTATAAGATTTGTAAAACGAAGAATGACCATTTTTCGTTATTTGCAA
>CALLIG010000103.1 GCA_938009735.1 uncultured Flavobacteriaceae bacterium
CATCCGGTAGGTACCATCAAAATCTTCAAAAGCTAGCAGATTTTCAGGACTGTCAGCTCCTCCTTTTATCCAATACTCCTCAGAACCTTCAAATCGAAAATAACCCTTGTCATTTACCAATCGACCATGAGCTCTAAAGTCTGCACCTTTTTTATCCGAAGGAATCACTTCAAAAGCACCAGAATCATTCTTCAATACTATTGCTGTGCCAGTTGCAGCATCTTTTAGTGCAATACCATCACCTTGAACCATTTGTGCTTTATACGTCCATTTTCCTAGCGTATTTGGTGTAAAACGCGCTTGCCATATATTACCTGAATCAGCACTTGTTTCTGAAGCATTACCATCAGCAGCATAAAAACCTTGAACATTATATTGTTCTTCGCCATTAGAAAATTCAACGATCAGTCTATAATTTAAAAATGGATTGTTTTCACTTAATTCAGAAGTATCTGGGCCCTCAAACGGTAAGGTAATGGTATGCCATTGCTTATAATTGGTTAACTGAACTTCTTTTTCTGCACAACTAAAGCCAAGCAAGACTAGTAAAACAATACCTACATTTTTCATGGGTGCTAATTTTTTGTTCTTCGGATATAGAACGCCGTATAGAAAACCCAAAAAAGAATGCTTCCTTCAACCAAACGTTGAAATAAACCTATAAATGGACCTTCGGCGTCTCCGAATAAAAATACAACAAAAGCACAAGCTGTGGCACCACAAATAAGGGAGACCTTAGAATATTTGGAGTCGTATTTCCATTTCTTAGAAACTAATCCTATCCCCATCAAGCAAAAAGGAACTACAGCGTATACCAATAACCCGGAAGCATTATGAATGATTTGAGAAATGCTACTATTTTCAGGATCTGACGGACAACCGAAATCACAAGGGAAAAATCCTGTCGAAATTGTACCTAATCCGTAAAAAATAGCAAAAAGAAAAAATCCCATTTTCAAGTTTTTAGCTTGTGGCAAAACAAAAGGTGCCATAAACCCAAACAAAGCAAGCAAAAGTCCGCCCGCCATATACATATACCTCAGATAGTTAGTATTCGGAATACCACTCGCATAACTTTCACTTATGAATTGACTAATAAAACTATAGCCCTCTATCTGTAAACCCCCTAAAATACTAGCTGATATAAAAAGTAATGCTCCTGCTACTCCGAATAAGAACGTGATTGTCTTCATTGATTATAGAACCAAATTAATATGAGAATTGAATAAAGTCTATATAAAATTCGCCCCTATTAATTCCCTTTTATACGCTGCCAAAGATTATCTAGCAAGCCATCTGTATCGGCCATTTTTTTTGGCGTTTCACGTATATCAAGACCGTTATCTGAGCTACTTATTTCATAAGTGAATGCAAAACGTTTTTCATCAGGTTTAAAGCTTATTAAGCCAAACCGCAAATCATTAAATAGTAATTTGTCTTTTTCTTCAGATATCGTGTACCAACCTTCAGCAATAGCAATAAGACGTACAATCTTGTCATTTGTTACTAAATCGCCAAGTAATTCATGGTTCTTCGGATAGGAAACAAACTCGATCGGTTGTGAATCAAAAAAGGAATAATTACCAATTAGGTAAGCATTTGGAGTATCGATATTGGCGGTCCATAACATTGTACTGAATGGTGCCGGGCGAATATCCATTTCTTCATACGCAATACCCTGAACCCTTAGATTACTTATGAACTGCTTGAAGGCAAACCCTTTTAAAATCAAGGTTAATAGTAAATAAGAAGAACTCACAAAAAGCCCCATAATGTTATACCTCCTCCTTTTGTAAGACGTTCGTTTTTGAAACATCGTCAAGATCAGAAAGAATAAAAACGGCAAAGTATACAAAGGGTCAATTACAAATATATTCTGAAATGCCAAACGTGTTGTGAATGGCCAAAAGAGTTGTGTTCCCCAAGTTGTAAAAGCGTCTAAAACTGGGTGTGTAAATAAACCCATAAACATCAAGGTTGTCCAATTCCAAAAGCTGGCTTTTGATTTTGGGTTCAACTTCCAAACTAACCATCCGAAAATTGGTGCAAACAAAATAGAAAAGAAAATGGAATGACTAAAACCTCTATGCCATTCGGTTGCCGTGACGGTGTCAACAAAGAAACGTGCTAAAACATCTAAATCTGGAATAGTGCCAGCAATCGCGCCATAAAGCATTGCCTTATTACCCACCTTTTTACCTAAAACGGCTTCACCAACGGCGGCTCCTAATACAATCTGTGTTAATGAATCCATATTTTAAAGTTCTCATTTTAAAAGTCAATTTGCGCTTTAGTCAACTATTAACTAAAACCCCTAATCAACAATCTCCATCTTCTTCAACAAGAAAGAGGCATTCATGTTTTGACAAATACCTTCTTTGAATTTATAATCGAAATGCAATTCGTTGTCAATGATTTCAGCATCAAAATAGTGATTCTCGATTTGAGGTAATTCTTTCGCTACTTCACATAGACTTAAATCATGGGTCGCAATAATTCCTGTAGATTTTGAGCCAACTAGCTTTTCAACAAACTTTCGAGAGCCTTTTGCTTTGTCGGTACTATTTGTTCCTTTTAAAATTTCATCAAGTACTATAAAATAACGATCTGTTTGAATCTGATCAACGATGAATTTTAAGCGCTTTAATTCGGAAAAGAAATAAGACTCATCATCTGTCAATGAATCTGTGGTACGCATGCTCGTAATAAGTTTAATCGGATTATAAGCTACCTCCTTCGCACAAATTGGAAGTCCGATATTTGCCATCACCACTTGAAGTGAAACCGTACGCAGAAATGTGCTCTTACCTGCCATATTTGCACCGGTAATAATAAAAAATTGTTCATTACCGATTTGATAATCATTCAAAACACTTTTGGCAGGATCTAATAGCGGATGGCCTGCAGCTTTTGATTTTAGAACAATTTGATCTTTCAATATTTTAGGATAAGCATAGTTTGGATGATTAAAATCGAATGTACCCAAACTAATAAAAGCATCAAAAAATGCTACAACCTCAAACCAATCTTTTGCGGAAGTTCCATGTTGCGTGATCCATAATTCTAACTGGTACGAAGTGGCTAAACCTCTTAGAAAATAGCCATTACCAACAAATAAATAAAATACATTTCTGTTTTGATCAAGATCACCCAATAGTTTAGAAAAGTCTTTTAATATCGTAGAGGTATTTTTTCCTTCTCTAATAATCGATTGCTTCTTTTCCTTTAAAAGTGAAGATTTGAAATCAGTATTTTCAATGATCATCAAAAGTCGGTTGTACTGCTCAAAAGTGGACTGTATTTTAGAACTATGTAGGCCTAATTTTGTAATCTTCTTGATGTATACGCCAGAGATTAAAAAACCAATAACCATTACAAGAAGCAGTATCCATCCTGATATGAATCCTAAAAAGAAAAGGACGAAAGACGCTAATGAAATAATCGAAAACACCAAAGGCAAGTATTTCATCACAGCTGGCACAAAAGATGTATAACTCGTTAGCCATTTTTGAATGGCTTTGGTCGTTGTTTCAGTTTTAGTTAACGAAGCAATCGCCGAAAATTCTTGCCTCCATTCAGGCATACTACCTAATTCATGAACGGCTTCTTGTTTTTGTTCTATATTTTCAATGGAATTTTCATTGTATAATGCAGCTAACGACTGACTGCCTTCTGGCAATACTGTACGATTACTGTATTGATAGAACGATCCTTTGCCGTACAAATCAATATCTTGACTAAAATAATGATCAGGATTCTTGAATTCGCTACCATCAGGTAAGTGATGAAAATCGCGCTTTAAAAGTTTAATTTCTGTCTCGTTAATTCTTTTTAAAGCCCTTAATTTATCTCGTTTATATTTCAAATTAGTATGTCTAGATACCAAAAACAAAAAAAGAATAATACCGACTAAAGCAGCCGCAAGAACCCATTTTTCATTTCCGAAAAGCAAATACATACTTAAACCTGTCATAGCAAATACGAGTAAACGTATCACACTAGAACCAGCTAATTGCTGTTTAACCTCAGCTAGGTCAGCAATATGTTTATCTAATTGATTTTGGTAAAAGGAAGCTAAATCCTGCATGAAAAATCGACTATTTGAATAGCTAGCAAAGATATATATAATGAGTTAGCTCTAATGCATAGTATTCAGTATAACTATTCTAAAGCATCAAATTCAGCTTTAAGCTTTTTAGTGAATTTAGATACTACTAAGTCATAGGAATGATCGATGAGCTCTAAGATCAATTTTGGTGGAAGCTGCTCTAAAACCATAGTATTCCAATGTACTTTACTCATATGGTAACCAGCAGTAATGGAACCATCATGTTCTTCTCGAAGTGCAATTGCTCTTTCCGGATCACACTTTAAGTTCGCCTGCGAAGGCACACGCTCTAGCCCAGATAAGGCAAACATTTTACCCATCACTTTAAAGACCAAAGTTTTTGCATCAAAAGGAAACTCTTCAGTTACACCCTTCTTTGAAATACAATAGTTTCTAAAATCTTCGATGTTCATGAGATTTGTTTATAAAACTTCTAATTTAAAAAGAATATCCAACTCCAAGCTTGAGCATGTTCAAATTATAATAAGGACCTGATTGCTCAAAATTTGGTTTGGCATAATCATATTGCACAATGATTGCAAATCTTTCCGACACAGATAGCGAAGCACCTATGTTTATGCCTAATCCACCACCATTGGTGTCTAATAAATTAGTTCCTCCATCGAATTCTTCGTGATTTTTAACATAGGTATATCCAATACCAAAAAACGGTTTGAACTTTTTAATAACACTCAGTTCTAAGAATGCTTTTGGCGATAGGATGAAAATTGAATTAGTATAATCTTCATCTTTAATTTTCTTACCAATTAGGGTTCCATTTATGGAAGCACCAAGTAGAACTGCCTGCAGGTCCAAAAAACGGTATTGAATACCTACATCTACAACTCCACTTCTAAGTTTATAGAGATTATCACCAATAGCAATCGGATACGAAAGAGTTGCGCTTAGTTTAGAATTTTGAGAAAAGCACAGGCTAGAAAAACATAAGATAAAAAGGGTTGAAAATGTCGACTTCATTCTTCTGTTATTTATTGTAATTATCAAGAAAATCTGGTAGTGCCACATTTTTATCTCGCGCTGCTTTTTGCATTGCGGAAATAAGTTCGTCAACACTTTCAAAAAATGTACTTGGTCTCATTCTCAGTTCATTATAGGGTAACTGATAGCTTGTACCATCATGAATGAAATAGTAATGATAATCTGTCCATATACCGTACCCATTCATTGATGAGCTGCGAGTTACTAAATCCATATAAACATAGAAATCATCATTTTCCTGCATTACCTTCATAAAGCTTCTTTTGTTTTCTCCATTTACTCTGGCTTTGTATACTGTGCTATCTGAAGTAATAGTAATTGATTGAATATGATTACTGAATATTTTCTTAGGTTTTCTACCATTATAGAGCTTTAAATTTTTGGCATAAAAACCTGGACTTCTAGGTTTATAGTGCTTTACGAAACCTTCAAATTTCTCTCCAGCAACGGTACTAACCGTACAATGCGTCATATTATTTTGAGCAAAACTAAAAGTAAAGCTGAAAAGACTGACGATTAGAAGCGAATAAAAATATTTCATAATATGCCCATTGTTCGTGTTACGTTTTAAGTTATTGTTCAAGTTCCTGATTAGAATTTTAAACGATCTAATTAACTCCCTTAGAATCATAAACGATCACCTTTGTCCATAATTTACTTGATTCCTCAATAAACAATTTATGCGGTGCTTCGTCTTGATAGTTTTTCTGTGCTTCAGCAGACTCGAAAGTTACAATCAAAGAATAGGTAAACGAA
>CALLIG010000104.1 GCA_938009735.1 uncultured Flavobacteriaceae bacterium
GTGGCAGCACTAGAACTTGTAGAAAAAGCTAACAATTGTGCCGGACTTAGTTGCTTTAAAAACCAAAATGGATTCTTCTTGGCGAAAACCCAAACAAGTATACAATAGAAAACGATCATTAATAATAATCCTAATACAACAACTCCTGCATACTTCAGTAATGCCAACAGAATTTCTGGATCACTAGACGAAACCACAACATTAGCTAAAAGGGCAAAAACCGCATAAGGAGCAAATAGCATTATCAAATCAACCATCTTCAAGACTACATCATTTAGCGAGTCGAAGAAGGTTTTTAATGGTTTCGATCGCTCTTCTCCTATCAACAACATAGAAATACCCATGAAAATAGTGAAGAAAATAACCTGTAGCATCAATTGATTGTTCCCTAATGCCGCAACTGCATTATCAGGGACCATATCTTCTAAAAATTTTAAAGGTCCACTCTCTTTTTGACGAGAAGCTTCTTCAAGTTTAGAAGTAACGCCCTTATCATTGGCAAAAGTTGAGGTTAGTTTTTCAATAGTTTCTTCAGAAATACCGTTACCTGGTTCTATCACGTTCACTAAGACAAGGCCAAGAATAATAGCTACGGTTGTCGTGCCCATATATATACCTATGGTACGTAACCCTATGTTTCGAAATTTTGAAATATCCTTTAAATCAGAAATTCCTTTTATTAAGGAAGCTAGAATAAGCGGTACAGCAATTAGCTTAAGTAGTTTAATGAAGATGGTACCTACAGGAGCAACCCAATTGGTTACAAAATCTATACCCCAATCCAAATATGTCATTGCGAAACCGAAAAGGAGTCCGAGGACCATTCCGATCATTATTTTCCAATGCAATTCAAGCTTCTTCATACCTAAGTTTAGTTTAGGCTAGTAAGATACTATTTTGAGTGGAAAATTTATAAGAAAAGAAAACCTATAATTTAATGGTGCGATTTAACAACGTGTAATCAGCCAATATAAGGGCTGTCATAGCTTCAACAATAGGAACTGCGCGAGGCACTACACATGGGTCATGACGACCTTTACCTTGTGTTTGCACCATATTGCCTTCTTTGTCAATAGTCTCATAACCTTGAATTACAGTTGCAACCGGCTTAAATGCTACATTGAAGTAAATATCCATTCCGTTACTAATACCTCCTTGAATACCTCCACTATAATTTGTTTTGGTAGATCCGTCTGATTTAAACTGATCATTGTGAGCGCTACCTTTCATTTTTACACCTTCGAAACCACTTCCGTACTCAAAGCCTTTTACCGCATTGATGGAAAGCATGGCTTTACCAAGCTCTGCATGAAGCTTATCAAAAACAGGCTCTCCTAGTCCGACAGGTACATTTTGAGCAACACAAGTTATAATACCACCAATAGTATCGCCCTCTTTACGCACCTCTTTGATATAGGTTTCCATTTGAGCTGCCATTTCAGAATCTGGACAACGAACTGGGTTTGACTCTGTCAGTTTTAAATCTAAATCTTTATAATCTTTATTAAGACGCATATCGCCTACTTGAGAAACGAAAGCGTTTATTTTAATACCCGACAACATTTGCTTCGCAATTGCACCTGCCACTACTCTACTTGCGGTCTCTCTTGCTGAACTTCGCCCACCGCCTCGGTAGTCCCGAAATCCGTATTTCTGATCATAAACATAATCAGCATGTGAAGGACGGTATGAATCTTTTATATGAGAATAGTCGTGAGATTTTTGATTGGTATTATGAATCGCAAAACCAATGGGGGTACCTGTAGTTTTTCCTTCAAATATTCCGGAATAAAACTCTACAGTATCTGGTTCCTTTCGTTGCGTTACAATGGCAGATTGCCCTGGTTTTCTTCGGTTTAACTCGTTTTGAATAGCATCGAGATCAATTTCAATTCCAGAAGGACATCCATCAAGAACACCACCTATTGCAACACCGTGCGATTCGCCAAATGTTGTTAGTTTAAATAAGTTTCCGAAGGTATTTCCTGCCATTTCAATATGTTATTATATGATTATCAAAGGTAAATCTTAAATTTCAAAATAAGAAAAGTTGCTAAACCCCTTTATATTAGAGCTTCTTTTAATATTGTAATCGGATGTTTTGCCTTGCGTTGAGTGCCATCATAAATCTGATGTCTACAACTGGTTCCGTTTGCGGAAATAATGACATCTTCATCTGATTTTCGTATCGATGGGAATAGCTTTAACTCCCCTATCTGCATACTAACTTCATAATGTTCCTTTTCATAACCAAAAGAACCTGCCATACCACAACAGCCTGAACTGATGATAGATACTTTATAGTTCTTAGGAAGATTCAAAATATCAAATGTTACCTTCTGATTGCTCAATGCCTTTTGATGGCAATGTCCATGAATCTTTACTGTTCTAACTTCTTCAGTAAATTGATCTGTTGTAATATTACCTTTTTCAATTTCTTGGGATAAGAATTCCTCAATTAAAAAAGCATTTTTAGCAATAGCCTCAATTCCTGCCTTATCATCAGAAAGTCTCTTGTATTCATCTCTAAAAGTCAATATTGCAGAAGGCTCTAAACCAATAACCGGATGCCCTTTATCCGCATACGCTTTTAAATTGGGAATATTCTTCTCCGCTAGTTTTTTAGCTTGCTTCAAAAAGCCCTTAGATAAATATGTTCTGCCACTCTCTGCATAATATAACTCCACATTATACCCAAGCTTCGTCAACACTTCTATAGCATCCTGACCTAAATCAACATCTAAGAATTGTGTAAACTCATCGATATATAAAATTATATTTTGTTTTTTTGTAATTTCTTTTGATTGAGAAGATTGAAGGTGCTTATCGAAATTAAAACTATAAACTTTTGGAAGGCTTCTTTCTTTTGCAACTCCTGCTGTTTTCTTTACTATTCCGCTTAGAAATTTAGAATCATAAATGCTATTGGTCAAACCCGCAACAGCACTTCCCATTTTATTGAGTTTGGTATTATGAGCAAATAATTTACTCCGTAATGGATAGCCATTGGCTTCTTGATATTGATACAAGAATTCGGCTTTTAATGTTGCCACATCTACATTACTCGGACATTCGCTAGCACATGCTTTACAACTTAAACACAAATCAAAAACCTCTTTCAGTTCTTTATTATCAAACTTGTTCTTCTTATCTGAAGTGGTTAAAATCTCTCTTAATGCATTTGCCCTTCCCCTTGTTGTATCCTTTTCATTCTTGGTCGCATGATAACTTGGACACATCGCACCTGACATTTGATGTGTTTTACGACAATCGCCACTACCATTACATTTCTCCGCTGCTTTAAGAATACCCTCGCTATCAGCAAAGTTCATTAAAGTATTCACTTCAGGTTCTTTTCGATCAATCTCATAGCGCAGCGATTCATCCATCGGATACGCATCTACAATCTTACCTGGATTAAATATATTATGTGGATCGAAATAGGTCTTGATACGCTTTAAAAGCTCATAGTTTTTATCGCCGATCATTAATGGAATAAACTCAGCACGGACAATACCGTCACCATGTTCACCACTAAATGAACCTTTATATTTTTTAGTCAATTTCGCAACATCAGTAGTAATAGCTCTGAAAAGTGAAACATCATCACTTTTTTTAAGATTCAGAATAGGTCTCAGGTGTAACTCGCCTGCGCCAGCATGTGCATAGTAGACTGCTTTCTGATCGTAGCCCTTCATTATTTGAGAAAACTCCCCAATGAAATCTTTTAAATCTTCTAAAGCAACTGCCGTGTCTTCGATACAAGCAACGGCCTTTCGATCACCTACCATATTACCTAATAGCCCTAGGCCTGCTTTTCGCAACTCCATAGCTTTATTGATGTCGATCGCTTGTAAAACTGGACTAGCATAACTTAATCCTGAATTCTTAATGGTAGTTTGAAGTTCTTTTAATTGTTTATCTAAGTCCTCTTGGGTAGCTGCTTTTAACTCTAACATTAATAAGGCAGCTGGATCTCCTTCTACAAAAAATCGATTCGCTAATTGCTGCTTATTATTCTTGGTGCAATCAAGAATAACCTTATCCATCATTTCACAAGT
>CALLIG010000105.1 GCA_938009735.1 uncultured Flavobacteriaceae bacterium
GTAAAACTATTGGTCATACCTAAATTGAACTGTGATTGATCATTGAAGGTTGCTTCCCAAGAACTTCTAAAATCATAATCGGTATTTTTAAAAGACAGGCTAGGATCCCACAAGAGAATTGGAAAAAATTGAAACCCGTGATTTTGTATAATGCCTTTTTTAGGCCAAAAAACACGCTCTGCGCTTACGATGCCTTTGAAAATACCTGTTCTTCTAACAAAACCTAAATCTGAAGAGAAATCTTCATCGATCGAGATTCCTTTAGCATAAAAGTTATATTTTCTTGATTGGTATCTAAGGATACCGCCGGCTGATAAATTTCCAACATTATCATCGGGTTGAAAAGACTTGTGCAAATACGTTTTGCCAGTCCACTTATTATCTTTTGACGCTAGATTGTAGTCAATACCCATGACACGATTATACTCGTCTTCGCGATCAACAAATTCATTTTCTTCAAAAGATTGTTTATTGATAAAAAACGCTCCAATATTTGAACGCGAAAAGACCCTTTGCTGCAGAGCGATCATTGTATTATTATTCGAAGGAATCTCGTTGGCTTCATCTTTTGCAGTCTGAATGTTCATTACACCAACACGAAGGTCTTTGGTTAATTTGCCACTCAAACGTAAACCACCAATGATTTTGTTTTCTATGGAGTTTCCTGCTGTATCGGAGGCAATACCAATGCGCCTAGAGAAAAACGGATTCGCATCGCGCTGATCTCCAAAACTTGCGAATAGATCACTATTGTCAATAAAAAACTGTCGCTTCTCAGGAAGCGAAACCTCAAAGCGGGTCAGGTTGGTCACCTGATCGTCAACCTCGACTTGCGAAAAATCAGGATTTAAAGTTAAATCTAGATTCAGATTATTACCAATTGAAACTTTAGCATCGCCTCCAACTTTTACATTGTTGCGGCCTATATCAGTTTCAAAATCCTTTTGTGATATTGCATTGATATATGGTATTATAGCAAGCGGTGTTTTTGATTTGCCCAAGGGTTTTTCAAAAACCATTTCTCCCATAAATGCGAGATTGAAAATTAATTGATTTTGCGGAACTCTAGTCCAACTACTTCGTTCATTTGACTGTGTGTCAATGCGATAACTATTGAAACGCCATTTGGTTGCGCCTTCCTCAAATTTTAATGAGGTCAAAGGTATAATCATTTCAGCAGTAAAATGATCGTCATATATTTTCGAATCTCCTTGCCATTTTACATCCCATGAAAGATTAAAACCTCTACGGTCAGTACCACCATTTGAAATCAGGGCTTCTCTACGTACACCATTAGGATTAATACCAAATAGAAATGCATTGGTGCCATCATTATACGTGTCAAAAAGTACTGAAAAGCTATCGCTGCCACTCCCTCTAAAATCTCGTTTTAAAGATTGAAGCGCATAATTTTTTCCTATTGAGTATCCTTTAATACCTACATAAAGGTTTTTGTCATCATATAAAATTTTGATTTCTGATTGATGTTGCGCTTTAACCGTATCAAGAGGGAAGTATTGATTATAATCACTTACGCTTTGAGCGGTATCCCATATTGACTCGTCTAAAATGCCATCAGCCGTTATAGACTCTGAGATGTGTTTTACGACGAACGACCTATTTTCCGTTTGAGCCGAAATAGAACATGTCAATAGCGTAACAATGGATAAGACCCAAAAAGTTTTGGTCATTCGGTAGTTATTTGGTGGTTCGTAAATTTAAGACTTTACCCTGATAAAAATTCATAATAATGTATGACACCAAAAAAATCAAATAGTTTAATCAACAAACTGATTAAATATTCAACCAGTAGGTGAATTTTAAATTAATCGACCGGTAGCGTGGAGAAAATTGATTTACGAAGTAGTTGTCATTGTAAACAATAAACAAATCTGATAGCGGAGCAAAGCGCCATTGTAGTCTAGAGTTAATGCCCAAATTATCACCTTGGTTGCTATACTGTACAAGGGTCGACCAAAAAACCGATTTGCTAAATGTGAATTCTATTTTCGGACTTACCAGCCATAAATCGGCACTAGGATAAGGGTCTGGTAAAGAAATTTGATTGTAATTAACAGCTAACGAAATTTGTGCTTTTGGCAGAATACGAAGAAACAAAGTGGCATCAACCGCAAATATATTACCATTAAAAAAACGTCCTAAAGTTGATCTACCCATTACAGAAAGAACATCAGCTCTATTTGACATGTAACTTAGATTCAAGCTGTTAAAGTGATAGCCCTGATCGCCTGGCAATGGTATGCCATCTGTTCTTGTAGGATCAAACTCATCCGTTAGAAAAGTGTATTTATTATTAAATCCAAAACTAAGCTGTGACTGGTTTTTAAAGCCAACCTCGCTTGTGAGCATAATGTCATGATCAGTTTTTTGATAATCTAAACCAGGTCGCCAAGTAACTACAGGAAAAAGGTTGAGGCCATAACTGTTTACGACTTCGCTTTTAGGCCAAAAGACCTTTTCAACTGAGGTTGCTAATTTTACAATATCGGTACGTCGAATAAACCCGAGGTCTGAAGAAAAATCTTCATCGATATATACAGCATCAGCAAAAACATTAAAGAATTTGGTGGTACGACCTAAGAAAGCTCCTGTAGAAAAGTTGCCCTCACTATCATCTGGTTGAAATGATTTATGCCCGTAGAACTTACCTGTCCATTTCCCATCTTTAGAAGCCAAATTGTAGTCTAGGCCTAAAACCCTATTGAACTCATCTTCTCTATCAATAAAGTCATAATCTTTAAAAGATTGTCTGTTAATAAAGAACATACTTATGTTTGAGCGGTCAAAAACCTTTTTCTGAATAGCTAACATCGAGTTGTTATTCGAAGCAATTTCGTTGGCTATATCTTCATCGGTTTGAATGTTTAAAAAACCTAAGCGCCAATCTTCACTCAATTTCCCACTTAATCTTACTCCACCAAGTATTCTGTTTTCGATTGAATTATCGGCGGTATCACGAGCGATACCTATACGTCTTGAAAAGAAAGGGTTCGCATCTCTTGAGCCTCCAAAACTTGTAAAAAGATCACTATTGTCAATGAAAAATTGTCTTTTTTCTGGTAAGCCTACTTCAAATCTTGTGAGGTTGGTAATAATATTATCAACTTCAACATTCGAAAAATCTGGATTAAGAGTGACATCTAAATTCATACCGTTACCGATAGATATTTTAGCATCACCACCTACTTTAATATTGTTATTGCCTTTTCCGGTAGTAAAATCTTTCTCTGATATAGTGTTGATGTATGGTATAAGTGCTAAAGGCGTTCTTGATTTTCCTAAAGGCTTTTCAAAGTTCATATCACCCATAAAGGCAAGGTTGACTAAGAATTGGCCAAGGGGT
>CALLIG010000106.1 GCA_938009735.1 uncultured Flavobacteriaceae bacterium
ACCGTTATGAAATCCTTTACTATTGTTGAAATTAATAACCTTTTAGGTGGTGAGTTAATTGGTAATACTGATTTAGAAATTACTGCTCCTGAAGAACTTCAAAGAGCAAAATCACATCATATCTCTTTCATAGGAAGTATAAAATATGTTTCAGCTTGGAAAGATTCAAAGGCCTGTGCCGCAATTGTAAATGCAAATTTAGAAGTTGAACCGGGTGAAAATAGAGCACTAATCAAAGTTAAAAACGCAGATTTGGCAATGGCCATAATTTTAAGCGTATTTGAACCTGAACCTCCTGTTTTTGATATAGAAATTCATCCTACAGCGGTCATTCATGAAACTGCGACTATTGGTGAAGGCTGTAAAATTGGTGCAAATTGCTATGTCGGAAAAGATGTAGTACTCGGCGAAGGAGTAATTCTTTATCCAAACGTAACCGTTTTTGATGAAACAACTATAGGGAAAAGCACCGTCATATGGTCAGGAAGTGTGATACGTGAACGCTGTGAAATCGGAGAATTTTGCATTTTTCAGAATAACGTTAGTATTGGCGCTGATGGTTTCGGTTATCGACCCAGCGATGATGGCCGTGGACTAATTAAAATTCCGCATGTCGGAAACGTGATCATTGGTAATGATGTTGAAATTGGAGCAAACACCTGCGTAGATCGCGGTAAATTTAGCGCTACTATTATTGGTGATAATTGTAAAATAGATAATCAAGTACAAATTGGTCATAACTGTGTTATGGGCCGATCTTGCATTATGGCAGGTCATAGCGGCTTAGCAGGTTCAGTAACCCTTGGTGATGGTGTTATTATTGGTGGTAGTGCATCAATAAAAGATCATACTACCCTTCATGATGGTGTTACGGTAGGTGCAGGATCAGGAGTTGTTGGAGATATTGCAGCAGGCAAAACCGTTTTAGGATATCCGGCGCAAGATTCACGTGAGATGCTAAAACAATGGGTAATGATGCGAAAATTGGCAAGGCAATAGTAGCTTCATGATATTCATTGAAGTTTATTAAATTCTTGCTTCCTATGTAGGTGTGACCTACAAAATAGGTCAACCAATTCATTCACTTAATATTCTCATAATCTAAATATAACAATCAAAAATTCAGACATTTAACAATTATATACTATATTTGCTCTTTAATAATTTTTAATTTTTATATTATGAGTAAAGGAACAGTAAAATTCTTCAATGATTCTAAAGGATATGGTTTCATAACTGAAGATGGTTCAAACGAAGATCATTTTGTACACATTTCTGGCTTGATCGATGAAGTTCGTGAAGGTGACATTGTAGAATTTGAACTACAACAAGGTAAAAAAGGATTAAACGCCGTTAATGTGAAGGTAGTTGACTAGGTAGAGGTACTAAACTTTTTTAAGCATAGAGCCCTGACATTTTTGTCAGGGCTTTTTTATTTCTATACATGTTCGTAGCATCCTATAAATTTTAGTGCCATTCATATACTATAAGCCAAGTTCGATCGTTTAATAATAACCGATTCGGTACCCAATTAGTCTTATTATATATATTATGGTAACTTTTTTTAGTGTTCTTTTAGTTTTAGTAGTGATCAATATTGCATTCTTGAAGTTTAGTGCAATGGAAATTGAGAACTAAGACTAGTATTAATTTCTACTAATTAAGTAGGGTTTTTACTTCTAGTGTTGTTTTTAGCATAACAGTCGTTATGTACTGAAAACTAAACAGAAGTGATAACTTTCTTTTCTATTCTTATTCCCTTAATAATCGTTAACATTCTATTGCTTATCATTAGCAGCAACGAATCATAATTCAATTTCCCTTTTAATTTTATTACATAAAAAAACTCCCCTCCATTTAAAATGGAAAGGAGTCTCATCTATGTTTGTACTTTTCTAAGTATTAGTTAATACCCATCAATTCTACATCAAAGATTAGTGTAGCATCAGCCGGAATAACTCCGCCAGCACCAGCACTACCATAACCTAAATCAGAAGGAATTACAAAACGAGCTTTGTCGCCTATTTGTAAAAGTGAAATACCTTCATCCCATCCTTTGATTACTTGACCAACACCTAATTGAAAATCAATTGGCTGATTTCTCTTGTACGAAGAATCAAAAACTTGTCCGTTTAATAAAGAACCTTCATAATGAACAGATACTTTATTGCCAGATTCTGCTTTCGCTCCACTACCCTTTTGAATGATTTTATATCGAAGTCCGCTTTCTGTTTGTTCAAAACCAGCAGCAACCTTATCTAATTCTGCAGCTTGCTTCGCTTTTTCTTCTTCTAAGCGAGCAGCGCCAGAACCCTTGAAAGTTACAAATGCTTGTGCAGCATCAAAACCTTCTGCTTCTGCACCAACTCTTACAATTTCTAAACTTTCTAATTGATCACCTTGAGCAATAGCATCTACGATATCTTGACCAGAAGTAACATGACCAAAAACAGTATGCTTATTATCTAACCAAGGAGTAGCAATATGCGTAATAAAAAATTGGCTTCCGTTGGTACCAGGACCAGCGTTTGCCATTGAAAGAACACCAGGAGCATCATGAGTAAGCTCTGCATGAAATTCATCATCGAACTTATAACCAGCATCTCCAGTTCCTGTTCCTTGTGGGCATCCACCTTGAATCATAAAATCAGGAATAACTCTATGAAATTTTAATCCGTTGTAATATGGTTCGCCTGCAGCTTTTACAGTATTTTCTTGTTTCCCTTCGGCAAGAGCAACAAAGTTACCTACCGTACCGGGAGTTTTATCGTGTGTTAATTTGACTAGTATTTCTCCTTTTGAAGTATTGAATTTTGCGTAGATTCCGTCTTCCATTACGTGCTTTTTTTTATGAGCGGCAAAGGTAGGAAAAATTGTTCGTTGTTTGTTATGAGAGTTCATTGTTGGTTGCTAGCCTATATGTTAC
>CALLIG010000107.1 GCA_938009735.1 uncultured Flavobacteriaceae bacterium
ACTATCGCTTATTCTAACTGTGTAAGTACCTTCATCAGTATTTGTAAAAATACCATCTGTTGAAGTACGTCCTATATTTGAAGGAATAGACGAAGCTATAATTTCATAGGTATAGGGTGCAACACCACTTGATCCTTCTGCAAAAATAACACCAGAGCCTTCGGTACAGCTATACCCTACTATACTTTCAAAAGAAGTAGAGACATATTCAGGGATTGTAATATTAACTGTTTGTGGTTCGCAAGCACAAGTAAATGTATTAATTGAACTGCAATTACCCCCACTCTGAAATTCGAGATTTAATTGATAGTTTCCGGCAGGCATATTGGGTATGATAACAGGAACCCCTTCATCAAAAAACCATCTGCTTTCGCGAAATACAGTATCGCCGGTGTCCAAATTATTTACTCTGACATTAGTGTAGTACGATGTTCCATCCGCCTTTATTATGTTCGGATTTATAATCAAGGCATTTGCATTGCCACAACGCTGCTCAAAATCAAGCGTAAAGTCATGTTCAACAACCTCGGAAGCTAAAATTTCAAAATTTACTGTTCCAGATTCACAACCATCAGAGACAATGGCTTCATAAACTCCCGGAGGAAATCCAACGGGGTAAAGTGAGGTGTTATTTACATCCTCAAATACTTTTGGATAAGTATAGTTTGTAACTACACCACCTTCTGAAGTAAAACTTGCCGGACCAGAGGTAATGGTAACGCGCCCATAATTTGTTCCTCCGTTTCTGACATGAAATGACATTCCAGTTGTACCATCCATACATCCACGTTCCTCTCTTACATCTGCAATAAATTCGGTAGGGTCTACAGGTGTAAAAGTTTCTGTTGTAGTAACTATATACTTACAACTATCTTCCATAACAATATCATAGGTGTCACCAACTGTAATATCAGCTTCGCTTATTTCTACTTCAAGGTAATCGGGATCGTTAAGCGTATAAACCAGTACATCACTTGCATCTGCTTGATTAGTAAAAGTTACCGTTACTGGTACCAATAGGCTCTTTTGTCGAGCATTTGTATCGTTCAAATTTGCATATACAAAGAATGATGTCTCGCCAGAGCAATCTGATGATTTCTGACTCCACATGTCTATAGTAGGTGTAACGTCTAAATTCTGAACATCCGTTTGCCCACATGCGTCTACAATATTTGCAGTATAAGCAACACCAAAATTGTAATTACCACCTAAAGGAGAAACTCCCTGGCTAGAAGAGCCTGAGAACATAATAGTTCCCGTTGCATCTTCAGTAACTGTAATATTATAGGGGTAAACACCACGTCCAAACCCAGAATAACGAGCTTCGAAGGTATCACAAGCAACTTTTTCTACAAACGAGAACGCACCAGCCAAGGAAACAATAGAAGGTGCTGTTAAAGTTAAAGTCTCACTTACTGTGTTTTGACACCCATCTTCAATTTGAAATGAATATGTGCCTTCTGAAAGTCCGGTAAACGTAGCTGAGTTTTGTTCCTGAAGTACTGTTTGAGGGATTGTACTTAAATCTACGATTCGATATTTAAAGGTGGGAAATGCGGAGGTTCCTATTAGATTACCGTTAGTTCCTATTAATTCTACCGCACCGTCTGAGCTACTTGAGCAGGTAGGTGGAGTGATAGATGTATTCAATGTAGGTAGAACATAAGAACCGAGTACAGTTATTTCTTCAGAGTATATATCAAACGTAGCGTCTCTAACTTGTACTGAGTATATCCCCGGTTGCAAGGCGTTAAACATACCAGAAGACTGAAAACCTCTAAGTTCAGGCCCAGAAACTATTTGATATTGGTATGGTTCTGTACCTCCGCTAGCGGTGGCATTTATTGTACCATCTGAAGAGCAAACTGCTTCTGTTTGCGTCAACGATAAATCTAACTGGGCAGATAGACTTGTACAGCAAATCAAAAAAATAATTTTAAGTAGGGTTTTGAACATAAACTATCTCTCTATCAAAATTGTTAATGAAACTAGCAAAAACAATTATTTTCAAGAGATCTAAGGTAGCTCGAATATAGGCCTAGTACATATTTTTGTTGTGAAAGACACATATTATGATGTAAATAGACTGTGGAAATATATACATCCGATTTTACTTAACTTTTGTCGATAAGCTGGTTGTAATATTTTTTTTACAAAAAAAATATGTGAGAAAAATAAAAATATATAAGTCTGTAATATAAAAATGCCGCTGTTACATTAATTCATTTTTGTAGATCGCATCTAGTAAGTACTGAGGACATCTTACTGGTCTGTTTCTTTTCATGTCAATAAAAGCAAGAACAACATTTGCATTTGCTAAAATTTGACCTGATTCATTGTAAATTACAAAGTCAAATTCGATTCTGACTGAAGGTGTTTTTTTTAAAATTGTACGTACCGTTATTAGATCATCGTAGAGTGCTGGTTTTTTATAATCCACATATAATGAAACAACTGGTAGCATTGTGCCATTTTCTTCCATATTTTTGTAAGAAATACCAAACTGCCTTAACCATTCAACCCTACCCATCTCCAAGTACTGTGCATAATTACCATGATACACCACACCCATTTGGTCTGTTTCTGCATATCGCACGCGAAAAGAAATTTCATTATAATTCATGTTTTTTATTTAAAAAATGATACATTTAAAGGATGACTATATTTGGTCGCTTAACATGAGAAAAAAAAATCAGAAATTCAATGCTATTTCATTTTTTTATTATGTTTTTTGTTCACATATTTGTCGGACCAGAAAATGAAGTCTGCCTCTGACGATTTTTTTGCCTACAACAACGAATCACTAACCAGATTAAGAGAAGTTTTAAATGAGTGTAACTGCTAATTCCGTATGGAACAATTGTTTGGCTTTTATAAAAGACAACATTCAACCGCAGGCATTCAAAACATGGTTTGAACCTATCAAACCTGTTAAGCTCTCAGAAAATGCCTTAAGTATTCAAGTACCAAGTAAATTCTTCTACGAGTGGCTAGAAGAACATTATGTGAAACTACTCAAAGTGGCCTTAACTAAAGAATTAGGCGAAACTGCTAAATTGGTCTACATCATACGTATGGAAAACACATACGGAAATAAAGAACCATTCACAGAAAAAATTCCAAGTGCCAATAGAGGCAATCTTTTCCCTCAAGAAATGGATGTGCCAATCAAGTCAAAGAATCCTCAATTAAGAAATCCTTTTGTTATACCGGGTATTCGAAATATAAAAATCGAATCTCAACTTAATCCGAATTACAACTTTGATAATTTCCTAGAGGGTGATTCAAATCGCTTAGCTCGCTCTGCTGGTATGGCAGTTGCAAACAAACCAGGTGGCACATCTTTTAACCCACTACTTATTTTCGGTGGTGTTGGTTTAGGAAAAACGCATTTAGCACATGCTATTGGTGTTGAAATAAAAGACAAGTACCCTGAAAGAACTGTTCTATATATCTCTGCGGAGAAATTTACACAACAGTATATTGAATCTGTAAAGAAAAATACTAGAAACGATTTCATACATTTTTATCAATTGATTGATGTACTGATTATCGATGATGTACAATTTCTCTCAGGCAAATCAGGAACACAAGATGTATTCTTCCATATTTTCAACCATTTACATCAAAATGGTAAGCAGGTAATTTTGACTTCGGACAAGGCTCCTGTTGATATGCAAGATATTGAGCAACGTTTATTGTCTCGTTTCAAATGGGGCCTTTCGGCAGAGCTTCAAAATCCTGATTACGAAACTAGAATATCCATATTAAAAAATAAATTATATCGTGACGGTGTTGAAATGCCAGATGATATTATAGAATATGTAGCTAAACATATTAAAAGTAATATTCGAGAACTTGAGGGCGCTATCATTTCTTTGATTGCTCAATCTTCTTTCAACAAAAAAGAAGTTACTCTTGAATTGGCTCAACAGGTAGTTGAGAAGTTTGTAAAGAATACTAAACGTGAAGTATCTATTGATTACATTCAAAAAGTAGTTTCTGACTATTTCGAAATGGATGTTGCTACATTACAATCAAAAACACGTAAGCGTCATATTGTACAAGCGCGTCAGTTAGCAATGTTCTTTGCAAAGAAATTCACCAAAGCATCGTTAGCAAGTATTGGTTCGCAAATTGGCAAAAGAGATCATGCAACGGTACTACACGCCTGTAAAACAGTTGATAATCTTGCAGAAACTGATAAACAGTTCCGCAAGTATATTGAGGATCTTACCAAGAAATTTTCATAAGCAATTATGGTAACTAAGGTTTTAATGGTTTGCCTCGGAAATATCTGTAGGTCACCACTAGCCGAAGGCATTCTAAAAAGCAAGGTGAATTCCAATACTATATTTGTTGATTCTGCCGGTACTGGAGGCTATCACATTGGTAACAAACCAGACACAAGAAGCATCGCTATTGCTAACAAATACGCAATCAATATTAACGACCAACGCTGTCGGAAATTTGAAACCCAAGATTTTGATGAATTTGACATTATTTATGTAATGGATAAGAGTAATTACACAAATGTAATTTCAAAGTCAAGAAATTCAAAAGATGCAGCCAAAGTCAAACTCATATTAGATGAAGTTACTTTGGATATAAATGAAGTGCCTGACCCCTACTATGGCAATGAAGACGGATTTGACAATGTTTTTCATCTCATTGATAAAGCCTGCGAAGTTATAGCCAAGAAATTGAACACTAAATAAAACCATGGCAGAACAATCTAATAAAATAGGGAAGCTTTATTTAATTCCCACAACATTAGGGGAAAATGAACCTTTAGAGGTTTTACCAATCTCTATTAAACGAGCCATTGAGAATATTGATTACTATATCGTAGAGAATGAAAAAACTGCTCGTAAATCAATTAAAAAAATAAGTTCAAGCAAATCGCAACCGAGTCTTCATTTAGAAATTCTTAATAAATATACCGAACCACAAGCGCTACCTGGTTATTTAGAACCATGTTTTCAAGGTTATGATGTAGGTATACTTTCTGAAGCAGGTTGTCCTGGTATTGCAGACCCTGGCGCTGATGTAGTTAAAATAGCACACGAAAAGGGAATTCAAGTTGTTCCATTAGTTGGCCCATCTTCCATATTTCTTGCACTTATGGCTAGCGGTATGAACGGTCAAAGTTTTGCATTCAAAGGCTATCTACCTATTGATTCTGCTGACCGAAAGAAAGCAATTAAACAGATGGAGAAAATTTCAACAGAACAACATCAGTCGCAAATCTGTATTGAAACCCCCTATCGCAATGATAAGCTTCTTGCTGAAATGCTAAAAACACTCTCAAATCAAACCTTGCTTTGTATTGCTTGTGATATTACGTTGCCAACCGAATATATCTTTACTAAAACGGTAGCGGACTGGAAGAAAACTCCTGTTGACCTTCATAAAAGACCAGCTATCTTTATTATACAAGGGTAAGTTTGAAGTTTGAAAATAATGTAATCTGTTCATAATTATAAACTCTCAACAAACAATAGAGTTTTATTCAAAAAATAAGCCCCAACGTTCTAGTTGAGGCCTACCATCTTCATATATACATAGTACTTTTAAATCTTTGCATTTCGCTTGGGCGATATTTCTGATATATCATAGCCTGAAAATACCCTAATATATTTGGCCATATTTGTACCGTATGAATCTTTGAGATCATAGCGACCATAGGAACGCAGATATTTCTTTACATTACCAGCACCTGCTAAATGAGCCGCAGCTAACATTCCAGATTCGGTAACCTTAGTTCCTTTTATCCATTTCCCTTCAAAGCGTTTGATATCTCTTCTAAGAATCCATTTGTTACGAGCTATATTAGCTTGAAAAACCCTTTCTTGTAATTCAGGGTTATTCAAAAAAGTACTCGCATCATATACACCAATCAATTGTAGGGTACCTATACCAAATTGGTATTTACCTAAATATCCTAATGTATTCGTCGTGAAATAATCACCAGAAGATTCTTTAAAAGCCAAAGCTTCTTTAAAACCAGCATAACTGCTTCCTAAAAATGGAGGCGCTACAATGGTTTTTTCATATGAAGTCTTGTTCTTGGGAAACAATACTTCTGTAGGTTCAGTTACTTTAAGAGATTCAGGTACTACTACTTTCGTAGAAACAAAACCGAAACTCAATAATATAAATGTAATGATTAGGGGACTCGTAAAACTTATCCACTTTCTCATATCTCTGTTTTTATATAAGACTTACACCAGAATTGATGCGCGCTTAAATATTACTATGCAAAGATATGGTCCATTTCAGATATCTTTTAACAAGGCAACGTTAAAAATACCCAATATTAGTTAACAAGTTCATAATTTAGGGTGAGTTACCTATCTGTTAATTTTTTGAGCGTTAATCCAACGGATATATTGCACCTTATTTTGGTTATGTTGTGCTCCTGTTCTTGCGAATTTATGATACCCGAAGTTCTCCACATTGGCAACCATATAGATATATTCATGCTTTTCAGAATTCAATACGGCATCAATAGCCGTGATATCAGGCATAGTTATGGGTCCTGGAGGGACACCTCTGTATTTGTATGTATTGTATGGAGAATCTAATTCTAAATCTTTATAAAGCACTCTTTTAATAACTAAATCAAAATTATTCTGATGCTTTTTCAAGGCATAAATAACCGTAGGATCAGCCTGCAGCAGCATTTTTTTGCGGATTCTATTCAAATATAAACCTGCAACACGTGGCCTTTCATCTATTTTAGCAGTCTCCTTATGAACAATAGCAGCCAATGAAACGATTTCAACTGGGTCTAAGTTTAAGGCCTTTGCTTTGGATAATCGATCAGCATTCCAAAAACGATTATATTCTTTTAACATACGATCTCTAAATTTCTCCGCAGATGTATTCCAGAAAAACTCATAGCTATTCGGAATGTACATAGCTAGTTTTGTGTCGCTGTTAAAGTCATTAGAAGTTAAAAATTCAGCATCATTAAAGGCATTTAGTAGCGTAAGACTATCTGGCTCGATTTGAGCTGAAATTCTTCCTGCAAAATCCTCAAGCCTTTCTTGATTATTAAAAGCAACTTTTACAGGAATGTTATTACTTCTTAGAATGTTGACAATATCATTGTTATTCATCCCTTTTTTTATAATATACTTCCCTCCTTTTACATTGCTAGAATATCCTTTTTTATCAGCAATTGCATTAAAAGACTCTACATCATCTAATAATGGAGATAAAGCTTCTTTCACATCGGCAAAAGTATCCGTAGAACGAATAAACAAAGTAGCCTCTTCATTATTAAAGGCGGTATTGGGGTTAAATATTGATCCATAGACATTATAAGCGAAAATGCCACCTACAACGAGACCAATTAATACAATCACCAGTATTATCTTTTTTATATACATTTTATGTTGCTATTTTTTGGAATAAAACTTCATTTTTATAAGACCCATTTGAAAAGATCCAATCTTTTTTAACGCCTACTTTCTCAAAGCCTAGCTTTTCAAATAGATGTATACTAGCCAAATTATCTTCAACCACATTGGCGTATAATTGCCTCAAACTCAAGGTCGAAAAAGCATAATCCATCAAAACTCTAACTGACTCACTTCCAGAGCCTTTATCTCGATCATCTGGAGTTAAAATAACAATGCCAATACCTGCTCTATTATTTTTAGGATCGAAATCAAATAGATCAACAAGTCCAATAACTTCATCCGTATTGGTACAAATACATAAACGCAATTGCTTTACATCGTAAATATCGCGATGGGCATTATCTAAATATAATTGCAATACTTGTTTCGAATAAGGTGTGGTTGTTCCGCTAATTTCCCAAATAGAAGTATCATTCTCTAATTCATATAAAAAATCAAGATCTTTAGGTTCTAAAGCCCTCAAATAGATATGCTCTCCTTTTAGATTTAACATTCCATATTTCCTTTAAAAACTAATACTGCCGGTCCTGTTAAATAGACATCTGAATAATTCACACCATTTATAAAGCGAACACTTAGTTCCCCTCCTTTAGTTTCTATTCGAATATCATTGAGATTAGTATTACCTGCATTATGCATTGCAATAGCAACTGCAGTTACTCCAGTACCGCAAGACAGCGTTTCATCTTCAACACCCCTTTCATAGGTTCTTACCGCAAAAGTATCTTCGGTCTGTTGTTCTACAAAATTGATATTACTACCAGAAGCTCCATAAATACCATATCTCAATTTTGCACCCTCTTTTGCAACATCAAAATCCTTTAAATTTTCAACTAATTGCACATGATGCGGTGATCCTGTATCGAGAAAAAATGAATTGGGTTTCTTTTGTACTTCAGAAACATTACTCATTTGCAAACTTACCTGGCCATTTTCAATTTTAGCAGTATGTAAACCATCAACTGCATTAAAAGAAGTTTCAGTATTGATAATACCAAGTTCTTTTGCAAAAGCCACGAGACATCTTCCTCCATTTCCGCACATGGTACTTTGATTACCATCAGCATTGTAGTAAACCATATTAAAGTCTTCCACGGGGTCATTCTCTAACAAAATGAGTCCGTCAGCACCAACGCCAAACCTTCTGTCACAAAGGGACGAAACCAATTTCGTATCATCTTTAGGAAAAATCAAGGCTCTATTATCAATGATAACAAAATCATTTCCTGTTCCTTGATATTTATAAAAAGTAAGTGTCATAAAGATGAATTCTAGTGTAAAGATAAAACATTTATTAAGGTTTTTTTGGCAGTTAAAAAGTAGTTAAATGTCCTTAACGACATGTATAAAATATTTAATTTCGAGACATAACATAAATCTTAGGTTTTAGTATGAAGAAAATAGGAAGTTTATTATTGGTCGCAGTTTTTGCTGGTGCAATTACATTAGGAGCTTATAAGTTGTTTTTTGAGGATTCAAAATTTGCAATTGTTGAGTCAAGTGATAATGGGACTGTTTTTAACACCAGTTACTCACCCACATCTGCAAACGGATCTGGAATCAATGAAGTTGACTTTACAGTAGCAGCCGAGAATACGGTGAATGCTGTGGTTCACGTAAAAAATGTAACAACAGGTCGTAGCTCTAGCAACCCATGGGATTTTTTCTATGGATCAGAAAGAGGTAATCAAAGAGCTCAAGTGGGTTCTGGCTCTGGAGTTATTATTTCGCCTGATGGTCATATTGTAACTAATAATCATGTCATAGCTAAATCTGAAAAATTACAGGTTACGTTAAATAATAATAAGACCTATGATGCTATAGTAATAGGCTCTGACCCTAATACTGATATCGCCTTAATCAAAATAGAAGCTGAAGACAATCTTCCTTACCTCGCTTTTGGAGACTCTGACAATACAAAAATTGGAGAATGGGTTTTAGCAGTTGGTAATCCGTTTAATCTGACTTCTACCGTGACTGCGGGTATTGTTAGTGCAAAAGCACGAGATTTAGGAAAAAATCAATCTTTTATTCAAACAGATGCTGCCGTAAACCCTGGCAATAGTGGTGGTGCCTTAGTAAACACGAACGGAGATCTTGTAGGTATTAATACTGCCATCTCTTCACAAACGGGTTCTTACGTTGGCTACTCATTTGCTGTACCGAGTAATATAGCTAGAAAAGTTGTTGAAGATCTCATGGAATATGGTACGATTCAAAAAGGCATTTTAGGGATTAAAGCTGCCGATCTTAAATCTCCTGATGCAATTGAAATGGGTATAAATGAAACTGAAGGTGTATACGTTGCCTCTGTTGAAGAAGATACCGGTGCAGCGGATGCAGGATTACTTAAGGGAGATGTAATCAAAAAGGTTGATGATATAAACGTTCGAAAATTTCCAGATTTGACAGGTTATTTATCTACTAAAAGCCCGAAAGATGAAGTACAAGTAACTATTGACAGAGATGGTGAACAACTAATTTTACCAGTTTTACTTAAAGAAAGACAAACAATAAGATTACCACAGTTAGAATTTGAAGTTAAAAACTTAAATGACAACGATCGCAAAAAATTTAAAACAAAAAAGGGAGTGAAAATAGTAGATGTTCCAACTAGATACCAAGGTTATGGTTTGATTGGAAAGGTTTTACTATCATTGGATGATGAAGAAATTACCAACATTAACGACGCAAAAAATCTATTCGATAAAATCACGAGGTATGGCAAAACAAGTATCACCATGATCAATGAAGATGGAGAGAAAGAACGACTTATTTTTCAATAGAAAAAGCTACAAAATATCATATTCATAAAAAGACACTCCAAATGGAGTGTTTTTTTATGAATAGTTGAATCAAGACATTTATAAATCATATTTTTGCCAAAAATTAATCATTTATACCTTATTCAATGCCTGATTTTAAATCGTACGAAAAAGAACTAGCCTTTCAAGCAGACCGAAGAAAAGCAACTACAGAATTCATCAAAATCACAAGTGATCTTTGGTATGATAAGTCCATAGAAATTGTACTCTTTAAAAATCAAATTATAGACAAAAATGTAAGTGATATAATTCACTTGCATGAGTATGCAGGGGAATTTGTGCAAAAACCAATTTCTATATTTGACTCTGTTGAAATTCTAAGGGCAATTAACGATATTAAACTTCCTCCTTCAAAATTAGATATAGGCAAGCTTACCTACGAGTATCACTCTGATGACTCTAATTTCAGTAATGCTAAAGCCTTTGTCATTACAAAGTTAAAAGGTGCTACTGAATCGATCAAAATTAAACCTAAAGATGTTGTTTTATACGGATTTGGAAGAATTGGACGATTGTTAGCACGTGAGCTAATGGCTAAAACCGGAAAAGGGAATCAGCTGCGACTTAGAGCAATAGTTACGCGCGGAGAAAACAATTCTGAGATACTAGAAAAAAGAGCAAGTCTATTGCGAACCGACTCCGTACACGGAAAGTTTATGGGTACAATTGCGGTAGATGCATCTAAAAACGCATTGATAATTAATGGCACTACTGTTCATGTTATTAATGCTGCAAAACCTGAGCTAATTGATTATACCAAGTATGGCATTTCAGATGCACTTATTATAGATAATACTGGGGCGTTTAGAGATAAGAATGAGCTAAGCAGACACTTAATATCTGTAGGAGCATCTCAAGTATTATTAACCGCACCAGGAAAAAATGTGCCGAACATTGTTCATGGCGTAAACCAAAAAGAGTTTAATCCTGATAAAACTAAAATATTTTCAGCTGCCTCTTGTACTACCAATGCAATTGCTCCTATTTTAAAAGTTGTCGAAGACTCATTAGGTATAAAAAAAGGACACTTAGAAACTATACATGCGTATACTAATGATCAAAATTTAGTAGATAACATGCATAGTAAATTTCGTAGAGGAAGAGCTGCAGCATTAAATATGGTAATTACGGAAACAGGTGCTGGCGAGGCGGTTGCTAAGGCATTGCCTTCTCTGAAAGGAAAGTTGACTTCAAATGCCATTAGAGTTCCTGTTCCAAATGGTTCTTTAGCAATTTTGAATTTAGAAATTGTAAACAAAACCTCTTTAGATGGCCTAAATACTATTCTTAAAAAATATGCGCTTGAGGGTGATTTAGTAGAACAAATACAATACTCATTGAGCAAAGAAATGGTTTCTTCTGATATTGTCGGTACTACGGCACCAGCAATTTATGATAGTAACGCAACTATTGTAACGAAAAACGGTAAGAACATTATACTATATATATGGTATGATAATGAAAATGGATATTCGCATCAGGTTATTCGTTTGGCAAAATATATAGCTAAAGTTAGAAGATTTACTTATTACTAGCTGCTTTGTCAAAAAGCAATAAAAACGCAATAGATTCTGACATGA
This sequence comes from uncultured Flavobacteriaceae bacterium, assembly GCA_938009735.1. Classification (GTDB taxonomy): domain Bacteria; phylum Bacteroidota; class Bacteroidia; order Flavobacteriales; family Flavobacteriaceae; genus Maribacter_C. The sequence continues at coordinate 11,836 of CALLIG010000107.1, forward strand.
ATTCATATCTTTGAAATCTGTAATTCACAATTTTTTTTCTTAATTGAGAATATTGAATTACTTTAGTTCCCTCTAAATCAATGTTAACCTCAAGACTTACGTGTATGAAAGGCTTTAGAATACTATGTGTAATACTTTTTTCATTGTGTATTGGCACATTATCAGCTCAAGAAACTACTGAAACTAAACCTGAATTATCTCTAGACAAAGGTTCCATTGATAATCAATTTGACTTTATTTATAAAAAATCAGGTAATTATCGTGCTGATGGTAAAAAGTATGAAGTTGTACGTACTATTTCACTAGACAAACTTCGTCAAAATGTATTAGACAGTTTGAAAGGACTAGAAACCAATGCCGTTCAATTAAAAAACACGATATCTGGACACGAGTCAACTATTTCTTCATTAAATAAAAAATTAGAAGAAACCACAAATAATCTTACAGGAGTAACTGAAGAAAAAGATAGTATGTCTTTTCTAGGTATTTTAGTTTCAAAAGTTACCTACAATACCATTTTATGGTCGATCATTGCTGGTTTGTTAGGTCTGATGTTATTCTTCATGTATAAGTTTAGAAGAAGTAACATCTTGACTCAAGAAGCTAAAACGTCATTGTCAGAAGTTGAAGAAGAGTATGTAGATCATAGACGGAGAGCTTTAGAGCGAGAACAAAAAATTAGTAGGCAATTACAAGACGAAATAAATAAATATAAAAAATCAAAATAATTTAAAAACTCCGAAAGGAGTTTTTTTTTGACTTAGATACAAATGAAAATTATAAAAGCAGATAGTTCCCATATTCCTTTAATAGCCCCACTACTAGATCAGTATCGTATTTTTTATAAACAAACTTCAAATATCAATGCTGCCAAAGAATTTCTTGAAAGCAGGTTTTCAAAAGGTGAATCGATTTTGTTTTTAGCTTTTGAAGACGATCAACCAATAGGCTTTACGCAACTTTACACAACTTTTTCTTCAGTTTCGCTGCAACCAGTATTTATATTGAATGATTTGTATGTTGACACTAATCACAGAGGTAAAAAAGTTGGAGAAGGATTATTGACTAAAGCAAAGAACTTCTGTCAAGAAAAAGGATATAAAGGCCTAGCGCTTGAAACTGCGATTAATAATCCTGCGCAAAAGCTATATGAAAGATTAGGATGGGAAAAAGATACGGACTGTTTTCATTACTTTTGGACCTCCAAATGATCTCTAAAATTAAGTTTTGATGCGAATTGATATTATTACTGTTCTTCCTGAATTATTAAAGAGTCCGTTCGAGGCCTCTATTCTGAAAAGAGCCATCGAAAAAGGGTTAGTAGAAGTTCATTTTCATAATTTAAGAGACTATACGGACAAGAGTTATAATCAAGTTGATGATTATCAATTTGGCGGCGGTGCCGGCATGGTACTCATGATAGAACCAATTGACAAGTGTATTTCTGCGTTGAAGACAGAACGAGATTATGACGATGTCATTTATATGACGCCGGATGGTGAAACGCTAAATCAGCAAATGGCGAATAGAATTTCGCTTCAAGGAAACTTGATTATTCTTTGTGGTCATTATAAAGGTGTAGATCAAAGAGTTCGTGATATGTTCATTACTAAAGAAATATCAGTTGGTGATTATGTACTTTCTGGTGGTGAATTAGGAGCAGCCATTTTATGTGATACGATTATTAGATTAATACCAGGCGTGTTAAATAATGAGACATCTGCATTAACTGACACGTTTCAAGATAACATGTTAGCACCACCAATATATACCCGGCCCGCAGAATATAAAGGTCAGAAAGTACCAGAAATATTACTAAGTGGTAATTTTCCAAAAATTGAAGAGTGGCGTGAAAATGAAGCACAAAAGCGTACAGAAAAACTAAGACCAGATCTTTTAAACAAGGAGTAATTCATGGAGAGCTACGAAATATTCTACGGCATTAGTGGCGTTTTAGGTTTTATCGGACAGGCATTACTGTTAGTTTTTTCTATAGTATATGTAATAAAATCAAAATCCATTGATGGTATTTTGATGCTAGTTGGAAGTTTACTTTTAATTATCACAATGATTTCACGTCCAATTATATCTGCATTATTCATGATAGAAAGAAGCCCTAGTGACATGGTTTTTATACAAGGAATTTTAAGTATCATAAGTACATTCTTCGGAATTATTTTTGCGATTGGCTTTGCAATGGCCATGCTTAAGCTAAAGAATATTGAGAAACCATAACAAATCTTACTTAAATTATTTAGAAATTACTTGTAAATTCAGGTATAAGGACTATTTTTGCACTCTGTTAAATTAACCTCTGACGAAAATCGTGAACGTTGATGTAAACATCATAGTAAATATTAAATCATGGAAGCATTAATCCAATTTGTAGAAAACGAGTTTGTAGCTAAAAAAGAATTTCCAAAATTCTCTGCTGGTGATACAATTACAGTATACTACGAAATTAAGGAAGGTGAAAAAACAAGAACACAGTTTTTTAAAGGAGTTGTGATTCAAAGAAGAGGCTCTGGAGCAACAGAAACTTTTACAATTAGAAAAATGTCTGGTACTATAGGCGTTGAACGTATATTCCCTGTGAATTTGCCAGCACTTCAAAAAGTTGAAGTAAACAAACAAGGTAAAGTGAGAAGATCTCGTATTTTCTACTTCAGAGAACTTACTGGTAAGAAAGCAAGAATTAAAGAGATACGTAAGTAAGCGTATTATCTTAATCTTATACAAAAACCCATCTTTTGATTTATTTAGAAGATGGGTTTATTTATGCACAATTGTTAATAACGGGTGTTCATATTGTGTTGATTACTAGTTGTTTAAATTTAATAGTCTCGAATAGTATTTTTTGTATATTAGAGTATGATTTAGAAATATATGTCTGGATGGATATATACGGAAGATCAATGTAGAGTTTACGTTCTTTATATTATGGTTTAGTGCATTTAGAAATACAGTTGCAATTTAATTGCTTTTGAGATTTCGAGATAAACGATCATATACTTTATTAGCTGTCGCTTTTCTAGTGTATGTGGATGTTATAAGACTAAAATGATACCTCGGTGGGAATTTTAGAAAGATAGCATTAAGACTGTGAGAAGAAAAAAGAAAACAATTGCTTGGTTGAATGATTAAGAATTGTAATCTAATTTCAAACGTTGAAAAAGTGACGCAAATGCAATCAATGGTTGCGGTTTTGTTTTCGGACAAAACAACATGTTTGTAAACTTCTTCTAAAAACCCATATCAATGTACTTGTACAATGATATGGGTTTTGTTATTTACAAGAATATTGATGAATAAAGAACTTACTTATTCTAAAGCTGAATGTTCTTGTTGATTTCTTGAAAATTATCCTTTCTAAACTTATGAAACAAAATTTGTAATTGCTGATCATATTTTGGCATTCTACAAATCTAAAAAACGCTCATAAAATTGTATCTTTGCAGCGCTTTAAACAAAAAATAAGAACTACAAATGCCTAAGATTTTATATACAAAAACTGATGAAGCTCCGGCTTTAGCGACACAATCTTTTTTACCTATCGTAAAAGCTTTCACGAATACTTCTGGTATTTCAATTGAAACAAAAGATATCTCATTAGCGGCAAGAATTATTTCTACGTTCCCTGATTTTTTATCCGAAGATCAGAAGGTGCCAAATGACTTAGAAGAATTAGGACAAATGGCAAAGAGTCCTGAAGCTACGATCATTAAACTACCGAATATTAGTGCTTCTATTCCTCAATTAAAAGAAGCTATTGCAGAGCTACAAAGCAAAGGGTATGCTCTACCAAGCTATCCTGATCAGCCAACAAATGATGCAGAAAAAGAAATAAGGTCACGTTATGACAAAATAAAAGGAAGTGCTGTAAACCCAGTACTTAGAGAAGGTAACTCTGACAGAAGAGCACCGAAAGCAATAAAGAACTATGCTAAAAAGAACCCACATAGTATGGGTGTTTGGAGTGCTGATTCCAACACACATGTTTCGACTATGGGTGAAGGTGATTTTCAAGCGAACGAAAAATCAATTACGCTTTCAGAAGCTACTGAAGTAAAAATTGAATTGGTTCAAAATGATGGCTCAACACAAGTTCTAAAAGAGAAAATATCCCTTTTAAAAGGTGAAATTATAGATGCTACTGTTATGAATAAAAAGGCATTGATTGCCTTTTTAAAAAAACAAGTAGCAGAAGCAAAAGAACAAGGCGTTTTATTTTCATTACACATGAAAGCCACAATGATGAAAGTTTCTGACCCAATCATTTTTGGTCATGCCGTAGAAGCTTACTTTGAAGATGTATTTGCAAAACACGGTGCTACTTTTCAATCCGCTGGAATTAAAGCAAACAATGGACTTGAAAATATTTTAAACAAACTAAATAAACTTCCAGCTGACAAAAAAGTTGAAATTGAAGCAGATATTGAAGAAGCAATCGCTAATGGTCCTGGTTTAGCAATGGTAAACTCAGACAAAGGAGTAACCAACCTGCATGTTCCAAGTGATATCATTATTGATGCATCAATGCCTGCAATGATTCGTAATTCAGGTCAAATGTGGGATGCTACCGGAAAGCCACAAGATACCAAAGCTGTTATTCCTGATAGTAGCTACGCTGGTATTTATACAGCTACAATTGATTTTTGCAAAAAGCATGGTGCTTTTGATCCAACTACTATGGGTACTGTACCAAATGTAGGATTGATGGCTCAAAAAGCCGAAGAATATGGTTCACACGATAAAACATTTGAAATACCTGCTAATGGTAGCGTACGTGTTGTAAGTAGTTCAGGGCAAACGCTAATAGAGCATACTGTAGATCAAGGTGATATTTGGAGAATGTGTCAAGTGAAAGATGCTCCAATTAAAGACTGGGTAAAATTAGCAGTATCAAGAGCTAGAGCATCATTGACTCCAGCAGTATTTTGGTTAGATGAAAATAGAGCTCACGATGCGGAATTAATTAAAAAAGTAACAGAATATCTTAAAGATCATGATACTTCTGGATTAGATCTTCGGATTTTATCTCCTATAAAAGCGACTGAATTTACGTTAGCGCGAATCAAAGATGGAAAGGATACAATTTCAGTATCAGGAAATGTACTTCGTGATTATCTAACTGACCTCTTCCCTATTTTAGAAGTAGGTACTAGCGCAAAAATGCTTTCAATCGTACCATTAATGAATGGTGGTGGATTGTTTGAAACTGGTGCGGGTGGGTCAGCACCAAAACATGTTGAGCAATTTATGGATGAAGGTCACCTTCGTTGGGATTCTCTTGGAGAGTTCTTGGCGCTTGGTGTTGCTCTAGATTTCTTCGGTGAGAAATTTGACAATGCAAAAGCTAGGGTATTAGGGAATACTTTAGATGATGCAACTGAAAAATTCTTAGACAATAATAGATCGCCTTCTAGAAAGGTTAAAGAACTAGACACAAGAGGAAGTCACTTCTATTTATCCTTGTATTGGGCAGAAGCTTTAGCTAATCAAAATGCTGATGCTGAACTTAAAACACAATTTAAAAAAGTTTTTGAAAGTTTGAACGCAAAAGAAGCTATAATTGTAAGTGAACTAATTGAGGCGCAAGGTAGTACTCAAGATGTTGGTGGTTACTACAAGCCAGATGCACAAATGGTAGCTAAAGCTATGAGACCTAGTTCTTCTTTAAATTCGATTTTAGAAAGCATGTAACTGCTTTGAATAGATTAATCAAAAGACCTTTGCTCATTAGCAAGGGTCTTTTTGTTTTAATAGAACATTAACGATTATATGAGCATTTATTTTTCTAATTTTATAAAAAAACTGCTGAATGAACTCACGTACCTTTCTGCTAACCTTCTTATTGCTAATTTTTTCACTTTTTTCTTTTGCCCAACAAAAATTTACCATAAGCGGGTCGATTACTGAGGCGTCAAGTAATGAAACATTAATTGGTGTTACTATCGCCGTACCCGAACTTAGAACTGGTGTAACCACTAATGAATATGGATTTTATTCGCTAACCCTGCCTGAAGGAGAATATCAAATTCAAGTCAGTTATTTAGGCTTTAAAACCATCAATCAAACTTTATCGCTTACAGCAGATCAGAAAATCAACTACCAATTGATTGAAGAAGCAGAACAATTACAAGAAGTAATTGTTACCGATGACGTCGAGAAATTAGACATACGTACACCTCAAATGAGTGTCAATGCAATGTCCATAGAAACCATTAAAAAAATACCTGTTATTCTTGGCGAAGCAGATGTAATTAAATCAATTTTACTTTTACCTGGCGTTACGAATGCTGGTGAAGGTGCTTCTGGATTTAATGTTCGTGGTGGCGCAGTAGATCAAAATCTGATTCTTCTTGATGAAGCGATAATTTTTAATTCCTCTCACCTATTCGGGTTTTTCTCGGTCTTTAATCCAGACGCAATAAAAGACATCAAATTATTTAAAGGAGGAATTCCTGCACGTTATGGTGGGCGTGTTTCTTCTGTTCTAGATATTTATCAAAAAGAAGGAAATAGTAAACAATTAAAAATAAATGGTGGTATTGGTCTTGTGGCTAGTCGACTACTTGTCGAAGGGCCAATTATAAAAGATAAAGCAGCTTTTTTAATTGGCGGACGCGGATCTTATGCTCATTTATTTTTACCCTTATTTAATCAAGATAATACAGCTTATTTCTATGATCTAAATACCAAGTTCAATTTTAATATCAATGAAAACAATAACGTATATTTTTCAGGGTATTTCGGAAGAGATGTATTCGGAATTAATGAAAGCTTTGTAAACACCTACGGCAACTCAGTCGGCAACTTCAGGTGGAATCATCTATTCTCAGATAAACTATTCTCAAATTTATCATTGATCTATTCTGATTACTACTATGGATTAAAGCTTGATTTTGTTGGTTTTGATTGGAATTCAGGTATTCAAAATTTTAATGTGAAATATGATTTAAAACATTATCTAAATGACAAGCTTCAAATCAATTACGGATTAAATAACATTTATTATAGTTTTAACCCAGGTAAGATTGCTCCTAGTAATGCTGATTCAGGTATTGTCGAAGATCAGCTTACAAAAAAGTACGCAAACGAGTTTGCTGCATATATTGATGTAGAGCATGATATTACTGAAAATCTTAGCCTTGGTTATGGCGTCCGATTTAGTAATTTTATCCGATTGGGACAAGATGAGTTAAATGTTTATGAGAATGATAATCCTATAAATTTTGATCCATCCTTATTGGTATATCAAGAAGCAAGTCCTGTAGAAACCATTAATACCAAAGGAGAAAATCTTGCAACCTTTAATAATTTCGAACCTAGAGTTTCACTTTCCTATTCATTTAACGAAAACAGTTCGATTAAAGCGAGTTACACACGGCTAGCGCAATACCTTCACTTAATTTCGAATACAAGCTCCCCAACTCCCCTTGATGTTTGGACTCCGAGTGGTCCATTTACAAAACCACAATTACTAGATCAATATGCCTTCGGATTATTCAAAAATCTAAAGGATGGTGATTATTCAATAGAGACTGAAGTCTTTTACAAAGAAGTTCAAAATAGAATTGATTACATAGATGGTGCCAATTTAATTGCAAATGATGCAATTGAAACAGTAATTCTTAACGGAGAAGCAAGGGCTTACGGATTAGAATTTTTACTACGAAAGAACACAGGTAAATTTCAGGGTTGGCTTGCCTATACCCTTTCTAAATCAGAACAACGAACACCAGGTAGAGTTGCTAATACTACCAATGGGATATCAAATCTTGAAACCGGCATCAACTTTGGACAATGGTACAATACACCCTATGACAAAACACATGATATTTCTCTTTTTGCAAGCTATGATGTCGATGACAAATGGAATTTCAACTCTAATTTTGTGTATCAAACCGGGCAACCTACTAATTATCCTGTAGGTCAATTTGAATTTCAAGGCTTAACAGTTCCTTATTATGGGTTACGAAATCAAGAAAGACTCCCTGCTTATCATCGCGTAGATATTTCAGCAACCATGACCCCTAGAAAAAATAAAGGGCGAAAGCTAAAAAGCGAATGGGTATTTAGCATTTATAATGTCTATTCAAGAAAGAATGCAGCTTCAATTAATTTTAGAAGGAATGTTGATTCCGGTGCAAATGAAGCCATTCGGACATCAATTTTTGGAATAGTACCAGCTGTTACTTATAATTTTAAATTTTAATTCTATGAAAAAGGTATTTTACATAATTTGTATAGGGCTGCTTTTTTTAGGATGTGAAGATGTCATAGAAGTTGATGTGCCACAATCCCCACCCAGGCTTTCTGTAGATGCTCTAGTAAGACTTAACACTAATTCTGCAACAACAACGGTACAAATTAAAGCTAACCTGACAAGCGCGTTCTTTGAAGATATAACAGCAGCTGAATTGACAAGTATTTCAATTGTTAATCCTGATTACGTACCTACCTCCGCGTTAGATTCTCAAGAATTGGTGTTTTCCGGATTAGGTGCTGGTGTTTATGAAGCAACAAAAGAAACACAATTTTTCGCAGAAGGAGCCTTACAACTCAACATTGAGCACAACGGTCAACGATATTTAGCAAAAACTCAATACGTACAATCGGCACCGCTTTTAAATTTAGAGCAAGGTGATGGTACGCTGTTTACCGGCAACGAAACAGAAGTTGAAGTTTCATTTTTAGATAATAGTGATAGAACTGATTTTTATCTGGTTGACTTAGACTTTGGTGATTATTTAGTAACCGAAGACGAATTTTATAACGGCCAATCGTTTCGATTTTCGTATTTCTATGATGACAAAGTAGAAGAAGGAAGTGAGATTAATGTTAGTTTACTAGGTGTTGATGAACCCTTTTATAATTATATGAATCAACTTATTGTTCAATCAGGTGGTGATCAAGGGCCTTTTCAAACACCTTCAGCAACAGTAAAAGGGAACATTATAAATATCACCAATAGTGGTACTACAAGCGATACTATCAATACAGAAGATTCTGAAAATTTTGCCTTAGGATATTTTGCTGTTTGCCAGACTTTTACCGAAACTATTATAATAGAGTAGTTATTTTACTTTAAAAAATTGTTCTACCGATTGCGCTATGAGCATTTCGGTGTTTCTCATGTTATAATCCAAATTCTTTTCAACATCTCTTATTTCAATAATATCCAGCTGATCAATATTTTCAAGCTCTTTTGGGTCTAAATCTAATTGTCCACAGAGCGCAAGAACGGGTACATTATGCTTTTTACCTAAATCTATAACGCCGTTTATTAGCTTACCATGCAAGGTTTGAGAATCAAATTTTCCTTCTCCTGTAATTATATAATTATATCTGTTTCTGATTAACAACTCACTTGCACCTGACATACTTAAAACAAAATCAATTCCTGAAATAAACTCTGCCTCACAAAAAACCTTTAGTCCATATGCCGTTCCGCCAGCAGCGCCGGCGCCAGGGTTATCTACGTAATCTTTTCTGGTTTGCTGTTTAACTAAATTTGCGAAATCTTGCATTCCAAAATCTAGCTCTTCAATTTCCGCGTCACTTGACCCTTTTTGAGCTGCATAGGTATGTGCTGCTCCAGTAGATCCAAACAAAGGGTTATCTACGTCGTTCAACGCATAAAAAGAAATACCTTTTAATGAAATACTATTACTGCTTTTATGTATCGATTTCACTTTTGAAAGATTGCTTCCTACGGGTTCAAGTTGATTACCATCGTTATCTAAGAAATAATACCCTAAAGCTTCAGCTATACCTATACCAGCGTCATTTGTTGCACTCCCTCCTAATCCAATATAAATTGATAGACTTCCTTTTAAAATTGCGTCTTTAATGAGCAACCCGGTACCAAAAGTGGAGGTTTGCATTGCATTCTTTTCATCAGTTTTTAAAAGAGTTAATCCACAAGCTTTTGCAAGTTCAATATAAGCTGTTTGTTCTTTTGCATTAAATAGGTATTCGGCTTTTATTTCGCGCCCTAAAGGGTCAACTGTTTCTACCGATATTTTTGTGCAAGTAATATTTGCGGAAATTGCATCTAAAAAACCATCACCACCATCAGAAGCTAATATAGAATGTGTTTCCGCTTCAGGCAATGCTAATTTGATTCCCTTTTCAATTGCACTAATGACTCCTTTAGCACTTAAAGAACCTTTGAACTTATCAGGGATTAGCAAAACTTTCATGGACACAATTTAACCAGTTATTAGTTTTAAATATACGGCTAAATACCTACTTTTAACATCACTTAAAGCAAGTAGCATGCATACCGATAAGGATTTGTTAGTCAAAGGAATTAAATTCATCGCCTATACTACGGCTCTAATGTTCTCTGCACCAGTTGTGCTACATCAGGCGATTAAAAACGAAGAGCATGCATTTTTTTGGCCAGTAGCTATAGTCGGTTTCTTACTCGCAATAGCTGCTATTGTAATGGGGTTTTACAGTATAAAAATTATTATGGAGGCAATTTTCAATACTAATAAATCACAAAAATAGTTGCAATTTATCTGAAATTTTTAAAGTCTATTTTTCAACTTTCTTATCTACATTTCCCCATTTATTATTGAGAGTAGCATAGTCGTAGTCAAGAACTGACTTTTGTCGATCAAGGCGATCTGCAGTAAAAGCGCGTTGTAGAATATCTTCGATTAGATAATCTTCATGAACTCCTTCGGGATTAAATTCCTCCTTAAGACTGATCTTAAAAACCTTTGCCGTTGTACTGTACCAAAAGGCACGCCAACCACTACGAAGTTCTTTAACTAAGTCAAATGCAGTCGTGCCTGTTTGACGGTGAATTAGCTTTACTAATATTTGTCCCTCTGTACGTGTTAACTTTTTAAGTTCTTCAGAAAATTCATCTTCAATATATTTCTGAATTTTCTTGGTGTATTTTTTACGCTTCCCTTTTCTTTTAATTTTAACTATGCTATCGTTTAGTTCAACTAGACGCTCCGCAGCTAATTTAGCATATGGGTACACCTTAATTGTTTTACGTCTTAAAATATAGTATTTGAGTTTTGTTTTATAATCAGGAAATTTCAATTTACCAAAAAGGTATATCTCGTCAAGGTCGATTGCACTTCGCACAATAGAATCACCTTCAACTATAATCAAATTCTCAGAAATAGAATCTAAAGGCTGTTCTTCAACCTGTGACCATCCTAAAAATGTAACCAATAAGCATATGCTAACAAGGAATTCTTTTCTCATATATTATAATAAAGGCAAAAGCCTTGCCAAAATTAACGATAAATACAAAAGCTTATTATTAATTAATTGTGAATATTACTAACTTAGTCTACTAAACAAACATAAATGGCTGCTAAGAAGATTATAACCAAAAAATCACTTGAATTTTTTGAAAAATATCTAAATAATGCTGCACCGACCGGTTACGAATGGGAAGGACAGAAAATTTGGATGGAATATTTAAAACCATATGTAGATACTTTTATAACGGACACCTATGGTTCAGCAGTTGGAGTTATCAATCCTGATGCAAAATATAAGGTAGTAATTGAGGGGCATTCTGATGAAATTTCATGGTATGTAAATTATATTTCAGATAACGGCCTACTCTATGTAATAAGAAATGGCGGTAGTGATCACCAGATTGCACCCTCTAAATGGGTAAATATTCATACTAAAAATGGCTTTGTAAAAGGTGTTTTCGGATGGCCAGCTATACACACTCGAAATAGAGCGAATGAAAAAGCACCAAAACCAGATAATATATTTATTGATATTGGCGCAAAAGACAAGGAAGAGGTTTTAAAAATGGGCGTGCACGTTGGTTGTGTAATTACGTATCCTGATACTTTTCAGATACTTAATAAAGATAAATTTGTATGTCGCGCTATCGATAACCGAGCCGGTGGTTTTATGATTGCAGAAGTCGCAAGATTATTACATGAAAACAAAATAAAGCTTCCGTTCGGATTGTACATAACAAATGCCGTACAAGAAGAAATTGGACTTCGTGGTGCTGAAATGATTACGCAAACCATTAATCCTGATGTGGCTATCATAACTGATGTTTGTCATGATACCACAACTCCAATGATTGAAAAGAAAACACAAGGGCATACTGAAATTGGTGCAGGTCCTGTAATTTCTTATGCTCCGGCAGTACAAAACAAACTTCGTGAACGAATTATAGAAACCGCAGAAAAGAATAAGATTCCTTTTCAACGTATGGCAGCTTCTCGTTCTACAGGTACTGATACTGATGCTTTTGCATATAGTAATGGTGGTGTAGCTTCAGCTTTGATCTCTTTACCTTTACGTTACATGCATACTACAGTTGAAACTGTTCATCGTGATGATGTAGAAAATGTAATCCGTTTGATTTACGACACACTTTTAAATATTAAAGAAGGAGAAACTTTCAGTTATTTCGACTAATTTTTAAGCCTCCTTTTTTAGGAGGCTTTTTCTTTTTATATATGGATGAGTTAATTGATATACTTGATGCTAACGGTATTATTACCGGAAAAACAGCCATGAAGTCAGAAGCACATAGAAATGGATGGTTTCATCAAACAGTACATATTTGGTTCTATTCTTTTGATGGACAAGTCTTACTTCAAAAAAGAGGAAAAGATAAAGATATCTACCCCCTACTTTGGGACGTATCTGTTGCTGGTCATATAGGAGCTGGCGAAGAAATTGAAATTTCAGCCATACGAGAAGTTAAAGAAGAAATAGGCTTAAAAATAACAATAGATCAACTTGAAAAAATAGGTGTCTTTAGATCAATACAAAAACATCATAACAAATTAATCGATTGTGAATTTCATCATACCTATGTATGTGAATTAAAAGTGTCTTTAGAAAATCTACAAAAACAGGAAAGTGAAGTTGAGGAATTGAAATTAGTTTCAATCGATCAATTCTATTCAGATGTATCTAACAACAAGGAACTTAAAACATTTGTTCCTCATGATTCGAACTACTACAAAGCAATTTTGAAAGCAGTTAAAGATAGATTATAGTGTATTAATAAAATCTTCAACTTGACTTAAGCTATATTCTTGTTGTGAACCTTCTGCCATGTTTTTCACAACAAAAGAACCATTCTGTAATTCTTCTTCGCCTAATAAAATTACAAAAGGTACATTTCTATTATTAGCATATTTCATTTGCTTTTGCATCTTGGCATTTGAAGGATATAAATCGGCTTTTATTCCTGCCTTTCGCAATTGTCCTACTAATTTCAATGCTGCCAAACCTTCCTTCTCACCGAAGTTTACACAAAGTACTTGCAACGATTGATCAATAGCTTCTGGAAAACGATTTAACTCTTCCATAACCAAATAAATACGGTCAAGACCGAATGAAATACCGACACCGCTTACATCTTTCATTCCAAATATACCAGTAAGATCATCATAACGACCTCCGCCACCTATTGAACCCATTTGAACACCATCTGGTGCAGCAACTTCAAATATAGCACCTGTATAATAGTTGAGTCCACGAGCTAAGGTTACATCAATGTAAAGATTAGCAGATTGTAGTCCGATTTCTTCGATATTCTCGATAATAAATCGCAACTCTTCCACTCCCTTTGTTCCTACTTCAGATGATGATAAAATATATTGTAATTCATCAAGTTGCTTTTTGTTACTTCCTGAAAGGGAAAATAATGGACTTGCTTTTTCAATGGCTTCCTCAGAAATGCCTTTAGCCAACATTTCCTTTTTTACACCTTCTTCACCAATCTTATCAAGTTTATCAAGTGCTACTGTAAAATTGATTAAATTATTTTTGGCGCCAATTACCTCTGCAATACCCGCTAAAATTTTTCTGTTATTCAATTTAATATTAGATCCTTCTAACTTCAATTCGGAAAAAATAGCGTCGTATAATTGTACTAGCTCTATTTCTTGCAATAATGAATTAGACCCTACTACATCTGCATCACATTGATAAAACTCTCTAAAACGTCCTTTTTGTGGGCGATCAGCTCTCCATACTGGTTGAATTTGATAGCGCTTAAAAGGGAAGTCGATTTCATTTTGGTGCTGCACAACGTATCTAGCAAATGGTACGGTTAGATCATAGCGTAGCGCTTTTTCAGAAATTTTCGGAGTAATAGAACTTGAATTTTTAGAGCTATAGGTAACATCATCAACCTTACTAATAAAATCACCTGAATTTAAAATTTTAAAAATCAAGCGATCACCCTCGTCACCATATTTACCCATTAAAGTACTAGAATTCTCAAACGCAGGCGTTTCTATTGGTTGAAAGCCGAAGGTTTGAAAATGTTTTTTAACAATACTAAAAATGTAGTTTCTTTTAATTACTTCTAAGGGAGAAAAATCTCGAGTACCCTTTGGTATAGATGGTTTCTGTGCCATTTAGTCTTTTAGTTTTTCTTGCGCCTAGGCTAAAGAAACAGTTTTGTTAGTTGAAACAAATATAATTCTTTAGAAGGGCTTAACAATGCGTAGGGTTACAAAGGCGTAAAACGATTATTTTACTTTAATCATTGTTTCAAACCATTTGTATAAATCACCTTTAGTAATTACTGCACCTTGTTCAATTAATTTGAACTTATCTAAATTCTTATCTTCAGTATATGCTTTTGAAGCAGTAAGGTATTCTACAAAATCAGATTGCCAATTTTTTTTAAACCAATTAAATCCTACTGATGTGGCCAAATCAATTTCGGGGTTCATGACTTTTACTGAAATTAATTTCATTTCTTTTTCTTCGCAGTTGAAGAAATGCATGTGCTGCGATGAAATATTTTCTAGATAGCTAACATTTTTCAGGACACCTTCCCAAATCAGATCACTAAAAATATCAACTTCATCTTCAGCTACAGCCGGTTTATCTTCTTTTAAATTTTTCCATTCTTCGCCAGTAATAGATTGTGTGGCTAAAAAATTTATAAATTCAGGTTGAAGTTCTTCAAGTTGTTCTTTCGTAAGTCTTTTATATTTCAAAATGACATGTATTAAATATTAGGAATAAAAAAACCGTTCTCGCAGACAAAGCATAGAGAACGGCAATTTTTTGCTATATGAAATATATTATTTCTTTGCTGCAACTACTTCAAAAGGAAAATCAACAACAACATCTCTATGCAAACGAATTTTTGCATTTGCTGTTCCTGTTCTTTTTACAGATCCTCCATTAATAGAAATGAACTTTTTATCAATCTCATGACCATCTTTTGCCAAGGCAGCTGCCAAGTCAATAGTAGTTACAGATCCAAAAAGTTTGTCTCCAGCTCCAGTTTTTGCAGGAATTTTAACTTCTAATGTTTTCAATGCATCAGCAGTTTTGTTCGCAGCATCTACAACTTTCTTCTCTTTGTGTGCTTTTTGCTTTAAATTTTCAGCCAAAACCTTCTTTGCAGAAGGAGTTGCCATTGCAGCTAAGCCTTGAGGGATTAGAAAATTTCTACCGAATCCGTTCTTAACGTTCACCAAATCGTCTTTAAACCCTAGGTTTTCAACGTCTGCTTTTAATATAAGTTCCATGGTTTCGTATATTTTATTTTAATAAATCACCTACGTAAGGCATTAATGCAATGTGACGTGCACGTTTAACCGCTTGAGCCACCTTTCTTTGGTATTTCAAAGAAGTACCTGTAAGTCTTCTCGGAAGTAATTTACCTTGATCATTTACCAACATCATTAAGAAGTCAGCATCTTTATAATCAATATACTTGATACCGTTCTTTTTGAATCGACAATATTTCTTTTTATTGTTGGTTTCAATGTTTAATGGAGTAAGATACCTGATCTCTCCATCTTTTTTACCTTTTGCTTGTTGTTCTATTGATGCCATAGTACTTATGCTTTAGTTGTTTTTAATCTTGTTCTTCTTACTTCTGCCCACGCAACTGCGTGTTTGTCTAACTTCACCGTTAGAAAACGCATAATACGCTCGTCTCTTGAAAACTCTTGCTCATAAGGAGTAAGAATTTCACCTGGTGCAGTAAATTCGAACAAGTGGTAAAAACCACTCTTTTTGTGTTGTATGGCATAGGCTAATTTCTTCAGCCCCCAATTTTCTTTGGCCACCATTTTGGCGCCATTCTTAATTAAGAAATCTTCAAATTTCTTAACTGTTTCCTCTATCTGAGTGTCAGATAGAACGGGATTCAAAATGAAAACAGTTTCGTAATGGTTCATAATTATATTATTTTAAGTGTGCAAAAATAATAATAATTGCGACACCCCACAAGAAAACGTAAAAATCTTCGTTATACATAGGAATCAATTATATCAAGCTTAACCTAAATCTTAACCTATGTTCAAATACCAGTTACACAGAAAACCGTGCAATGTTCACAACTTTAGTTGTACTTCAGCGCGTTTTTTTAGTAATTTGTATCTGATTTAACCCCACAAATCAAACCATTTATGAAATTACGTAGTATTATCGTAGACGATTCATCTATGCAGCGTATGGCAGTTGCCAAATTGGTAAACAATCATCCGAATTTAGCTATGGTGGCCGAATACAGCAACGCAATCGAGGCAAAAAATGGCATTAAGAACAACGAAATCGATCTAATCTTTTTAGATGTTGAAATGCCTATTATCAACGGATTTGACCTACTCGAGTCTTTAGATAACAGCCCTCAGGTAATTTTAATTACCGGAAAACCTGATTATGCTCTAAAGGCATTTGACTATGATGTAACAGATTACCTTCACAAGCCAATTACCATGGCTCGTTTTGATGCATCTGTGCGCAGAGCAGTAGCCAAGTATGAGCAGGCGAACAGAGTTCACGAAGACGAAGAGCATATTTTCGTAAAGAGTAACCTGAAGAAAAGAAAAGTTATCTTAAATGATATTAAATGGATAGAGGCTCTTGGAGACTACATTAAGTTAGTTACAGATGAAGCCAATATCGTAATTTTATCAACAATGAAATCTTTCGAAAAACAATTGCCGGAAGACAAATTTTTAAGAATTCACAAATCTTACATTGTGAATCTTGAAAAAGTTGAGAAATTCAATAGTAAAAATGTTGAAGTTAGTGGAAGATCAATTCCATTGAGCAGAAATAAAAAGACTGAATTAGCAGAAGCGCTAAGTAACGTTTAAATTTCAACAACATAATTTCATAAAAAAAACCGATAATCATATGATTATCGGTTTTTTTATATGTGATCTACATTATAAATAATGCGCACACTACGATAGAAAGAAATTGCTTTAAAAGATCGCTCCACTCTTTTAATATTAGCTTTTACTTGTGCTACTGATTGTTTAGAACCAATCTTAATCAATACATGTTTCAAGTATTGATTTCTGATACGCGCAACGGGCGGAAATTCAGGACCCAATACATTTTCTCCGAAAGCATTCCTGAGTCCTTTTGAGAACCATTCAGCTGCCTCGTTCAGTTTATTATATTCCTTGTGCTTAAATGTTATTTTTATTATTCGATTTGCAGGAGGATATTTAAACTGCTCGCGATCATAAAGTTGCTCTTTGAACATTTCATCATAAGCGTTCGTAGATACTTGTTTCAATATTTGATGATACGGATTATAACTTTGAACAATTACCTTACCTCTTTTCTTGGTACGCCCTGCCCTACCCGATACCTGTGTTAATAGTTGATAGCTTCTTTCATGCGCCCTATAATCAGGAAAATTTAATAGTGAATCTGCATTCATAATTCCCACCAAATTCACATTTCTAAAATCTAAACCTTTTGTAAGCATCTGCGTACCAACCAAAATATCAAGTTCTTGTTGTTCAAAGGCGGTAATGATTCGTTCATAACCATGCTTGCCTCTGGTGGTATCCAAATCCATTCTGCCCACTTTGGCTTCAGGAAATAACGTATGTAACTCTTGTTCAACTTGTTCAGTACCAAAGCCTTTTGTGTCTAGGGTTGCTGTGCCGCAAGCCTGGCAGCTTTCTAGTAAAGCCATATGGTGGCTACAGTAATGGCAGCGTAGTTGTTTTTTATATTGATGATATGTTAAACTAACATCACAATTTGGGCATTGCGGTGAATGTCCGCAAGTGGTACATTCAACTATAGGCGCATATCCCCTTCTATTTTGAAATAAGATGACTTGCTCCCCAGCATCTAAGGTTTCTGTAATTTCTTCAATCAAACGTTCTGAGAAATGACCCTTCATTCTTCGTTTACGTGATTGCTCTTTAATATCAACTAATTCGATATCTGGCATCAAAACATTACCAAAGCGTCGGGTAATCTCAGCATAACCATACTTACCAGTCTTTGCATTATTGAAAGTTTCAATACTCGGAGTTGCAGACCCTAAAAGGATGTCAGCTTTGTGTAAACGCGCCAAAACTATGGCAGCATCACGTGCATGATACCTAGGCGCAGGATCAAATTGTTTGAAAGAACCTTCATGTTCTTCATCAACTATAAGCAATCCTAAGTTTGAAAAAGGAAGAAATAGCGCCGATCGGGCACCAATAACGATCTGAGCCTTTGGTTTTTGGACAAGTACATTATTCCAAACTTCAACACGCTCTTGAACATTATATTTAGAATGATAAACAGATACTTTATTTCCAAAATACTCTTGAAGCCTTCCTATTAATTGAGTAGTAAGTGCAATTTCAGGAAGTAAATACAAGGCTTGTTTGCCAGATTGAATACATTCTTCAATAAGCTTCACATAAACTTCTGTTTTTCCAGAAGAAGTAACTCCTTTTAATAAACATGGCTTTTTATTTTCGAAGGACTTTCTAATATCAAGCAATGCCGTTTCTTGATATTCATTTAAAGATTTCAAGTCTGCATTTTCTTCGCTACCATCGTAGGTTACACGATCTCTGCGAATATGATATTCTTCTAAAATGTTCTTATCAACTAAGGTTTTAATAATTGACTTTGAACCACCACTTGCCAGCTCTAATTCTGAAACTTTAATTGGTTTCTTTGTAGTTGCTTGTAATTGAAATAATGATAGAATAACCTGACTCTGCTTAGGAGCTCTGGTTAAGGACTCTAAAAGTTGTTCTAAGTTTTCTTCGGATAAATAGTCAACACCGAGTTTGACATAGCGGACTAACTTAGGTTTATACTGCTCGTATATTTCTTCTTTTAATAAGATGATATTTTTATCAAGCAAACGATTCAAAATAGGAAGCACATTTTTTCGCTCAACTATTGCCGCCACTTCATGTACTTTTAATATGGCTTGATGCTGAAGTGCTTCATAGACTAAAAACTCATCATCTTTTAAATCAGCTTCATTAACTTCTACATCTTTATTTTTTAAGATTAAGGTTTCACTCTCTAACAAAAACGCACTCGGTATTGCACTACGAAAAACTTCTCCGATGGTGCTCATATAATAATCTGCAATCCATTGCCAATGCTTCAATTGTACTTTATGCACAATGGGTTGTTCGTCAAGTATCTGATGAATTTCTTTAGCCTCGTAAACTGTTGGAGCTGGCACATCAACCTCGTTTACAAGTGCGGTGTAAATTTTAGATTTTCCGAATGGAACGGCAACGCGCATGCCCGGTTGAAGAAATTCCGCTTCAGATTGCGAAACACTATAGGTAAATAGCTTCTCAAGGGGAATAGGTAAAATTACATTAATGAAGTGTTGCATATGATCATTACCTCCTATTCTTCAAAACGAATCCAAGTTTGTGTTCTAAATATAAAAGCGAGATAGCCTCTCACCTTTAACTCCTTAGAATTATCTGGATTCAACCAAATTTTATATCGAAAAGTCATTGCTTGCTCAGGGTCGAAAAGGTAACTTCCTTTCCATTCATCATCTTCATTTTTCTTACCATCCTTAATTATAGTAATACCAATTACAGGTTTGTCTTTCAACTCTCCTTCACATTTAACACAACGCACATCTTCTCTTCCTTCTTCCAATACAGCAATGATATCACCGTACATCATTCCGTCTTTTTCATAAATCTCAATCATCCCTTTAGGCTTGCCTGTACGGTCGTCGATTGTTTTCCATTTACCGAAAACGCTTTGAGCGAATCCTGATGTTGCAATTAGCGTGCAAATCACAAATACTATTTTATTCATCAACTTTCTTGTTATAATTTTTTCGCAACCAATTTAAGGAGGCGTTTAGCTCAAACCCAAGTAACAATATATTAGAATTTAACCAGATATAAACCATTAAGATTAGTAATCCTCCTAAAGCTCCATATAACTCGTTATAGCGTGCAAATTTATCAACATATACACCAAAAAGATAAGAAGTAAGTATGAATAAAAGCGTAGTCATTAAAGCACCTACAGAAAAGAATTTTGCTTGTTTTCCTTCTGCCGTTCCAAAATAATATAGCGTGGCTGTTGTCAAGTAAGACAAAATAATAAAGAATAAAAATCTAGCAACCTGTATACCAAAAACATCATCTTCAGCCAATGCATATCCACCCGTTCTAGCTGCAAACTCTTTCAAATATTGTAATATATATACATCAAAGAAAACAAAAGCCACAAAGCCTAATATAATTAAGATCGATAGAATAAGGCCTACCATTAATGCATAGGCATATTGCTTGAAAAAATTACGAGTTAAATTAATATGATACGAATTTTCAAATCCGCCAAATATGGAATTCACACCATTTGCCATTAAAAAAATAGAAAGTAAAAAGGCAGAAGACAAAAGACCTCCTTTTTTTTGATCTTTTATTTGTTGATAAACCTCACCAAAATATTCCCCGGTTGCAGTTGGAAGAAAGGATTCTAAAAATATTGGAAAATCTTCATGAAATTTCGGATTGCCCAGATCAAGGTATTCAATGACAAAAGGTACCATCGTTAGCATAAAAATTAAAAGAGGGAACAATGCTAAAAAAAGACTGAATGCAATAGCGCTAGCTCTGGTAGAAAGAGTTCCTTCTACAATGCCTTTGATATACATTTCTAAAAGGTCATAAATAGACAAACCCTCAAAACCTGGTAGTTTAATCCTTTTTAATATTCGGACCAACCAATTTATTACAGGAATTTTATCGAGCTTATCCTCTATCTCTTTAGACATTATACTGCTTTAAGGCTAAGGTCCATATTATATACAGAATGGGTAAGCGCTCCAGAAGAAATATAATCTACACCACATTCGGCATATTTACGAATTGTTTTTTCATTTATACCACCTGAAGATTCCGTTAAGCATTTGTCGCCAATTAATGCAACCGCCGTTCGGGTGTCTTCATAATTGAAATTGTCTATTAAAATACGATAGACTCCGTCAGATTCTAAAATTTCCTTTATTTCTTCTAAGCTTCGTGCTTCAACTATTATTTTTAAATCACGATTGGTTTCTTTTAAATAGGCTTTTGTTTTATCAATCGCTTTGGTAATACCGCCAGCAAAATCAATATGATTGTCTTTCAACATGATCATATCATAAAGTGCAAATCTATGATTCTCCCCTCCTCCAATCTTTACAGCCCATTTTTCAAGCGCTCGTAATCCTGGAGTGGTTTTTCGGGTATCTAAAATTTTAGTATTTGTACCATCTAACAAATCAACAAATGATTTTGTTTTTGTAGCAATTGCACTCATACGTTGCATTGCATTGAGAACTAATCTTTCTGCTTTTAGAATGCTCTGCGAACTTCCTGTCACATAAAAAACAATGTCTCCATATTTCACAGCTGAACCTTCTTCAATTAGAACTTCAACTTTCATGGCACCATCAACATATGCGAATACTTGTTTTGCAAAGTTTATCCCTGCTATGATACCATCATCCTTAACTAAAAGTTTGGCCTTACCTGCGGCAGTTTCAGGTATACAAGACAATGAACTATGATCGCCATCACCAACATCTTCTCGAATTGCATTAGCTATTATTAGGTCTACTTCTTTCTGGAATTGTGCTTCTGAGATCATGTACTTTATTTGGTATGCGCTAATTTAATAAAAACAAAAACCAATTAGGAAATTGATTTAACTTTGCCTCATGACGATCAAACTATTAGCTATCGGAAAAACAGACCACAAAGCACTTCAAGAGCTGATATCTGAATATCAAAATAGGCTAACACATTATATAAAGTTTGAACTAGAAATCATTCCAGATATTAAAAATGTAAAAAACCTGTCGGAAACTCAGCAAAAGGAAAAAGAAGGAGAGCTTATCCTTAAAAAACTAAATACTTCGGATGTTTTGATCCTTTTAGATGAAAATGGGAAACAATATTCATCCGTAGATTTCTCAGGCTTCCTCCAAAAGAAAATGAATTCTGGAATCAAACAATTAGTTTTTGTTATTGGCGGACCATACGGTTTTAGCAATACTATATATCAAAAAGCGCAGGGTAAAATCAGCCTTTCAAAAATGACTTTTTCGCACCAAATGGTCCGATTATTTGTTGTAGAACAGTTATATAGGGGCTTCACTATTTTGAAGAATGAACCCTATCATCATCGTTAAGTGAAATTTATGTTGAACTAAAATTAAATTACTTAGGCATTGGTTGTTTCTAAGGAATTCACCATGTTAGAAGAAACTTCCTCCAAAGAATCTAACTCGTCCATAACACAGGTAATAAGTTCTTCTTTAAATTCTATTTTCTTTTCAATTTTTATAATATTCTGCAGTCCTTTTATATTTTGAATGTGCGAGCTGAAAGCATGAGTTTGGTGCCAAGAAATTTCTTTTAATTTTTTGTTCTGAAGGGTGATTTTTTTAATAACCGGATTGATAATAAAGAAAATTTCAAATAAAACTATTACGATACTTAAAAAAGCCAATTCCAACTCAATTACCATTAAAGTTCGGACCTCTTCTTCTGCTACCTTTTGAAAACGATTTACAATAGCATCCATTAATACAAGAAAGCTATCCGCGTTACTTTCTACGCTAGAGATATCTGCTTGTTTTAAATCTTCAATCTTATGAAGATTCGCATACAGGTAATTTAAATGTTGATCGAGATTAGCAAACATCGAAAGTATCTCCGAATCGCTTAAAGGCTCTAAACCAATTTTAGAATTGCCTTTTTGTAGCGATTTATTATTTCTATACAATGCATCTAGTCCTACTTTTAGCTCTGAATAGTTGCATTCTAGGAATCGGCACTCATAAAAATTCGCAAGCACTTGCTGGCTAAGCATTCTTTGTTTTCCCGCTATGTTAATAATAGAGGCAGTACTCTGTTGTTTATTCAAGGAATATTGAACAACGGTCTGTATGAAAATTGTTAGAACGATCACCGTGAAAACCAATATATAATATTGATAGAAGTCTCTAAATGATCTTTTAGTTTTTGACATTAAACATGAAGGTTAATTCCTACAAGGTAATATTGAGGAATTAAAACAACAATAGTTTGTGGTGAAGTCAAACTTTATGTGCACTAACTATGATTTTCTTGTGGAAAAGAAAAATTTCCAACAACTTGGTTAGTATTGTTTAATTCATAACCAATTTGAAGTTTTTAATAAAGTACTCTAAACTTAATCGTATTTTCGATCTTCTTTAGTGCCTTAATTACATCCTTATTATATTCTTTATCCAAATCTGTAATTACGTAACCTACCTCGTTATCTGTTGAGAGATATTGTCCAGAAATATTCATTTCGTATTTCGCTAAAACCTTGTTGATTTTCGCCATAATACCCGGAACATTCTTGTGAATATGCAAGAATCGATGTGCCTTATTTTGCTTTGGCAATCGAATATTAGGGAAGTTTACCGCATCTACTGTACTTCCTGAATTCACGTATTCCATTATTTTATTAGGAACAAAGTCTGCGATATTTCTTTGTGCTTCTTCTGTACTACCACCAACATGAGGCGTTAAAATAACATTATCCAAGCCTTGTAACTGAGAAATGAAGTCACCATTACTTCGTGGTTCTTCAGGGTACACATCTATTGCTGCTCCACCTAATTTACCTGACTTTAAAGCATTTGCTAAAGCCTCAATATCAACTACAAAACCTCGCGCAAGGTTAATGAACATTGCACCATTCTTCATTTGATTGATTTCTCGCTCTCCTATAAAATTCTTGTTGGCTTTATTGTCATCAATATGTAAGGTAACAACATCAGAAACGTTTAATAAATTTTCGAGTGTGTTACATTTAATAGCATTACCTAATGCTAACTTATCATCAATATCGTAGTAATACACGCGCATTCCTATAGCTTCCGCTAAAACTGATAATTGTTTTCCAATATTTCCGTAGCCAACGATACCTAAGTTTTTACCACGAACTTCTCTAGAACCAGCAGCAGTTTTCTGCCATTGCCCATTGTGAATTTCTGTACTTCTTGGAAAAACACTACGCATTAACATGATAATCTCACCGATAGCTAATTCTACTACAGATCTTGTATTACTATAAGGTGCATTAAAAACCGCTACCCCTTTTCTTCTGCTTGAATCTAAATCTATTTGTGTGGTTCCAATGCAAAAAGCACCAACTACTAATAATTTGTCAGCTGCATCTAAAACCTTTTTTGTTACCTGAGTTTTCGAACGTATACCCAAAACATGTACACCTTTAATCTTTTCGATTAAATCTTCTTCAGATAGACTTGTTTTTATAAGCTCTACTGCAAAACCATCTTCTGATAAATTTTCAAAAGCATCAGTATGCACGTTTTCTAACAATAGTATTTTGATTCTGTTCTTGGGATAAGAAATATTTCGTGGCAAATCATTCACGAAAAGAAACTCGTCCATATTCGGCGTGATATGATCTGCATTACTCGCAGCTTTCTCTCTATGAACATTCTCGGTATATGCAAAAAACTTATCTGCAATTCCCGCTTCACGCATTACATAATCACTATAACCATCGCCAATTACCTGAACTTCACCTTCGAGGTCCATTTGTTTTAAGCATTCAATTTTTCCGTTGTGTTGCGATAGTGGGTTTTCTTCATCAAAACCAACAATTTTTCCATCTTCATCAAATTCAAAAGTATTGGCATACACTCTATCTGAAGGAATATTATAGTCCTTTACAATAGGATCAATAAACTCTTTGAATCCACAAGAAATTACATAAATATCATCTGCGAATTTTTCAAAAAACTCTTTATTGGATTCTATGGATTTCGATATTTTTTGACGTAGCTCAGCTACTAAACCATCTAAATCGCTTTTGTTGGCATTCAATAATTTAATACGTCTCTCTAAAGATTCAGTAAACGAAATATCACCATCGATACCTAAGTTGGTAATTTTTTGAATTTCAGCAATTACTTCATCCTTATTTGACTTTCCTTGCAAGGTCATTTCAGCCAAAACATCAAGTGCTTCTACCCTAGTCAATGTACTGTCAAAATCAAAAACGTACTTTCTACCCACGTCTACCATTCTTTTTATAAAATTATTAGCTTAAACCAAGATCAAAAATAAAGATTTATTCGGAGGTGTTTTGAGGAATGTTATCAAAAGTTATCCCTGTAACTAATTGACCTTGTGGAATTACAAATTCCATTTTTAATCGTAGTACATTTTATGAATTTCGCAATACAATTAATTACAAGAAAGAAATTATCGCTTTTGAGAAGTCTTCTGTTTTATAGGTGCCATTATGATCGCCTTTTACAAGCTGCAATTTGCTTTTAGGTATTGCTTGTTGTAAAGCGGTAGGATCTCCATTATCAAGATCTTCATCTCCAGCAATAACCAAAACCTTAGCTTCAATAACTTGCAGTTGCCGTTTAGTGGTTACTGGTTGATGTTTTTGTTGTAAATAAAGGCTTTTGAAATCTGCGCCTATTGATTTCGCGTAATCTACTGCACCTCGGGTTACATCGGTTACCTTGCCATCAAATGCATCTCTGAACATAATTCTTCGTTTCCAGTTTGGGTTTGTAAAGCTTATGCCCATGCCCCCAATAACTGCCTTTTTTACTCGGCGATCTTTAGTTAATAATTTTGCTAGCAAAATACTTCCT
Organism: uncultured Flavobacteriaceae bacterium; assembly: GCA_938009735.1. GTDB lineage: Bacteria > Bacteroidota > Bacteroidia > Flavobacteriales > Flavobacteriaceae > Maribacter_C. The sequence continues at coordinate 37,754 of CALLIG010000107.1, forward strand.
CTTGAATATCCAATGGCATAATATTTACTAATCTTCAAATCAACCATTAAAAACATCAAATCAATTACTTCAGCCTCTTGCGAGTATGCTTCGTCTTCTTGAGGCTTATCAGAATCTCCATTACCCCTTAAATCAGGAACTATTACACGATAGCCTTTATCTAACAATGCTTGTTTGAGCACGGTATTATCCCATGATTTTCGGGTATTTATAAAACCATGTATCAAAAGAACTGGCTTACCTTTTCCTTCATCAGTATAAGCAATTTTGGTATCGTCAAAAGATGTGAAATATTTGGTTTGGGCGAAAAATGATGACGTAAAAAAAAGTACTATAACTGTTATCGTATTTACTTTCATAGAAAATTAAAATCTTACAAGTTGATAAAAATGATTCCAGTAATTATAGCAATACCAAAGCTAATGAGCGTACCTATCAATATATACTCAGTTAACTTTCGACTGTTACTTTCTTTTAAATCATTAAATCGAAAAACTGATTTTGCGGTAATTAGTAATCCTATAGCCTCCCAATGATCTAGAATTATAAAGAGCAATACAAAGAGCCTCTCAATAATGCCGATATACTTTCCTGCATTTGGCAATGACTTATGATCTATTTCAATTTGATTAGACATTTGCTCTAAAAGCTTACTCATAATAATTGCTGCCGGAAAGCTCACAAATACTACTGCTGTTATTAAATGCCAATTTAGTTGTTCAAATAATTGTAGGGTATGATCCCATAAACCAGCATAATAAGCGCAACAATACAAGACCAAAATATGTAGTGCCTGATCAATAAAAAAGGGAATGCTCTTATTCTTAAATATCGGAGTAATGTAAAGTTTTGCAACATCAATGAAATAGTGAGATACCATTATTACCAAGGCAATTTTCCAATAACTTAAATCCCACAATAGCAGCATTGTTACCGCAAAATGAAGCAATACATGCAGATACAAGTATTTTGAAGCAGCCTTATTTGCCTCTTTATGAATTACCTCTCTTTTGGACTGTAAGACAAAATCAACAATCAAGTGCGCTAAAAAAAGCTTTGTGAACAACATCATGGTTTCATACGTTTTACAGTTTGCGGGTAATATTTTAGCAACTCAAGCACCAAATCTAATCGTGCTCTTTTTTGACGTTGGCTTACGGCAGATTGCTGAATACTAAGCTCTTTGGCTATTTCTTGCTGTGCCTTTTTAGGGCTTGATAATGCAATAGCAACAATTTCTGCAGAAACGGATGTCCATTCATCCATAAAATCTAAAGCCAATTTTATCATCAAATTAAGGCTTTGATCTTCCTTTTTGTTTCCTGTAGCGATTGCTATATTTAATTTGTCTTCTTTCAAAGTCTCGAAGGTTCGACCTGAACGTTTATAAGCTGTACCGTTAGACTCACTAACACTTACACCTTTAAAGTCTTCAGACCCTACACCTATTGACATACGAACATCTAAATCTTTGATAGATTTAACAACAGCTTTAATTTGTATTGCAGCCCAAAGAGCATTCTTAGGAGCCACTTTAAGTTGAAACTCATCACCTCTGTAAATCTCCCAGTCAGCAGGAGTTTCACCCCATGTAGCGAACTGTTTCTTAAGTATATTAATCCATCCAGAAGCCTTGTGCTCTTCTGAATTAATAATGTCACCTGTTATAATTGCGATCATAAAATATAAGCTAAAACGCTAATATATGTAAATATAAGCTAATTCGCTAATAATTATAAAACATAAGTCAATATACTTATAATTAGTACTTATAAGCTAATTCGCTTATATCTTAATTTATAAAAGAGCAATTACAAGTTAAAACCATCTCCGAGTCAGCGTACAATATTGCTTATAGGTAGCACCAAACATTTCACTTAAAGCTTCCTCTTCAGGAATAATTTGAAATTTGTTCATATAGCCAACAAAGCCCGCTGCTAACAAAACATTAAAAGCATTTCCCAACCAAATACCCAATGCTAATAAGATGAGTAACATTGCTAAATACATGGGATTTCTTGAAAATTGATATAGTCCGGATGTAACCAAATTGGTCGCTTTTGATGGTGTCGTTGGATCAACCGTAGTTTTAGATTTAATAAATTGGAGTATCGAGATAGTTCCTATGCCTCCAGCAAATATCAATAAAGCATACATTAGATATTTTCTTCCGAAGAAGTCAAAATAACCAACTGGAAGAAAATAAGACAGCAAATACATTAGAACTCCAAATACTATTAAAACCAAAACAGGCGGCACTTTCAACTTCATACAAATATTTTTAATGACGTTAAAATTACTATTTTTGGATTCGTTCTAGCGCAATTTTTTAAAAATAGATACGAATGCTGCACCTATGAAATTAGTCTTCGCTACCCACAATCAAAATAAATTCAACGAAGTAAAAGAGTTACTTCCGACCTATATAACTTTAGTATCCTTAACAGATATTGATTGCCATGACGAAATACCTGAAACCGCAGAAACCCTTGAAGGTAACGCGCAACTGAAAGCAGATTACGTAACACAAAACTATGGCTTACCTTGTTTTGCAGATGATACCGGACTGCTTGTAGATGAACTAAACGGAGCACCTGGTGTATACTCCGCGCGTTATGCAGGCGATAAGAAGGATTCAGATGACAACATGAATAAGCTACTAGCAGAATTAAAGGGCAGCAAGGATCGTTCTGCGAGATTTAAAACTATAGTAGCATTAAATTTAAACGAAGACAACATACTGTTTACAGGGATTGCCGAAGGTGAAATCACCACAACTAAAAGTGGGCTAAAAGGATTTGGCTACGACCCCATATTTCAACCAAAGGGATATGACAAAACATTTGCAGAACTACCATTAAAGACAAAAAATGAGATAAGTCACCGCGGAAAAGCTATTCAACAATTAGTGTCATTTCTAAGCAAATTACCATCTAAATAAATTAAAGTACCTTTGCAGCTTTAAATAACGCCGCTAGTATAGCATGTGTTGCGCCGAGTCTAATAGGTTATGTCGATAATCGCTCTATTCAACATTCATATTTGCGATTAACAAATAACATATTATGACAAAATTTGAAGCACTAGGGCTTGATAAGACCCTATTAGATGCTATTGCCGATTTAGGATTTGAAAACCCATCGGAAGTACAAGAAAAAGCAATCCCTATTTTATTGGAAAGTGAAACCGATTTGGTTGCACTTGCACAAACAGGAACCGGAAAAACCGCTGCATTTGGTTTTCCGTTAATTCAAAAAATTGATAGCAATAGCAGAACCACACAAGGGTTAATACTCTCCCCTACTCGTGAACTTTGTTTGCAAATCACCAACGAAATTAAATTGTACTCTAAGTATGAGAAAAATTTAAGTACCGTTGCTATATATGGTGGTGCCAGCATTACCGATCAAGCCAGACAAATTAAACGTGGAGCACAAATCATCGTTGCTACACCAGGTCGAATGAAAGATATGATTAGCCGACGTTTGGTTGATATTTCAAAACTTGATTACTGTGTTTTAGATGAAGCGGATGAAATGCTTAATATGGGCTTTTTTGAGGATATAAAAGATATTCTTTCTAATACTCCTGACGATAAATCTACTTGGTTGTTCTCAGCAACTATGCCTAGAGAAGTTTCTACTATTGCCAAAAAATTCATGCATTCACCACAGGAAATAACTGTTGGAACTAAAAATGCAGGTACTTCAACAGTACAACATGAATATTACGTAGTAAGTGGTAGAGATCGCTACCCTGCTTTAAAACGTTTAGCAGATACCAACCCTGATATATTCGCAGTTATTTTTTGTAGAACGAAACGAGATACACAACGTGTTGCAGAAAAATTAATTGAAGACGGATACAATGCAGGAGCAATACACGGAGATTTAAGTCAAAACCAACGTGATTTGGTAATGAACTCTTTCCGTAAAAAACAAATTCAGATTTTGGTCGCAACTGATGTTGCTGCCAGAGGTATTGATGTTAACGATATTACACATGTAATCAATTACCAATTACCTGACGAAATCGAAACCTATACACACCGTAGTGGTCGTACTGGTAGAGCAGGAAAATCTGGTATCTCAATGGTATTAGTTACTCGTAGTGAGACACGAAAAATTAAAGCTATTGAAAACAAGATTCAGCAAAAATTCCTCTCAAAAACAGTTCCAACAGGAAGTGATATTTGCGGGATTCAATTACACCATCTTGCAAATAAAATAAAGGATACCGAAATTAATGACGATGTAGATGAATATCTACCAGCAATTAACGAGATACTAAAAGATGTAGATCGTGAAGAATTAATTAAAAAATTAATATCTGCTGAATTTACAAGGTTCTCAAATTACTACAAGAAATCTAGAGATTTGAATTCTGGAGAGCGAGGAGAAAGAGGAGAGCGTGGAGAAAGAGGAGAACGCGGAGAAAGAAGAGACCGAAGCAATAGAGCAGATGCTCCAACTTCAGGTTCTGTTCGTTACTTTATTAATGTTGGTGAAAAAGACAATTATGACTGGATGTCTTTGAAAGATTTCATTCGCGACACCGTAGGTCTTGAGCAAGATGACGTATTTAAAGTAGATGTAAAAGAAAGCTTTTCATTTTTTAATACAGATGCCGCAGTAACTGATAAAATTCTAGCAACGTTTACTGAATTCAAAGTTGAAGGTAGGTTTGTTAATGTTGAAGTTTCTAAAAACCCAGGAGGTGGTGGCGCACGAAGAGATCGCAAAAGAAGCGGCGGTGGCGGCAGAGACCGTGGTGGATATGGCGGAAGCAGTAGCGGAAGTGGTAGAGATAGAAGCAAAAAAAGAGACCGTAGTTACGGAAAAAGCGAAAGCTCAGGTAATAGACGTAGCTCAAGTAGCAAAAAAAGAAAGAGTGATTTCTTTTAGTCACACCTGTTAATTGTATATTAAAAAATACGCTTCGGCGTATTTTTTTGTTTTGTTTAGTACATTTAGGGCTAGATATTAAATTGCATGAAAAAATACATACTTCTCCTTTTTACAGGAATAAGTTTTTTTGGCTTTTCACAAGAAGAGACTATTACTGAAACTAAAGAATTTAATGCGATTGTTATCAACGCTCAATCTGACACTCCTATGGAGAGCGTTCATGTCGTTAATCTGAACCAAGTAAAAGGTACTATAACAAATGAGAAAGGGGAGTTCACAATTCCGGCAGCAGTTAATGACACACTTTACTTCACCTATCTAGGTTTCAAATCACAAAAGATTCGTGTAACCAATGATATGTTTAAATTCAAGGACACCAAAATATCACTAACAGAGTTAGCCTTTGCCTTAGAAGAAGTTATAGTAAGACCCTATCAACTAACAGGTTACTTAGAAATCGATGTCAAAAATCTACCTGTAAACAATGCGTATCAGTACAGTATTTCAGGACTGTCTGTAGGATATGAAGCGGGTAACAAAAACCCAAATGCAGTTACTAAGGTACTAGGTGCTATCCTAAATCCGGCTGATTTACTGCGTAATTTGTTTGGCAAGAAACCAGGTCAAATGCGAAAACTGAGACAGGTAAAAGAAGATGATGAGATTAGAAATCTATTAGCTTCCAAATTTGATCGAGAAACATTAACTGAATTATTACAACTTGAAAAAGTCGATATTGAAGACATATTAAATAATTGTAGTTATTCCAGATCATTTATAAAAACTGCTAATGACCTGCAAATTCTAGATGCAATTAGTGGATGCTATGAAGATTTCAAAGTTTTGAATAGGGATAAAAAAGGCAAGAAGGCGAAAAAATAAATACCCCTTCTAAAATCTAGCCATGAAATAATGTGAGATATTTCCATTATTTCCCCTGATAATCAGCACTTAACTAGTCATTAAATAGACCTATTAAAATATTTCCGATTTCTATTAGATTTTTATAGCTTTAAGGCAAATAATTTCAAATGAACAAAGCCCTTTTCGCTATTGTCGCACTATCTCTTCTATTCTCCTGTAAAGAGCAACAAAAAACTCCTGCTAAAGCGGAAACTGTAAAAACCGAAATTGTTCAAGAAGTTAAAAAACAAACACCCTTTGTCTGGGAAGGTGCAAATATCTATTTTTTACTTACCGATCGTTTTCATAATGGCAATACAAAAAACGATACTACTTTAGGGCGAACCAACCCTACAGGTGTACTGCGGGGTTTCATGGGAGGTGATATTGCCGGAATTACTGAAAAGATAAACAAAGGATATTTTACTGATTTAGGCGTTAATGCAATTTGGTTTACTCCAGTAGTTGAGCAAGTCCATGGCGATACAGATGAGAGTACCGGTAATACCTATGGGTATCATGGTTATTGGACAAAAGATTGGACGACTTTAGATCCGAATTTCGGAACTAAAAGAGAATTAGCAAGCATGGTTCGATCAGCACATAAAAAAGGGATTCGTGTTTTGATGGATGTTGTCTTAAACCACACAGGTCCAGTTACTGAAAAAGACCCTGTTTGGCCTTCTGAATGGGTACGGACTGACCCAACATGCGAATACACCTCATACGAAAGCACCACAAGTTGCACATTAGTAGACAACTTACCAGATATTTTGACTGAATCAGATACTGCTGTGGAATTACCAGATGCTTTGTTAGCAAAATGGAAAGCCGAAGGTAGACTTAGTATCGAATTAGATGAACTTGCTGTATTCTTTGAACGAACCGGCTATACTAGAAGTCCAAGGGCATACATTATCAAGTGGCTCACAGATTACGTGAAAGATTTAGGCATTGATGGTTATCGTGTAGATACGGTAAAACACGCCGATGAAAAAGCATGGGCTGAATTATACAAAGAAGCTTCGTACGCTTTTGAAACTTGGAAGAAAGTGAATGTCGAAGAATCTTTAGACGACACTCCTTTTTATATGATGGGTGAAGTTTATAACTACGGTATATCTGGTGGTAGAGCCTATGACTTTGGTGATAAAAAAGTCGATTACTACGATTATGGCTTTAATAGCCTTATTAATTTCGAGCTTAAACATGATGCTAAAAAAGACTACGAAATAATATTTAAAAAATATAATTCCCTTCTAAATAAAGAATTAAAAGGTCATGGAATAGTCAACTATTTAACTTCACATGATGATGGTCAACCTTTTGATAAAGACCGAACAATGCCATTTAAAACCGCAAACATACTTTTACTAACACCTGGCACCTCGCAAATATATTATGGAGATGAAAGTTCACGTAATTTGACCGTAGAAGGAGCAGAAGGCGATGCCACCCTAAGGTCGTACATGAATTGGGAAGCTATTGACAGCATACCAGAAACTCAAAAAATATTAGCACATTGGCAAAAACTAGGACAGTTTAGAAACAATCACCCTGCAATCGGCGCTGGCAAACATAAGCGACTGGGCAAAAGGCCATATGTATTCAGTCGCACCTTTATAAATGATGATTTCAAGGATAAGGTAGTGGTCGGACTAGATTTACCAATGGGTAAAAAATCACTTTGGGTAAAAGGATTTTTTGGAGATGGAACCAAATTATTTGATACCTATTCAGAAACAGAGGTTATAGTTAAAAACGGAAAAGTTATTCTTGAAAATGACAATAATATTGCACTACTTGAACTTCAAAAATAAAGTATTTAAAAGGTGATCTTTTTCAAACTAGCTTTGCGAGTGCAGAGCAATACGATTTCCTTCAGTATCACTTATTGTTGCCATATAACCATGACCATCACCAATTTGTGTCTTTGGTTTAGTCACCACTCCACCAGCTCTCGCTACCCTACTTAATTCAGTTGCTACATCTTTACAAGAAAAATAGATTAATGGGCCATCTGTCAAACTAGGTGTATACATTTCATGAAGCACTAATGAACCTGTCGCTCCCGATTTTTCTGGATTATTAGGAAACCATCCCATAACGAAATCTCCCATTTCATGTATTCCGATAGTAATATCGAAAACCGCATCATAAAATTTTTTAGCGCGATTCATATCTGTAACCGGAATTTCAAACCATCCTAACATGTCATTGTATTTTATTTTTCAAGAACTTCTTTTAGGCTAGCCATTCCTTCTTCAAAATCTTTACCCACCATACTATCCATGCTCTTGAAAAGACTTATGATTGTCATCGGGAACTTATTACTGCCAGAAAAACCCCAGATAACCTTTGTATTTCCATTCCCTGAATCTTCGACCTTAATATAGCAATCGGAAGTAGATTTAAAAGGTTTCAAAAAGCGTAACTCCGAATCAATTCGCTCACCATCAACTATCTTTTTAATCTCTTGTTCTCCTTCTCCTACATCTTTATTACCTAGCCAATAGCTCTGTGAGCCAACTTCACCATCGGTACCTGTGAATTTTTTTTCCATGTTTGGATCTTTTTTAGCCCATGGCGACCAATCATCCATATTCTTAAGGGAACGTAAATAATGAAATACTTCTGCCTTAGGTCGAGAAATTTCAACAGACCTGAAAACATCATAAGTTTTAGGAGCTATTAGAGATAAAATAAACACCAATAAAACGAGACTAGCGATTACATAAATAACAGTATACATTTGTTTATCAATTAGTTGGTTGAGTTTAAATGTAATAAAAAAACTTATTTCAACGTATGATAACGTGTTAAAATATCATCTATACTTTTAATGGTTTTTTTGGTCCAGTCTAATCTTTTTTCTAATTTATCAGCGTCTGTTAACTGCCAATTCACATCTAATTCTCTCAATTTAGTGGTTAAATCTTGTAAAATAATTGCACAAGAAACTGAGATATTTAAGCTCTCTGTAAACCCTGCCATTTCAATTTTCAAGAATCCATCTGCATTATCTAGCACTTCTTTACTTAAACCATCGCGCTCTGTACCAAAAAACAAAGCAATTTTATCGTCAATTTTAAAATCAGAAAGTGAGCAATCATTTTTATGTGGCGTAGTTGCAATAATTTTATATCCGCTATCACGAAGCTTTTTTATGCAGCTTTTGGAGCTATCATGACGGATAACGTCTACCCATTTCTCAGCACCCATCGCAATATTCTTATCCAACTCCTGCCCATATCGATCTTCAATTACATGTGCTTCTTGCACACCAAAAACCTCGCAACTTCGAATTACCGCGCTCGTATTATGCATTTGAAACAAATCTTCAATAGCTACCGTAATATATTTAGTTCGAGTTTCTAGTACTTCTAAAAAACGGGCTTTTCGTTCTTCAGATATAAAATCTTCTAAATATTCTAAAAGATGGTGGTCAATCATAGAGGCAATATAATGAAATCCATTATTTTTATCTAAATGAAGAAAATCGTAGTACTTACTGGCGCAGGAATTAGTGCTGAAAGCGGCATAAAAACTTTTCGTGATTCAGATGGTTTATGGGAAGGTCATGATGTTATGGAGGTAGCTTCTCCGGAGGGATTTACTAAAAACCCCACATTGGTGCTTGATTTCTACAATCAAAGAAGAAGACAACTCTTAAGTGTTACCCCAAATGAAGCTCATAAATCACTTCTAAGCCTAGAAAAACACTATGACGTCCACATTGTTACACAAAATGTAGATGACTTACACGAAAGAGCTGGTAGCTTTAAAGTGCTTCATTTGCATGGGGAATTACTCAAAGTAAGAAGCACTAAAAATGAAAATGAAGTTTTAACTTGGAGAAAAGATTTGAATCTAGGTGATCTTTCTAAAAACGGCCATCAATTGCGACCTCACATTGTTTGGTTTGGTGAGCAAGTACCCCTTTTAGAAAAAGCTATCGAAATTACCCAGCAAGCTGATATATTAATCATCATTGGTACATCAATGCAGGTATACCCTGCGGCAAGTCTTATCGATTTTGTTGCATCCAATACTCCTATTTATTTTATTGACCCAAAACCGAGTGTACAAGCATCTCAATACGATAATCTCACCATTGTAGAAGATACGGCTGTTGAAGGGGTTCCTATTGTGGTTTCTGCTCTAATTGATATAGTAGTCTAGTTTTATTTGCCCAAGCAATAACTGCTTTTTGTTGCTCCTCAGTTAATTTTGCAGTCTCATGGGTCCAAGTGTATTCATTCAAAGGCATTTCTCCAGCTTCTATCATCTGAACGACTTCGTCTAACTTGTGATCTTTTTTCTCATCGTCATAGTTTCCCCAGTCTGAAAAATTCAAATGCTTCTTTCCGTCTTTGATATGATTTGACAACCAATAAGAAACTGGCGCAACATTATTATACCAAGGGTATTCGGTATTGTTACTATGACAATCATAACAACTTTCTTGCAAAATTAGTTTTACGTCTGGTGATGGATTCGTTTGGGTAATAAACAATGCTGTATGATTACCTTGAGCTTGATTTTTTTCAGGACGATAAAATTGTAAAGCAACAAATACTACTAAAAGTGCTAGCGCAACTTTTTTTACTATTTTCATTCTTTCAAATTAAGGGAACTGCTCTAAGTTACAGTTTTTATGAATAAAGAACAATTATATCAGGCTTTAGACTATGTGAACCATTCCAGAGAAAAACGGAAAGAAATGGCTCAGCTAGTATCTGATAATCCGAATTTAGTACTTCCCTTACTGCAGATAGCATTTGAAGACAAAGATATTAAGTCTTCAAAAGCTTGTTGGGTAATTGAATTTACAGCTAAAGAAAACCTATCCTATATATTCCCTTATTTAGATGTATTTACTTCAAATATTGGAATACTCAAACGAGATTCTTCGGTACGGCCTATGGCCAAAGTTTGCGAATATTTAGTAACTACCTATTTTAAAAAAGCTAAAAATGAAGTGCAAAATCAACTTAATGAAGATCATCTTGAAAAAATAGCAAGTACTTGTTTTGATTGGCTTATCGGCGAACATAAAGTAGCAGCCCAAGCATATTCAATGACTTGCCTTTTGCTACTGGGAAGAAAATTTGACTGGATTCACCCAGAACTAAAAATGGTACTCGAACAAAACTACAATACAGGTAGTGTAGCATATCAAGCCAGGGCTAGAATGACTTTAGCCAAGATTAGATGATTGTTAATAATCGTAAACCAAAGAAACTTGATTTTTGAATTTTTCAAAAGCTTGTGCTTTATATCCTTTCAAGCTCTTCAACTATTAGTTATCTTCGCATTTTTCAAAAACCTAGCAATTTTATAATATATGTCTTTGACTCAACTGAATGCCATATCCCCTATTGACGGACGCTACCGAAGTAAAGTAGCAAATCTAGCTCCTTTTTTTTCTGAAGAAGCTTTGATTAAATATCGTGTTAGGGTTGAGATTGAATATTTCATTTCACTTTGTGAAATTCCACTACCTCAGCTTAGTTCATTTGATTCCTCAAAATTTGAGGTGCTTCGTGAAATCTATTTAAATTTTGATGCACAAGATGCCACAGATATCAAAGAGATTGAAAAAGTAACAAACCATGATGTAAAAGCTGTTGAATATTTTATAAAGAAAAAATTTGATGCCTTAGGGTTATCATCTTTTAAAGAATTTATTCATTTCGGACTCACATCACAAGACATCAACAATACTGCAATTCCGCTTTCATTGAAGGAAGCCATGAACGAGGTATATGTACCTATGTATTTTCAAGTATTAGAAAAACTAGAAGAACTATCAACAACATGGGCAGAAATACCAATGTTGGCGAGAACACATGGTCAACCTGCTTCTCCTACACGCTTAGGAAAAGAAATAGCTGTTTACTCAGCACGCTTAAAAGAGCAATTCAATTTATTAAATGATATACCAAGTGCTGCCAAATTTGGTGGTGCAACAGGAAATTATAATGCGCACAAAGTGGCTTACCCAGCAATTGATTGGAAAGCTTTCGGTTCACAGTTTGTACAAGAAAAATTGGGCTTACACCATTCTTTTCCGACCACTCAAATTGAGCATTATGATCATATGGCTGCTTTGTTTGATACTATGAAAAGAATCAATACAATTATTATTGATTTAGATCGAGATTTCTGGACTTATGTTTCTATGGATTATTTCAAGCAACAAATCAAAGCCGGCGAAGTTGGCTCATCTGCGATGCCTCATAAAGTAAACCCGATAGATTTTGAAAATTCTGAAGGAAACTTAGGTATGGCGAATGCTATATTCGAGCATTTATCAGCAAAGCTTCCAGTTTCTAGGCTACAACGTGATTTAACAGATAGTACCGTACTTCGAAATGTAGGTGTACCTTTTGCACATACCATGATTGCTTTTCAATCTACTTTAAAAGGATTAGGCAAACTGCTTTTAAACAAAGAGAAATTCGAACAAGATCTAGAAAATAACTGGGCTGTTGTTGCAGAAGCAATTCAAACCATCTTAAGAAGAGAAGGGTATCCAAATCCGTATGAAGCTTTAAAAGGATTAACCCGAACCAATACTAAAATAAATCAGCAGTCAATTGCTGAGTTTATAGACACACTTGAGGTGTCTGACACTATTAAAGACGAATTAAAAGTGATTACACCAAGTAATTACACCGGAATCTAATTATTTCAATATTTGACATAAAATAAAAAGACCGCTATATAGCGGTCTTTTTTGTTATTATGTGATTCTATTTTATCCTTCTTTTTGGATCTCAACCGCATGTGGATAAGGAATTTCAATACCAGCTTTGTCTAGAGCCAATTTACTTCCTTCTACAGTAGCAAAGAAAACATCCCAGTAATCTTCTGGCTTACAAAAAGGTCTAACAGCTAAATCAACTGAGCTATCTCCAAGATTTGCTACATTAACTGATGGAGCTGGATCTTTTAGTACTTTAGGATTTGAAGTAAGCACTTCTAATAGTACTTCTTTTGCTTTTTTCATATCCTCATCATAACCAATACCAACCATTGTATCAACTCTAATTTTACCTTCAGCGGTATAGTTGATAATATTACCATTTGCCATCGCCCCGTTAGGTACTATTGCCAACTTGTTATCAGGAGTAGTCAATTTGGTTGTAAATATTTCAATTTCTTTAACCACACCAAGAGTTCCTTGAGCTTCTATCAAATCTCCTATCTTATAAGGTTTGAAAATAATCAAAAGGACTCCGCCTGCGAAATTGGATAAAGACCCTTGAAGCGCTAAACCAATCGCTAAACCAGCAGCAGCAATTACAGCAGCAAAACTTGTAGTTTCTACTCCTAATTTGCCAATTACCATTATGATTAAGAAAATCTTTAGTGCCCAGCTAACTAGGTTTAAAAGAAATTTCTGAAGGGCTTCGTCGTAATCTTTTTTCATCATGGCTTTCTTCAATACGCCCATCAGTTTTTTGATAATCCAAGAACCAATAATGTAGATGAGAATCGCACCAATAATTTTTGGGCCATACTCAGTTGCAAAATCAATTGCTTTGTCAATCCATACTTGTGTGTCTTCCATTTTTAAACTTTGTTTTAATTAATGTTTATGTTTATAGTTATCTTAATATATGAAATTGAAAACGATTTATACTTTGAATTTATAAAGCTTAACATTTTCTTAAAACAGAAAATCCCGCTACTATTAATATAGTAACGGGATTTTCTGTTTTACTGTTTTCGATATCAGCCTTTTAGCAACTCTTCTAGCGGTCCAAAGCCATCTCCTGAATAATCAGATTTTTGAATTGCCTCAATCAACTGCATTATATTAGCTGGATTCATGTCATCACCCAACACTCTAATTACAGCAAATCCTTTCTCTTTGTTATCTCCATATATAATAACCTCATCTATAGCATCTTCGTCGCCTAAATATTTTATAGTCGCTTTGCCGTAAGGGGTGTTCATTTTCATGAGCTCAACAAAGTCATTATTTTTAAGAATGGCCTTTACTTTTGTTCTTTCCATTTCAAACTCACTTGCATTCATGTCTGATTTTTTGAAAGCTAGAATATTTAATTTTTTTAAAGATTTTAAAGCCTCTTTTTGCCCACTAGATATGTCTGTATCATTTAAATTTAAAATACTGGTAGGTACATCAAATTGAAGAAAACTAGGGTTCTCAGCACTATCTACAAAATATTCTTGCAGGCTTTGTTCTGAAGCACAAGAAGAAATTGCCACTACTAAGAGTATTGATATTATTTGATATACTTTTTTCATTTCATTTGTTTTTATATAAATAACAATAGGCATTAAAGTTACATCGTATAAAATTATACTGTGTTACTTTAATGCCTACTATTTAGTTTATTAGTTCTTATTATCTCGCTTTGCCTTTTTCATTTCTTCAGGCAAATTCATTTTATTGGTTATCGCACCAATCTTATTTAAATCGATATCACCAGTCATTGAAACTAAAACGGTTTCAAATTTTCGACCGTTTACATCGACATCAATATTCTTCATTCCAGAGACGAACATTAATAATTCTCTAACATGATCTTCATCTTTGCCAGACTTAATGTAAAATTTCACATTAACATCTTTGTCTTTAACCCGCATCAATTCTTCCATCGACGAAGACTTTAAATATTTTTTGACCGTGGCTGACATATCTGAAGCGACACCCTTGTCTTCCGTAATAAATACTTTAATTCCGTTAATGCCTTTTGCTACTTCCGCAAATTCTTCTGCTTCTGGATCATCTGACATACTGCCAATTTTGGAAACTAAGTCGATCATTCCTTTATTGACTATTACGGTACCTACATTGTCCATATCTTCATATCGATCGAAGATAGACTGTGAAAAACCGAATACCGGTAAAATTGCGATTGCTACTACTAAAATTTGTTTTCTCATGACTGTTTGTTTTGCTCCCTTCCCACTTTTGGGGTTTTGGGATTGATTACTAATTGATTGATGATGAAATATTACTGTTTGCTAATTGTCTTTCTTACCTGCTTTATTCAATTCTTCAGGTAAGTTCATTTTTTTTGTAAGCGCACCTATCTTATTCAAGTCGATGTCACCTGTTAACGATAATAGAACCGTTTCAAACTTTCGCCCGTTTACCTCAACATCAATGTTTTTCATACCCGTAACGAACATTAACAATTCGCTCACATGATCTTCATCTTTACCATTTCTGATGTAAAACTTAACATTGGCATCTTTGTCTTTTATGCGCATTAACTCTTCCATCTTTTCAGACTTCAAGTATTTAGTAACAGTTGCTTTCATGTCACCAGAAACCTTTGCGTCTTCAGTTGTAAATACCTTTAACCCAGTTAAACTTTTCGCCATGCTCATATATTCTTCAGCTTCTGGATCGTCTAAATCAACATCCATTCTACTTAAAAGGTTGAACATGCTTTTATTTACGACTACAGCAGTTACTTCATCCAAATCTTCATACTTGTCGAAGATTGATTGAGAGATACCCATTATTGGCAATAATGCCATCACTACTATTATTAGGAACTTTTTCATTTTATTATATATTAATTTAATGTTTACTTATTTACTATTCGTTGTATATTTTTCTTTTTGTTTCTTCAAACTGATTGAGATACGCTACTTTATCTGTACCCTTACTGAAATTTGTGGCTAAAAGGTCTAATGCCTTTTTAGTTTCTTGATATGCAAATTCAGTTGCAATACGCTCTTCCTCTGCTTTTACTCTATAGTCATTACCAAAATAGATGCCAAACATTAATAAAGTTACTGCCGCAACGGAAAGCCACTTATAATTGAACTTTCGTTTTGTTGTATTATCCGCAAGAGTTACGAGCGGCATTTCTTTAGTAAACTGCTCTTTCTTAGCTTCAGCAAAATATTGAAACATTGGTGCGTACTGTACTAAATGCTTAGCCACTTCTTCTTGTGAGAAATATGCTTTAAGCGTTTCTTCTTCAGCGACAGTCGTTGTAGCCTCAAAATACTTTTCTAATAATTTTTCGATATTATCCAATGCCATAACTATGTTTTTGTACTAATTTTTCTCTTACTGTTTTTCTTGCCCTAGATAAAGCTACTCTAACTGCAGTTGGCTGCATGTTTAACATTTCACTTATCTCGTCGTTATTATATTCTTCAATATCACGCAACTGCAATACCATTTTTTGTTGCTCAGGTAGTTCTTCCATGATCTTTTCTACTAAGCTTACACTATCTTTTGCTTCTATCTGCGTTTGTAACTCGCTTCCCTTTTCTTGATAATTACTATGAACCAATTTTAAATTACCTGCCTGCTTCGATTTTAATCGATCTAAACAAAAATTCTTAGTCATTGTCATCGCAAAAGCTTCTACATTCTTATACTGCTCCATCGATTGCTTTTTCGACCATAACTTCATAAGAATCTCTTGGGTTGCATCTTCAGCCTCCTCTCTAGAGACAAGCAAACGTTTTGCTAGCCTAAAGAGCTTGTCTTTAAAAGGTAATACCACATTTAAAAATTCTGTCTGCTGCATTAGTTGGTTGTTGATTGCAAGCTATTCTTATCCGTTTACATAAGGAAGACGAAGTATAACGAATTTTGTTACAATTAGTTTCATATTAGTTCTAATGTCCCTATTTTAGGGGACTGCAAAAACCAAGTTGTCCCTATTTGAAAAAATATATTTCAAATTTAATTCAAATTCAAATTATGGTAGGGTTTTTGCAAAATGAGTTGTTAGCACATAGTATGAGCCATACTAATATGTAATGTTTCATTCTAGTGCCGACTTAAAGTTAGAACCTTAAAAAAAAATAAAAATGAAAAAGTACTTTGTATTGTTCCTCGCAATAGGACTTGTTTTAGTGAATTGTAAAAAGAATGATGATGATGGTGTTACCCCAGTAGTTGCTACTGAAGATCCTGTAGAAGATCCTGTGGTAGAAGACCCGGTAGTAGAGACACTTGCTGACTACCCAGTTCAACTTTTTATGTGGCAAGCTATGAATGCCTACTATTTTTGGCAAAGTGATGTGCCAGATTTAGCAGATTCTAAATTAGATTTAGCGGAAGCTGATTTTGTAGATTTTTTGTCTGCTAAGGATAACCCCTCTGATTTTTTCTTTGACATATGTAACAATCACATTAATGTAGTTGGAGAAGCTGCTGCTGTAGACCGTTTTAGTTTTTTAAGCGAAGACTATAGAGATTTAGTTCAAGGATTCTCAGGAGTGTCGAAAAGTGATGGTGTAGAATTTGGTTTGTCTTTATATAGCGGAAATAATATTTTTGGCTATGTACGTTATATTGTACCTGGTTCAGATGCAGATGGTAAAGACGTAAAAAGAGGAGATATCTTTACAGGTATTAATGGTACTAGTTTAAATCTTGATAATTACCAGGACTTGCTTTTTGGTGATATAGATACCTACATCATGAATTTTGCAACGATAGAGAACAATACTATTTCACCAAACGGAAGAGAATTATCTTTAACAAAACAAGAAGGTCTTAGTGAAAATCCAATCCTAATAAGTAAGGTTATCGAACGAGACGGTATTAAAATTGGTTATTTATTATATAATTCTTTCATAGCTACTTATGATGAACAGTTAAATGACGCTTTTGGAGAATTCAAAACTGCTGGTGTTACTGAACTTATTTTAGATTTTAGATATAATGGTGGTGGTCGTGTTTCATCAGCAATTCAAATTGCTAGTTCGGTTTATGGAACTAAGACCGATGAACTTTTCTTAAAAGCAAGATATAATGATAAAATTCAATCATCCTTTAATCCTGGTGATGGAGAAGATAACTTTTTTAGCACTACTTTAAACGATACACCAATTAATGCGCTTGATCTATCTAGAGTATATGTTATAGCTACAGGTTCTTCTGCTTCTGCTAGCGAACTAGTAATGAATGGCTTAGAACCTTATGTCGATGTTGTTCATGTTGGCACTACAACAGTTGGCAAGAATGAGTTCTCGGTAACATTT
This sequence comes from uncultured Flavobacteriaceae bacterium, assembly GCA_938009735.1. Lineage (GTDB taxonomy): Bacteria > Bacteroidota > Bacteroidia > Flavobacteriales > Flavobacteriaceae > Maribacter_C. Next base: position 55,567 of record CALLIG010000107.1, read on the forward strand.
GTTGACGATCGTGATAATGGCTTTATTTATAATGCAGATCGTGAAGCGAACATAAACCCAGATAATCAATGGGCAATTCAACCTCTTTTAGGGAGAAACGAAAATGCAGACGGCTTCTCTGATTACACAGGTGGTTTAATACCCGATCATGTGTTGCAAGAAGATATAACGAATTTGAATAACCTGGGTGACCCTATTGAGCCACTATTAGCCTTAACCTTAAGTGTTATTTCTGGTAGTACTGGAAAAACGAACTTCGAGCCCATCTTTCCTGTTGATTTGATTTCTAGTTCAGCGGTAATGAAAGTGACGAATAATACCATGTTAATGGATGGATTAATCAAACCATCAGTAACTAAGGACAAACAATAAATAGACCCTTTTTAAAGTTAATTAATACATACTCTAAAAGAGCTCTAATGAGAAAGACATTTAGTTTACTGCTACTTTTAATAATAGCATCATGTAGTAAAAATGATGATAGTATAAAAGCGCCAGGAACGGTTAACCCTGACCCTAGTGCTGGAGTTGCTGTTCAAGATTTCATGTGGAAAGCAATGAATTTCTGGTATTTTTGGCAAGCCGACATGCCTAATCTAGCAGATGACAAGTTTGCAAATACTGACGAGGGATCAAAAGCATATACTGAATTTTTACTTTTAGAAGAAGATCCTGAAGATTTTTTCAATAATCAATTGCGATTTGCTGATGATAGGTTTAGCTTCTTATCTGATAACTATGTTGAGTTAACCAATCAACTATCAGGTATCTCAAAAAGTAATGGGCTAGAATTTGGCTTAGTTCGCTTTTCTGATAGTGATGATATATTTGGCTATGTTCAATATATTATAACTGGTTCTGATGCTTCTAGTAAGGACATTCAAAGAGGTGAAATTTTCACGGGAGTTAATGGTCAAGCATTAAATCTTACAAATTATCGAGGCTTACTATTTGGTGATTCGGACACTTATACCTTAAACATGGCAAGTTTTGTTGATGGAGAAATTACTCCTAATGATAAAGAAGTTATTTTGACCAAACAAGAAGGACTTGCTGAAAACCCGGTATTTTTAGATAAAATCTTTGAAATAAATGGTAAGAAAATCGGATATATAGTATATAACAGTTTCACCAATGAATATGATGAGCAATTGAATGAAGCTTTTGGGCGATTTAAATCAGGTGGAGTAACTGATTTAGTAGTTGATTTTAGATACAACCCAGGTGGTTCTGTTAGAACTTCCACGTTCATATCAAGTATGATATATGGCACTAACACCAATGACGTGTTTTTAAAAGCTAGATATAATGATAAATATCAAAAACTTTTAGACGATAATAACTCTGAAACACGACGTTTTTTCGCAGATAAAACTGGAGCTGGAACAGCAATAAATACTTTAAACTTAAGCAAAGTCTATATCATAACAACGAACGGATCAGCATCAGCAAGTGAATTGGTAATTAACGGCTTAGCGCCTTATCTAGATGTTGTTCAAATTGGTGAAACCACTCGAGGTAAAAACGAGTTTTCAGTCACCATGGTAGATGATCGTGAGAGTAATTTTGGACCATATGTCTACAACGCTGAAAGAAAAAATCAAATCAAACAAGGCAATAATTGGGCTATACAGCCATTAATTGGAAGAAACGAAAACGCAGATGGCTTCTCTGATTATACAGCCGGATTAGTACCAGATATCGTTTTGGAAGAAGATTTAGAAAATTTGGGTGTTCTAGGTGATCAAAATGAGCCTTTATTAGCTAAAGCAATAGAACAAATAACAGGAGCTACTGGCAAAAGAGATTTTACTGTTAAAACACCTGCTCGAATGATGACCAATTCAAAAATGTTCAAGCCATTGAAAGATAATATGTTCATTACAGAATTACCTGCTATGAAATAAGATAGACAAAGTATAATAAAAAAAGGCTTGGTTTTACCAAGCCTTTTTTTATTCTCAATTTTTACGAATACTAGTTAAAGTATATCCCGCCAGGGATAATACCAACTGCAATAGTTTTGATCTCTGCTTTGGTATTTATATCATAAATGCTAAGGCTACCATCACTAGCAAAATCTTTAGCATCGGTGGTATATAATCTACCATCTTCTACAGTCATTGCGTAAGTACCTACTCCATCAAAAGCTTTCGCTGTAGGAAGTTCTGTTGCAGACGCAGACATACTGTAAACAGCTCCGTCTAAAGTATAGTATAGGTTTGTGCCATCATATCCTAAATGGTTTGGATGTTCAGTAGTTGTAAAGTCAAAGGTAGTTTCTACCTCGTTTGTTGTTGTATTAATCTTTGATAAAGAACCAGCTGTCTCTTCTCCTGTAAAAGAAGGCTTTCCTGCTGACAATACCCATAATGTATTAGAACCGTCCAATTGAATTGCCTTTGGCACGTCACCCACGGTTATGGTTGTAGAAACCTCATTAGTACCAGAATCAATTACAGAAATTTTATTGTTCTGACCAAAACCACCCTGATGTGCTACATAAATAGTATTTGCACGGTTTATAATTTCTTCCGGACCGAAATCAACTGGTATTGTACCTTCAACTACATTTGTGGTTAAATTAATTATGGCAACATAATCATCGGTTTCATCAGCAGAGTCTCCCCAATTAGTGACATAACCCTTTCCATTTACTGAAATAAAATATCTCGGATTGTTTAACCCTGTCGAAATAACTGCTTCTTTTTTAAATGTAAATCGATCTACTACGGCAATTGTATTTGAATTATTAGCCACTATAAAAGCTTTATCATCAGTAAACCCAATCGATTGAACGATATTTCCTAAATCTTCAGTATTTACTTGATTGTAAATAGCACTTTCAACAGTCTCTAAATCGTTAGAAATAAAAGATACAGTTCCTGTTCCATTACTAAAAGGTCCTTCATTGGAAATTAAAATCCCGTCAACGTAATCTCCAGAAGGCAGTACTGGCGAATTATCATCATTTTCACAAGATGTGATTACAAGCCCGATTGCAAGTATTGATACTACATGTTTAATGTTCATTCTTTAAAATTTAAAATTAAGGTTAAGGTGAATATTTCTATTGGGCATTGGTCTAAATGCCACATTTTGATAATTCTCGTTTAAAATGTTATTTATCGCAATTTGGGTTTCTATTGCAATTCCCCATTTCTTTGGAAAACTGTAATTCAAACCTGCATTTAAGACGAAGTAATCCTGCAAGTTTTGATTGTTATCTGTAGTAGTAAAGACTTCTCCATTATAGAGTCCTTGAATAAAAGAGCTCCATTTTTTATAGCTATAAGCCAGATTAGAAGTGACTTTATGAAACGGTACATAAATCAATTGTTTCGTACTTTCATTATCTATTGCCTTGGTAAAAGCATAGCTGTTTTTCCACGTTAAGTAATGCTCTCCTATTTCTTTACGAATATCTGTTTCGAATTCAAGCCCGTATTGAGTGACATCTTTTATGTTTATCGGTGACCAATTACCTGATATATCAGGTCGCCATTGAATTAAATCACTTGTAGCGATATAAAATGCATTTAAGGATAAGCTGTAATCTTTAGTTTTTATTGTTTGCCCAATTTCAGTCTGTAAAGAGGTTTCCGGAAGCAATTCAAGGTTTCCTGCCGAGCCAGCTCCTTCCCAATACAAATCATTGAAAGTGGGAATTCGATAATTTTTTGAAGCGTTCAGGTAGACTGTATAGGTTTCGGTAATGTTGTATTTCATATCCATAGAAAAAACAAAAGGGCTCTCAAAATCACTCACCCAGTCTTTTCTTACATCAATTCCATAACTAAAGGCATCAGAAGGCGTATGAGAAATTAATAGGATACCTGCCAAACGATTTCTGTCTTCATCACGAATGGATGACCCAGCTGCATTTACATTGTTCGCTTCAACAACTCCATTGAATTTCCAATTTTTATGGCGATATAAATAATCATAGTTTAGTAAGACGCTTCCTGATTTTCCAAAACTAAATTCATCACGTTCCTTGTTGGCATAATATCGATAGCGCTCCGTTAAATAAGCCGCCTTTACGCGTTGTACTTTATTTGTTTTAAAATGGGTCCATTCTAGTAAAGAACGGGTGTTCAAATCTTGATAATTATCGTTCGAAGGCGCGGTTAATGTTCCTGAAAAATCACGATCACCGATAAATGTATTATGATAAAACTTAAGGAGATTAGCAGCCGAAAGCAAGGTTCCAAATGCTATATCAACATTCTGGTTTGCGAAAGCTCCATTCTCATTTCTTCGATTTGTATCTAAATATTTATAATCGTTCGACGAACTTAAATGTCCTATACCAATATTTATCGAAGACTTTTCAGTTCCCCAACCAGCATTATAAAATAAACTACTGGTATCGAAACTACCATACCCAAACTGTAACTGGTTTACCAATGGCTGATCAAACAAAAGGTTTTGATTCACATGAATACTTCCGCCAATGGCTCCCGTACCATACTGCGTACTTCCTCCCCCACTTCGAACCGTAATCTCATTCAGGTTTTGAGCCATTATCGTATTAAAATCGGTTTGCCCAGTAAGTTGCGAATTGATATTTATTCCATTCCAAACTACCGCTGTTTGCTGCGCAGAAGTGCCTCGAAAAGAAGCGGAAGAAACCATTCCATAGCCATTCTCTTTAAAATATATAGGCGTATTGAATTGTAAATTATTCGTTAACATGCCCTTATTGCGCTGCAATTCGGTATCATCTAACACCCTAACTTTTATACCGTCTGAAAACTGTTGTAGCTTACTATCAGATAGCACTACTTCTTGCAATACAATGACAGAGTCACGTTGCCCAAAAACAGAGTTCATCGCTAATAGCGTGAATAAATAATAGATTACATTCTTCATACCACAAAAGACCTTTTACCCGAAAGTCTATCGATTTTGGTTCTGAATTTGGCAGGTCTCCTGACTTGTTTTAAGTTATTTTACCTTCCCGTCTTTCGATAGTGGTTTTGAAGAAAATAACCTCTCAATATTTGAGTGCCAAAATACTTGGCATAAACTTACAGTTGCGGGAACAGTTCTAGATTTTCACCAGATTCCCTTTTAATCTCATCACACATTAAATGCAACGAAAACCTAAATTCATGGCGAAAATAAACATTTTGTTTAATCTTTTACTGTAAAGATTAAATAATATACTTTTGAAAAATGACAATAACATTTCGTATTCCTAAAGTTATATTTATTCTTTTTATCCTCTCAATAGTTTCATGTAAGAGCGAGAAGAAAGAAACGCTACCTGTAGAAAAGCCTTTAATACAAGCTGTCAACTATGCTAAAGGTTTTGCTATTGAAAAATTAGGTTCAGGTGTTACCATATTAAAAATCACATCACCATGGCCAAATGCAGAATCTGCATTCACCTATGCCTTGGTTCCAAAAGACAAGCAAGCTACAATCACCTTAAACAAAGATGCTTATGACGCTATTGTATCGGTTCCTGTAGAACGGTTGGTTGTTACCTCTACAACACACATACCTGCTCTAGAGGCATTAAAGGTTTTAGATAAATTGGTTGGTTTTCCAGACACTAAATACGTTTCTTCAGAAAAAACCAGAAGGCGCATCGACTCAGGCTCAATTAAAGAACTTGGTAATAATGAATCAATTAATACTGAAATGCTCATCGAATTGAATCCTGAAGTAGTTGTTGGCTTTGGAATAAGCAATGAGAATAGCATTTACGAAACTATTAAACGTGCCAACATACCCGTTGTTTATAATGGCGATTGGACGGAAGAAACACCTCTTGGAAAAGCAGAATGGATTAAATTTTTTGCTCCGTTTTTTCAAAAGGAAGGGTTAGCTGATAGCATTTTTTCTAATATTCAAAGGTCTTATGACGAAGCAAAAGACTTAGCAAAAACTGCCAATACAAGACCAACAGTAATTTCTGGTGCTATGTACAAAGATGTATGGTATTTACCAGGAGGGAAAAGCTGGGCTGCTCAATTCCTTCAAGATGCTAATGCTCATTATTTATGGAAGAACACTTCAGAAACAGGAAGCCTTTCATTAAGTTGGGAAAAGGTTTTAGAAAAAGGGCAACAAGCTGATTTTTGGATCGGACCAGCACAATTCATTGATTATCAAAATATGCAGGAAACTAGTGAACATTATGCCCAATTCGATGCTTTCAAAAACAAACAAGTCTTCACTTTTGCCAATACCAAAGGAGCAACAGGCGGATTATTATATTATGAGTTAGCACCGCAGCGACCAGACCTAGTACTAAAAGATCTTATTCATATTCTACATCCAGAATTACTGCCAAAGCATCAACCATTCTTTTTTAAACCTTTAAATTAATTTGGAAAGCACATCAAAATATCGAATTTCTTTTGTAATTCTATTGATAGCCCTAATGCTTACGGTCTTAGTGAATATTAGTTTAGGCTCTGTAGAGATTCCTTTTTTAGACACTTTAAATGCTATTTTTGATGGAACCACTTCAAATACTTCTTGGGATTATATTATATGGGACTATCGCATACCTAAAGCTTTTACCGCAATACTTGTTGGAGCAGGCTTAGCTCTTAGCGGATTATTAATGCAAACCTTATTTAGAAATCCATTGGCTGGTCCTTTTGTTTTAGGTATAAGTTCGGGGGCAAGTTTAGGCGCGGCAATATTAATAATGGGTGCATCCCTTTTTTCTGGATTCTCAGCCTTTCAATTACTAAACAATGTTTCTTTAGCCATTGCTGCCAGTATAGGTAGTTTTGCCGTTCTACTTTTGGTAATGTCAGTAGCAGCAAAAGTAAAAGATACGATGGCCTTATTAATTATCGGGCTCATGTTCGGCAGTATTACTGCAGCCGTGGTTAGCGTCCTCTCCTATTTTACAACTTCCGAAAAACTACAACAATTCATCTATTGGTCCTTTGGCAGCCTCGGTAATTTATCATGGTCACAATTAGGACTACTCTCTCTTATTGTTTGTATAGGAATCATTTTAAGTGTTTTTGCTATTAAGGGATTAAATGGATTGTTACTGGGAGAAAACTATGCCAAAAGCCTTGGTGTTAATCTCAAAAAATTAAGATATTTAGTAATCATTGCAACCGGATTATTAGCAGGAAGCATTACAGCCTTTGCAGGGCCAATAGCTTTTATAGGTCTCGCAGTTCCGCATTTAACGCGACAAATTTTTGATACTACTGATCATAAAATTCTGGTACCAGCAGTATTGATTTATGGGGCCATTATAATGTTACTTTGTGATATAGTAGCACAGCTTCCCAATTCTGCAAATGTGCTTCCAATAAATGCGGTTACCAGCATTATTGGTGCTCCCGTAGTGATTTGGTTGTTAGTTCGTAAAAAAAGAATGTTATTTTGAGTTCGATAGAAAAACATACCGCCCTTTCTGTTAAAGATTTATCCGTTGGATATAAAAACTCCGAGATAGCCTCCGCAATCAATTTTGAAGCTCATAAAGGAGAATTGATTGGGATTGTTGGTATCAACGGAATTGGAAAGTCTACGCTACTTAGAACTCTCGCTCAAGTTCAACCTAAATTATCAGGAAGTATTGATTTGAATGGGAAGCCCTTAGAAAAATATACTTCCAAAGATTTAGCATCAACATTGAGTGTGGTTTTAACCGAAACTATCGCTTCTAAGAACATGACAGTTTTAGAATTAATCACACTTGGAAGACAACCATACACCAATTGGATTGGGAAATTATCAAAAGATGATATATCTAAAATTAGTGAATCGCTTCAGTTACTTGAACTTGGAGAATTAAAAAACAAAAAGTGTTACGAACTTAGTGACGGTCAATTGCAACGAGTAATGATTGCTCGTGCTTTGGCACAAGACACTTCTATTATATTATTAGACGAGCCTACCACGCATCTTGATTTATATCATAAAGTTCAAATTTTCAAATTACTTCAAAAGATTGCTAAACAAACTAAGAAAACCATTCTGTTTACCAGTCATGAAATTGAAATGGTGATTCAACTTTGCGATACTATGCTGCTATTAAATGGCACTAATAACACCTTCGGAACGCCAAATTATCTAATAGAACAAAAGGCTTTTGATTCTCTTTTTCCTGCGGATACCGTAACTTTTGACGCGAAGACTGGTTCCTTTAGAATTGAAAAGTAAATTCATCGCTTATTTCTTTTTGTGAGTCAATCGTGTATCTTTACTTCGAACACTTTAGTACGATAATGAACGAATATTTAATATATCTTTTAGTTGGTTTAGTATGCCTTGCAATTGGCTATTTTCTAGGTAATTACATACAAAATTTAAAAACCAAATCAAGCCAAAGCGCCCTTGAAGAGCGGCAACAACAATTGTCTAATAACTTTACTGTTGTTGAACAAAGATTAAGAGATGCTGAAGAACATAAAACACATTTACAAACTGAAAAAGAACAGTTAGGTAACCAAATTGTGAGGTATGAAGCCGATATGGAAAACCTTCAACTGAAGAACAGAGAGCAAAAAGAGGAAGTAGAAAAACTGCAAGAGAAATTTACCAAAGAATTTGAAAATCTCGCCAACAAAATACTAGAAGAGAAAAGCTTAAAATTTACCGAGCGTAACGAGAAGAATATTAAAGATATTCTCACACCGTTAAACGAGAAAATACAATTGTTTGAAAAAAAGGTAGAGGAAAGTCAAAAAGAGAATATTAGTATTCACTCTGCATTAAAGGAGCAATTAATAAATCTTCAAACGCAAAACCTTAAAATCACACAAGAAGCAGAGAATCTTACCAAGGCACTAAAAGGTGATAGTAAGATGCAAGGTAATTGGGGAGAATTAGTGCTAGAGCGTGTTCTAGAAAAATCTGGATTAGAAAAAGATAGGGAATACACGGTGCAGCAAAGTTTTACATTAGACGATGGTTCTAGAGTACTACCTGATGTGATTATTAACCTTCCTGACGATAAGAAAATGATCGTCGATTCAAAGGTTTCTTTAACGGACTATGAACGTTATGTTAATGCTGAAGACGAAGAACAACAAGCTAAACATTTAAAAGATCATATCAATTCGCTACGAAGACATGTAGATCAATTATCAGCAAAAAAGTATGAAGACTTGTATGAAATGGAAAGTCCTGATTTTGTATTGCTTTTTATTCCTATTGAACCTGCATTTGCTATTGCTATAAATAATGATAACTCGCTGTACAACAAGGCTTTTGAGCAAAATATCGTAATTGTTACTCCATCTACCTTACTAGCGACATTACGTACGATAGACAGTATGTGGAATAACGAAAAGCAGCAAAGAAATGCCATTGAAATTGCACGTCAAGCAGGGGCACTTTATGATAAATTTGAAGGCTTTGTTGGCGACCTTACCAAAGTTGGTAAAAGGTTAGACGACGCTAAAGGAGAATACAAAGGCGCTATGAATAAATTAGTAGATGGCCGTGGTAATATCATTACTAGTATTGAGAAACTAAAGAAAATGGGAGCCAAAGCAAAAAAATCTATTCCTGAGCCGATTTTAAGAAGAGCACAAGAAGATGACTTTGAAGAACCTAAATTAGAATTATGAAGAAAGTATTAGGATTAGGCGTATTTGGAATCATAGCGGTTTCACTTTTGTATTATGCATTTATATATTTTGTAACCTATAGCGAAGGTACCCGTTCAGGTGAATTGATAAAATTCAGTAACAAGGGTGTGATTGTAAAAACATGGGAAGGTGAAATAAGTCAAGGTATTTCTGGCGCCCAAATATTTACTTTTTCTGTTTTGGATAAAGATCAGAAGGTCATTGATAATTTACGTGATTATCAAGGTCAGTACGTAAAGCTAGATTATGTAGAACGATATGCTACTTTCTTCTGGTTGGGTGATACCAAATACTTTATCACCAAAGTTACCAAAGAACAATCACCGCACGTTAGAAACTGATCTCATAATAGGCGTTTAATAAGTGTATGTAACAGTTAGTGTATTTATATGAAAGAATTCAAAACTGCCCGAGAGTCAAGATTGTCAATAACAGAATTAATGCTTCCCTCCCATTCAAATTTTGGAGGTAAGATTCATGGTGGTCATATTTTAAGCCTAATGGATCAAATTGCATTTGCATGTTCTTCAAAACACAGTCGAAAGTACTGTGTAACGGCATCGGTAAATCGTGTTGATTTTCTTAGTGCCGTTGAAGTTGGTGAATTACTTACTTTAAAAGCAGCTATTAATTATACCGGAAAGACCTCTATGGTTGTTGGGGTTCGCGTCGAATCGCAAGATATTACCACCGGAAAAAAAAGACATTGTAATTCTTCATACTTTACCATGGTTGCCAAAGATGAAGATGGAAAAAGCACCCCAGTTCCTGGATTGCTTGTTCAAGATGAACAGGGTATTAGACGATTCGCGAGAAGTAAGTATCGCAAAGAAGCAGCTTTTAAGCGCGATACCAAGTTTGATGAAAACAACTTTGATTCTAAGGAATATTTAGCCGTTTTAGCAAAGGAAAATATCAAGATTGAACTCAAGTAATTTTCGCTGCAGCCGCAGCATCTAAAAACCAAATTAAATTACCTGAATTTGGAGCAACTAGACTTGCAGGGTATTTTTCAAAATCTCCCTTTTTGTTTATGATCTCATCTACTTTATCTACTTTGTTTTCACCCGTTACTAAAAAAGTGACTATTTGAGCATGGTTAATCACCTTGCCAGTTATTGAAACTCTTTGTTGGCCTGAGTCTGGGTGAACAGCTACCTCACATAACTTGTCTGAATGCCAAAGATCTATCTCGTGTGGAAAAATAGATGCAGTATGTCCGTCATCACCCATTCCTAAAATCACCAAATCAAAACTTGGCACTCCACCATCTGATTTTGGTAAATTATCATCTAAAAGCTCGGCATAACGTTTAGCTTCATAATCAGGTTCATTTTCTCCTTTAATACGGTGAATGTTCTCTTTTGGAATTTCAATCTTAGAAATCAAATATTCAACAGTCATTTTATAATTACTATCATCATCAGTCGGATCTACACAACGTTCATCGCCCCAATACAAGTGAACAGCTTTCCAATCGATATCTTCTTGAAAGTTAGCCGCTAGTTCCTCAAATACTATTTTAGGAGTGCTACCGCCTGATAACGCGATATGCACTTCTTCTCTTGCAGCAATTAATATTGCCAAATAGCGTGAAAAATTCAAAGCTACTTCTTGTTTTGTTTGAGCTACTTTTAATTTCATTGGGGACAAATTTTAAATCTAAATATCTTTAATTACTTGTTTTTGTCTTTCTAATAAATGACACAGAAACCAGGGTCATCGGCCAAATTTGGACCAGGGTTCCGCCATAAGCCATCACCTGCAATTAAAGCATCAGCATTTTCAGGACCCCATGCACCTGCAGAATATCCATATACACGTACATCTTTACCGTTCTTCCAATATTTCAGAATAGGGTCAACAAACTCCCATGCCGCCTCTACTTCATCAGCCCGCGCATAAAGTGTTGCATCACCTTGCATAGCATCAAGTAGTAAACGTTCATAGGCTTCCATTATACTGGTATCTACTAAACTTGAATAGTAAAAATCTAAATTTGCACGTTCTACTTTAAACCCTTGCCCTGGTACTTTCACACCAAATTTGATCAAAATACCTTCGTCTGGCTGAATTCGAATAATGAGTTTATTATCCTTGTTAAACATTCCAGCATCTTTAAAAATCTGGTGGTGCGGTGCTTTAAAGTGTATTACAACTTCAGTAACTTTTGTCGGCATCCGTTTGGCTGTTCGAACATAAAAAGGCACATCTTTCCAACGCCAATTATCAACAAAAAACTTTATTGCTGCATACGTTTCAGTAGTTGATTCAGGGTTTACTCCCTCCTCTTCTCTATATCCATTTACAACTTTACCATCTATTTTTGAACTAACATATTGTGCTCTGATCGTATGTTCAGACAATGTTTTTTCATCATACATGATTCGAAGCGAACGTAATGCTTTTACTTTTTCATTCCGAATCTCTTGCGCGTTTGCATCAATTGGCGGCTCCATGACAATTAAAGAAACTATTTGCAACAAATGGTTTTGAAACATATCACGTAAAGCTCCTGATCCGTCATAATAACCTCCACGAAGACCTACTCCCCCACTTTCTGCATTGGTAATTTCAACGCGATCAATATAATTTCTATTCCATAAGGGTTCAAAAATACTGTTCGCAAAACGAGTTACCAGTAAATTTTGTACCGTCTCTTTACCTAAATAATGATCTATACGATAAATTTGTGATTCTTTAAAATAGCGCTGAAGTCCTTTGTTTAGTTGCTTTGCACTTTCTAAATCATAGCCAAATGGTTTTTCTACGATGATTCGCTTAAAACCAACACCTCTAGATCTATTGAGTTGCTGCCCATACAAATTCTTAGCAATTGCTTCATATAAACTGGGTGGTGTAGAGAGGTAATACATATAATTCTCTCCTGTTTTATACTTCGCATTTAATGTCGTAATGCGTTCTTCAAGATCTTTATAGTCTGTATCGTACTCGGTACCAACATCTTCATAAAAAAACTTTTTAGCAAATTCAGATACTAATGCGTCATCAACAGAATGATTGCCCTTTAAATATTCATTGCCACTAACTACCTTTTTTCGAAATTCATCATCTGTCATGTAGCTGCGACTAACCCCTAGCACTACAAAATTCTTAGGCAATTGATTCTCTTGAAATAGTCGAAATAAAGCAGGTACTAGTTTTCTAGCGGTTAAATCGCCAGATGCTCCAAAAATAATGAGCATTTGATTTTCTGTTTTCGTCATATAAATTGGTAGGGTTTTCTAAGGTTTTAAATATAACTATCCTATCGGAGTTTCCAAGTTAGATTAGCACTAAAACTAAATATTTTAATATATTTTTGAAGACATCTGTTAAAACCGCTATATCTTTAATCTTTCGTAAAATTGTGAAAGCTTTTATCCTAAGCTAATAGACATTGTTCCTTTCAAATTCGGAAGATGCTAAAAGCTTAAATTTCAATATATTTAAGTGTATTACTGTTGCGGAAATAAAAAACAAAAAATGAAAAATACATATGATTTTGGGTTGGTAGGTTTAGGCGTCATGGGGCGTAACTTTATTTTAAATGTAGCCGATAACGGATTTTCAGCATTTGGCAATGATTTAGATACTGAAAAAGTAAACGCACTTATACAAGAAGGTGGTGATACCGATAAAGTAAATGCTTCTACAGATGCCAAAACTTTTGTTGCTGCATTGTCTACACCAAGAAAAATTATGTTGCTAGTTCCTGCAGGTAAAATAGTAGATGCAGTTATTGAGAGCTTGCTTCCCCTTTTAGATGAAGGCGATATTATTATAGATGGAGGAAATTCATTCTTCACAGATACCGACCGTCGGGATGCTTATTTAGCTGAAAAAGGAATTCATTTTTTCGGTGCAGGAGTCTCTGGAGGAGCCAAAGGCGCTCGCCTAGGGCCAAGTATAATGCCCGGGGGAAATCGAGAAGCTTACCAATATGTAAAACCAATTTTCGAAGCAGTATCTGCTAAATACAAAGGAGAACCATGTGTAGCATATTTAGGGCCCAAATCTGCCGGAAATTATGTTAAGATGGTACATAATGGCATTGAGTATGGACTAATGCAATTGACTTCTGAAATATACGATCTACTGAAAAAAGGTGGTAATTATACCAATGATGAGCTACATGAAGCCTATTCAAAATGGAATTCTGGCAGACTACAGTCCTTCTTAGTTCAAATTACTTCTGAAATTTTGGCTCAAGATGATGAATTAGGAGAAGGACGATTAGTTGACAAAATACTAGACAAAGCCAAACAAAAAGGTACAGGAAAATGGACAAGCCAAAATGCAATGGATTTAGGCATTCCAGTACCATCTATTGATATTGCGGTAAGTATGCGTGAGATATCTGCTTTAAAAGACGAACGCATTGCTGCTGATAAATTATACGATCGACCTAAGGTTGAACATATTATGGACAAGGCTGCATTGGAAAAACTAGCTGAGCAAGCATTGTATTTCTCTTTCATCATTACCTATGCGCAAGGATTGCATCAATTAGCGGATGCCTCTAAAGAATATGGTTACGAATTAGAAATTGCTGAAATAGCGAAAATTTGGAGAGCTGGCTGTATTATTCGCGCTGGGCTTTTAGCAGATATTACAGAAGCATTTAATGCGGATGCATTGCTTCCAAATTTATTACTTTCTCCTTCTTTCATTGAAAAAGTACAAAGTACTGTAGCTGCAGCTCGTGATCTAGTTTCATACGCCGCAAAAAATGGAATACCCGTACCAGGACTTTCAAATTCGCTAACATATTTTGATGCGTATACCTCAAGTCGATTGCCTTTGAATTTAATACAAGCGCAGCGTGATTATTTTGGTTCTCATACTTATGAGCGTGTAGATCGTGATGGAATTTTTCACACAGAATGGGAAAAGTAATTTGTGTTATTTATGAAACAACTATTTTTTCTTTTACTAATCTTTTTTACTATTTCGGCTTTTAGTCAAACCAACGTGTTAGATATTAAGGCTGAAAACATAAATCTTGAAGAATTGACCCTATCGAAGGTATTTGATGGTGAACGCTTTGTACTACTAAGTGTGGGAGGCACTTGGTGTAAACCATGCTTAGATCAAAAACCTTTCACAGCTTCTTTAGGACAGCAATATCCTCAATATTTAAAAGTGGTTTTTCTTTTCTTTACAGATACTCCTGAAAAAATCAAGGCAAGATTTGGAAATGATAATGATTTAAAAGATTATCTGCTTATTAAATCAGATGCGATTGAACAGCTTTCTATAAAAACCTACCCGACCAATGTTCTGGTTGATCCAAATGGTAATATCGTCGAGAATGATATTTCTTTAAATGATGTTGGTAGCTTAATTAAGTAAATACAAATCTATATAGTTTGTCCTTATATAACGGAATTGCATCTGCAGTAGACGAAACTAATTAACTTTCAACACAAAAAGTAGCTTTAAACTATGATAATTGAGTCAGGAACACGATTTTTGTTTTCGATGATCAAACTCAGATTCGTTCTTATAGTTCTTCTTAGCTTAATAGTTAATACCATTGCTGGTCAAGATGATGTGCAGCAAAAGATAAATTATTATATCTCGCAAGCGAAACTAGATTCAGCTAAAACGTATATTCAAACTAGTTTAGATGCAGTAGATAATAAGCAAGAAAAGAATGCTCTTAATTACCAATTGGTAAAAGTTCTATTTATGCAATCTGATTATAACGCAGCATTAAAGCAAGCATTTAATTCTCTTGATAGCATAAAAGATGAAGAACAAAGAGTCAATTTCAATTTTATGATTGGCGCTATATATTCTGCTATTACCGATTATAAAAAATCTGTTGAGTATTTTGATTTAGTGATCGCATATAATGAAGACCCTTCTTTGACGCTTCAAACACATTTATTGCTATCACAACTCCATATAGAATTAAATGATTCTACAAAGGCTGGTAAATCAATTACCGAAGCATATAAAATAACAAGTTTAACAAAAGAAGAAAGCCCAACAAAGAATCATGTTGAAATGCAGTATAATTTTTTTAATGAAAATTATGAGCTCTGTAAACAACAAAATTTTAAAATAATTAGAGATAGCACTAGCTTTTTAAACGCAAAAAGTTACGCGTATTCCATGGTTGGCGACTGTTTGGTAAAACAAGATTCATTAATAGAGGCCACTACATATTTTGATGAATTTCTAAATTTAACCATTGAAACAAAAGATCCAGAACAAGTTAAGGTTGCAGCAAATAAGCTAATTGAAGTTTATGAGAAATTAGGTGATCAAGAAAAAGCAAATGCCTATCATAAAATCTATAATGAAGCAATTAATGATTCTTTAAGTTTTTCAGCAGAGAAATATAGAGAACTATATGATGTTGAAAAAAACCGTGAGTTGGATATTGCTAAAACTAAAAACTCTAGAAAATATCTGATTTTCGGTTCGATCCTTTTGTTGCTAATCTCTATTGGAATTTACTACTATTTTAAAATTAAAAATCCGAAAAAAGGACCAGGTAAAAAGATCGTTATTAGTGATAGCGAAATTAGAAAAATAGTAAGTGCTATCGATGAGTTGAAATCAAAGCAATTATTTTTAACACCAAATATTACAAGAAAATCCTTTTGTTCTGATAATCAAATAACTTCTGAGAGATATTTAAGTCAATTCATTAACGAAAAATACAAAAAGTCTTTTTCTACTTTTATTAATGATTTACGAATCGAATATGCACATAAACGCATTCAAACAGATAGTAAATTCAGAAGCTATAAAATTGAAGAGATTGCGAAAGAATGCGGTTTTGGGTCCAAAAAAAGCTTTGAACGAGCATTCGTTACCAAATACCAAGAAACTCCTTTCAAACTCATATCTAGGCTAACTGTCTAATTTTCTTTGTTTTACAGAAGGTCAATTCGCGAAATGACGCAACAAGTCGAGTAATCACTACGCTCGATTTCCTTTTAGCCAAGACCTTTCATTTAATTTTGTTTCTCTAGTGAAAACATTTTAAAGGCGAATGCATTCGCTTTTTTGTTCCAATGTTTCATGCTTTCTAAGACAAACATTAATACATCACATTCTTGAAAAAAATCAAACCCTACCAAATGAAAAAGTCAACGATATTTCTTTTACTTCTATTAGGTTTCACAATTTCAGCCAATGCCCAGTTCTTCAAAAAACTAGGAAATAAAGTCGAAAAGGCTGCTGAAAAGGCGGTGGAAAGAAAAGCAGAACAAAAAACCACCAAAGAAACCAACAAAGCATTCGATTCAACTTTCAATAAAAAAAGAAAGAAAAATAAAAGTTTATCAGGTATGCCTTCATTCTCAGATGCAGAGCCGGCTACGAATTACACTTTTAACTATCGCGCTGATATGGAAATAAAAACGGGAGGAGAAACAATGAAGATGAGTTATTTCTTATCTGAATCAGGTAACTATTTAAGCTCAATGCTCGATGACAAAAGAATGAAAGATAAAAGCCTAATGGTTATGGATTTTGAACGTGAAGCAATGTTCACTTTTATGGAAAATGATGGTCAAAAAATTAGAATGGCAATGTCTCTTGCTACAGCTAGTGCCTATGAACAAGCTTCTAACGAAAGTAACACCAAAGTTACCGCCACCGGTAAAAGCAAAAAAATACTGAATTACAATTGTCAAGAATATAAAATGACTGGAGATGATATGTATGGTACAATGTGGATTACCAAAGATGTCAATGCTCGTTTTCCTAAGAACTTTTACGGCATGAAGCAAGACAAAAGAAACAAAAACAATACCCAGGCCTGGATGAAGGATATGAACGGCTGGCTGATGGAAATGGAAATGACCGACACATCAGAAAGAAAACCACAAACAATGATCATGACCTGTGTTTTCTTCGGAGAATCGAATTTAAGCATAGACACTAAAGGATATGAAACTCTAAAATTTTAATATGCTTAAGAAACTATTTATAATAATTGCATTACCCCTATTCTTAGCAAACTGTCGTGCATTAACAGGCGAAGAAATTGCAAGACTCGAAATCAACAAAGTAAGTACGGGAAAAGACAATATGTTCAATGACCGAACTATTTTAGAACTAAAAAAAGATGATGAGATTATGTTTTGGTCTGATATGGACATTGCTTATGAAGGAGCTACTGAGCTAAGATTTAAAGTAGGAATCTTTAAAGATGGTGCCCTAATTAAGAAAATTGAAATAGACCCTACTAAAAAGAATATAACTCTTGGAGAAGCGAAAACAGAAGTAATGGGTAAAACCAATTGGAGTTTTTTAGGTAAAAACACAGAGCTCAAAATAGAAGAGGATGGCAAATAT
Organism: uncultured Flavobacteriaceae bacterium; assembly: GCA_938009735.1. Taxonomy (GTDB): domain Bacteria; phylum Bacteroidota; class Bacteroidia; order Flavobacteriales; family Flavobacteriaceae; genus Maribacter_C. Next base: position 73,476 of record CALLIG010000107.1, read on the forward strand.
GGTATAAGTGCCATTCTAACTGCTACTAACAATTCAAATCTTAAAGTAACAAAGGCAGAACTTGTAATAAAAAAATAATTATTCAAAACTCAAAGAATATATGAATCCTAAAATACCAGTAATTCTGAGCATCATTTTTATTATAACCGTAATGTCATGTAAAAAAGAAAACAATGAAACTAGTTCCAATGGAACCTATAGTTTACAAATTGATGGTGAAGAACAAGTTATAAAAGATGCAGCTGGTTATTTAGATGATAAATTCAACTTCAACAATAATGATCAGTTTGCAGAGGGATTAAGTTTAAAAACGAGTATTGGCTTAGAGGATAACACAGGTGTTTTTATAACATTTAATAATAACGATTTAAATGCTGACAATGTAATTTTGGATGATTACACAACAAATATTGACGCTGCATTCAGCACTAACGACTTCAAATTCGGAGAAGTCACAGTTTCAAGTAAAGCAGGGTATTTCTCTTCACTTGGCACTAATACCGATGCTATCAAATTAATTAAATGCGAGATTGAAGGCAAAAATATTTCTGGAGAATTTGATGCAGTACTAACCAATAAAGAGAACAATGAAACTATTCGCGTTGTAGGTACTTTTAAAGATGTAAGTTTAATCGTTTCACTTTAGTTTCTTTTCTAATCAATATTTATTTTTATTATGAAAAGTCATTATTTAGTTTTAGCCGCACTTCTTATTCTAAATGCTTGTAAAGAAAATCTGGTAAGCAAGGAATCTACCACTCATGATTCTCAAACAGAACAAGAAAAGGTAAAAGAAACCATAAACGACTTTAATAAAATCTTAGATAAAGATTCAGATAAGAAAACTGCTACAACTGTATCTACAGAAAAATCTGAAATTGAAAAATTATTCCAGTTAAGTGGTATTCCCAAAGAGGAATACCTAGAACAACTTAATAATGCTGATACGCTCAAAAGGCTAATAAAGCAAGTTGCAAAAAACAATAAAAAACGTAAACCTAAAAGTAAATTTCCATTAAAAGGTGCTATCACTTTAGATCAACTTACTTCAAAAAAAACACCTACAGGCGTTTCAATAGAAGAGGCTATATTAGTATTACACCACGAATTAAAACGTGATTTAACTCCAGAAAAAATACAAAAAATAGATGCTTTGTCTGGCACCAGCTTAGTCTCTAAATTAAGTGAGAAAGATGTCAAGTATCTTGTTCGTTATGCAAGTATTTATGAAAATTACAGATTAAGAGTATTATCTAATAATTCTACAAATTTACATAGCAAAAAAGAAGCTCAAGAATTTATTGATGACATAAAAAGTAGACTTGATTCGTATAATTCAGGGGGAATTAAGGCGAGTGCTAACTATAAAAAAAGATTAGTGCGTTTTATAAAATCAGGTGAATCTACTCTGAAAAAAATGATTAAGAAGGAGAAGGTAGCGCAAGAAGATTTTAAAAAATTGAATCCAGACCTATATTTCGGAGAAGATGTAGGAGAAACTTTTTTCAGTAGTAGAGTTAGAGCAGCAGTATACTTACCACTAGGTAGGTTGTCTTTTGCGGATAAAGTAATAAATGCCTACCACCCAGATTTAAATGTTTTGAATTTAAATAATGTCATTGGCACACCAGATGTTATTGAAGATAATGGTGCAATGACCATTACTGGTGAATACAGCATTGGCAAAGCTGGCACGCTTACGATTCAATTCACAGATAATGCACTAACTGATGTAAACGGACCCGATTTATACATTTTTGAGATAGGTAAAGTAGAACCTACAAACCTTGAAATTTCTAAAGACGGCATCACTTGGATTAAAGTTGGTAAAATTGATGGTGGCGTATCTGACGTGGATATTGCAGAATTCGTACAATCTGGAGATTTATTTTACTTTGTACGTCTAACGGATTTGAAACAAAAAAGCGCCTTGCCTGGGGCCGATGTTGACGCCATTGCTGCAATAGGTGCGGCTATGCGATTAAAGCTTGATAGCAAAGTGCTTTTTGAAACTGGAAAGTCTGAACTGAAACCAGAAGGCATTGAAGCGCTAAAAGAACTCGCCGAAAGTATATCTGTATTAAAGAAAGGAAATGTTATTGTTGAAGGTCATACAGATGATGTTGGTGATGCTAGCTTTAATAAAAAACTATCCGTTGCACGAGCAAAAAGTGTAACAATAGAATTAAAAACATTAATTCCGGCAAGAACTTTTAAATGGATGGAAAAAGGACTGGGAGAATCTAAACCCTTAGTAAAAAACGATTCTGATGAAAATAGATCTAAAAATAGAAGGGTTGAAATTCTAATTGTTCCTAATTAAGTTATTTTTGAAATAGTAATCAATTCTCATTACTAATCAATTTTAAATAAATGCCCAAATACAGCATCTACGTAATAGAACTTCGTAAAAAAGTATTTACAGAAAATAGAAAATTTCGAGAAGCGAATCCGCAATTTAACGGCGTGTTGGAATGCCTATACGTTGGTATGACAAGCAAATCACCCAAAGAACGTTTTGAACAACATAAAACCGGTTACAAGAATAAAAAAGGGTATAAGATTTCTGCTAATATCGTTGAGAAATATGGCACCTATTTACGCGGTAGTTTATTTCAGCATATAGACCCAATGAATTCAAGAGTTAAAGCATTAAAGATGGAAGAAACTTTGGCTTTAGAATTACGAAGACAAGGATACGCAGTTTGGTTTAATTAATTATTTTCGCTTTCATGTCTGAAAGTCAAAAATTAAAAGAAGTTGCTTTCCTATTTTTTAAATTAGGATGCATCGCATTTGGTGGTCCTGCTGCGCATGTAGCCATGATGGAAGATGAAGTTGTTCGTAAAAGAAAGTGGATGACCGAAGAACATTTTCTTGATTTGATGGGCGCTACGAATTTGATTCCCGGGCCAAACTCCACAGAAATGACAATGCATTGTGGCCATGAACGTGCTGGTTGGAAAGGACTATTTGTTGCAGGGTTTTGCTTTATCTTTCCTGCTGTTGTAATTACCGGAATCTTCGCATGGCTATATCAACTATACGGACAACTACCAGAAGTTGAACCTTTTATTTACGGAATCAAACCTGCCGTAATTGCTATTATCATTATGGCGGCCTACAAACTGGGTAAAAAAGCAGTTAAGAATACTATGCTAGCTATTCTAGGTATTGTTGCTATCATCGTTTGTCTTTTCGGTATCAACGAAATTATTGTCTTGTTTGGCTGTGGGTTGGTTGGTTTATTAATTCATTTCATAACCGATAAAAACAAAACGTTAAACACATTCTTACCAATGATTTTTATTCAG
>CALLIG010000108.1 GCA_938009735.1 uncultured Flavobacteriaceae bacterium
TTGGCAACTTTGATGGATTGAAAGTTTCAAAAGATTCTGAAAAGGTAGGAATGACCGTCCAATGTAGTACAATCATTTTCGGAACAATCGTTGGTTCCTCTTGTTCTAATCCATACCGATTAGACATATATTCTAAGGTTAAAGCCTTTCGCTCGGTATCAAAAATTATCGGTTTATCAATAATCTTTTTTTGGTTTGCACATGCACCCAAAATCAAGACACATAATATAAGAATGGAATTTTTCATCTGAAAAAGATTTCTAACGGAAAATTACGAAATCATTTTGCTTCCTGTTCAAGGTTCATGGTATCTTTTAGAACACCATATTGAATGGTGAGTTTTTGTTTCCCCCAATCTTTCGCTTTTTTAATATCTGTTCCCATGTAAATATCAATCCGATTTAGCCATCTGCGATGCATTTTGTCATTCACTAAAAAGATACTATCAAAACCTTCAATCTTTACAGGTGTATTATGTTTAAGGCCTAGTGCAATTAGGTTTCTAGATACGGCAATTGAGGGCACATTTAACTTTAAAGAATCGCCCCAAGCAGCAATAACGGGGTTACCTTGCGTTTGTGATGGTACCGAATTATATGCAGTTGCAGTTACTTCAACAGATTTCCAGATGTACTTATCTTCCGTTTCAGAACATGATAATAGCAGCAAGCTTAATAGAAGTGTAAAAGTTCTCAAACTATCCCTCATCGATTCGTATATTCGTTTTAAATCATTCTAATTTACAACTTATAAATTCCTATCAAATTTGAAACTATTTAAACGCATTTTTTTAGCCCTTTTAGTGGTATTCGTTATTGCCGCTGTTTATAATTACCCGAAACTAAATATTATATCAGGTTTCGCTTCTAAAAATCTAGCCTCATCGAATTACATTTCTGATAGAATGTACGCAGATGTTATCGAAACTGATAATGATGTACCGCTCATTAAATTAGCTGAATTGGAAAGTGCAAATGATGATACGGTCATTACCTCTGTATTTGGATTGATGGAACGCGAAAGTATTTGCCGTGACGGATTAGGTTGTGTATTGATTAATGATAAATATGACAAAACACAAAAGCTTTTAAAACCAAGACGAACCCAACTTGTAAATGATTTACCCTTTCCTTATGGTAACAATGGTACAAAAGATTCCATTTTCGAAAATGTAGATTATGATCAACTGAGTTTAGCGATGAAAAATGTGTTTTCGAATTACGAATTACAAAAGACTAGAACCGCTTTGGTAGTCTATAAAGGTCATATTATTGCTGAAGATTATTTAGATGGTTTTTCAAAAGACACCCCAATTTTAGGATGGTCAATGACTAAGAGTGTTTTAGCTACCATGTATGGTATTTTAGAATATCAAAATAAAATTGATGTTGCTTCATATGAACCTTTTCCAGTAGATAAGAACCCACAATTAAGCACTAGAAACAATATTAAACTGAATCATTTATTACGCATGCAAAGCGGTTTGGAATGGGATGAAGATTATGCATCTATTTCAGATGTTACTGAAATGTTGTTTTTAGATGCCGATATGACTGCTAAACAGGGGAATAAAAAGCCTATTGCTCCTCCCACAGAAGTTTGGAATTACTCCTCAGGAACTACGAATTATTTATCTGGAATACTTCGAAAGCAATTTAAAACGCATCAAGAATACCTCGATTTCCCGTATACGGACTTAATTGATAAAATTGGAATGCATTCCATGCTACTAGAAACTGATATGGAAGGTAATTTTGTAGGATCTTCATATGGATGGGCAACCACCCGTGATTGGGCAAAATTCGGATTACTACACCTAAATAAAGGCAATTGGAACGGAGAACAAATATTTAGTCCCGAATGGATAGATTATATCACTACACCCACAAAAAACTCTAACGGAGTCTACGGTGCTCATTGGTGGCTCAACGCAGAAGGGAAATATCCTGATGTACCTAAAGATTTGTATTCAGCAAACGGATTTCAAGGGCAGCGCGTTTTTGTTATTCCTTCAAAGGACTTGGTTATAGTTCGAACTGGACTATCAGAATACCCAGATTTTGATGAAGGAATCTTTTTGAAAGAGGTGGTTGCGGCCATCAAATAATAGTACATAACAAGATTCAGGCTTTTCACCACAAAAAATCAATAACTCACAACAATAATTTAAAAATTAGATATGATGATGGTAAATTTACTTTGTAATAAATAAGAAGTAAAATTTTTCATTTTCATATAGTGTTCTCGTAAAAGAGCCCAGTCGTTAAGATTGGGCTCTTTTTAGTTTGTGAAATATTGGTTTGGAAAGCGAAGCACATTCAAAACAACATATTGAACAAATTTCGCTGAAGAGCGGAATATAGTTATCCTCTCCTAACCCATCCAATGGAGAGGAATTTCTAAATTCTAATAATCCAAAAATCTAGTTTTTACAGCTATTGGCCATAAGTCAATAGCCATCAAGGTATCCATTTATTCTTACCAAAGTCTGGCTTGCGTTTTTCTAGAAAAGCATTTCTGCCTTCTTTCGCTTCTTCAGTACCATAAGCTAAACGTGTAGCTTCACCTGCAAAGACTTGTTGGCCGACCATACCATCATCAGTTAGGTTCATGGCGAACTTTAGCATTTTTATTGAGGTTGGTGATTTCTCTAATACTTCTTGGGCCCATTGATACGCAGTAGCTTCTAATTCATCATGAGGAACAACTGCATTCACCATACCCATATCATAAGCTTCTTGCGCAGAATAGTTTCTTCCTAAAAAGAAGATTTCACGAGCTTTCTTTTGTCCCACCATTTTTGCT
>CALLIG010000109.1 GCA_938009735.1 uncultured Flavobacteriaceae bacterium
CGAGCATATTCACGAACTGTCATTATTCTAGGCTCACAATAATGAATGTAATCATCAGGTAACGTTGTAATAGTAGGCGTGGGCTTACTTGCAACTAATATCTTTGTGCTGCTCTTTTTTAATTTAAAGCGTTCTCTATAAGTTGAACCAGTTAGCTTTTCGTCTAAAGCTATCTGAAATCTATTCTTAACTACTTCTGAATGTTTTGCAAATCTGTGACTATCGACTTTACTTTCTTGCCTTTTGTATTTTCGCAGGTGCTTTTGATATTTCGATTGAATTTCTCCATAGACGCCAGCTTTAAAATTAGGTGTTTCTGATTCTACCTGACCATTAGATCGAAGTAAATCAGATATAGCATTTTCCAAAGATGGATTTACTGTCAGTTTTTTATTGATTAAGAAACTTTCTTTATTGCTTTTAATTTCCTTAAAAAAAGTTTCTTTATTTATTTCTGAATTCTTTTCTACAAATTCATTTTGAATTCCTACTAGAATAAATCTTGTTCTTTTTTGGGGGACTCCGTAATCAGCAAAATTTATAAGATGTCCCTGAACCGTATATCCTTTCTTTTTCAACTCGTCAGTTACATACAATGAATATGCTCTTCCTTTTTTATCATTCTTTCTAAAACCTTGCGTAAATCCTCTAACATTTTCAAAAAATATTAGCTTAGGTTTTACTAAATCAATGAATTTAATGTAGGAATTAATTAGATCATTTCTGGAATCATTTTCAATTCTTCTTCCTGCCATCGAAAACCCCTGGCAAGGCGGTCCACCTGCAACTAAATCAATTTCACCTCTTAGCGATATTAAGCTTTCAGAATGATCTTCTAAAACTTGATTGATGTCATGATGCTTTTGCTCCAACCAATTGGGCCAATCAAAATGCTTTTTCTTTTTGATTAAATTATATTCAAGCGTTTTAAAAGCATCTTTGCTTTTCTCAATAGCAAAAGCTCCTTTCCAGCCTGCATTATGCAACCCTAATGAAAGCCCTCCACAACCAGAGAACAAATCAATATATATATTTTGATTCTCCATTTTATTTAATTACGTTTTTTTTGAATGCATTAACATTCTAATAATCACATCAAACGCATTCGTAAAGATATTTAATCCACCAAAAGAAGACTGTCTATAATTCTCACACCATTTAAGCATTTCAAATCCACCTCTTTAAATTGCTAAGCTACCACTTATCTTTGTTGTTGATTTCAGCACGAAAAACTTTGATTCTATTTATTTCCACTTTCCCTGATCACATTTGACTTGTATACTAATATATTAACTTCTAAGTTAATCTCTTTTTTTTTGATTAAAAAAAATCACTTTGACTGATATTGCTGAAATAAATAGGTCCTTCAGTTTGCTAAATTCGTTTCAGCTTTTCAAAAACTTGAATATTAATTAATATTAACCAAACATCAAACTATCCAAATGCATACCACTAAACACTAAATTAAAAGGAATGAAAATCTATATCACGACGCGCACAAAAACGACTTTTTTCAGAAAAAAAAGCCGTAATTGGTTATCAACACAAGAGCTATCTATTAACAATGACAAGTTACTAAAATCTTTGAGACACAATACTATTTATCATTTTATGGAATATAGATTATAGCTTTTCGCGACTAAGTATTTATAAATCTAGATTAATCCAATTCATAGCCGACTTTGATTAATGTGTTTGAAGTAATTGCTTGCCATAGATAATTGCAGGTTGTAACGAATATCCTTAAGCATAAGACTTACAACTTTAAATAACCAATTCCAGTTTTGACTGTTCACTATATCAAACAGCTAAACACATGACTCGAGAAGAAGCACTACTCCACATAAGACCGAAAGTAGAAACTCAAATTAACTATGAAATCTCACCAAGCGAAGCATTTCAAAATGATACGCTCCGTCCAATTCTGAAGTTACAAAATGATCTTTTTGTGCATCTTTTCAGGACCAACAAAGCCATTATCAAGATCGATTTTGAGAAAAAAGATGTCCTTGGAAAAAAGAAAATCATTACCGATCTTCTAAAAAATGATATTAAGCTAAAAGATCAGATTGAAGCAAGTGTATTCTCTTTGATGACATTGATAGAATTGGAATTCTATTTTGAAAATAGATCGGAGATGAAGCGCAGGATTAATACGATGGTTATCGAGAGGTTGATTGATAATTTGGTAGGTTAAACATATTATTCTGCGATCACGAAACCTACTCCATAAACCATTTTAAGGTTTCAACATTTTTAAGTCCTAAGATTTTAGTTTGATTTTGCTTAAAATGAGGTGATATTTTCCAAACTATAGTCTCCGCTCGCCGCTTGGCGTTCATTTTTGGCTTAGCTTCAGCGCTTACTAGCGCAAACCTTTGGTCAAAAGCGAACCAAAAAACCCAAGGCTTGAAGATTTTCTTGACGTAAATAATTCATCAAAACCCTAAACCTCTAAAACTCACTTCGTTCAAACAGTCATTGAACTGTATAGCGAATGATACATTCGTGGGCAGCTTAGAGCTTTTTAACGGATTTTGATAAAATATTTTCTAAAAATCTAAATGCCGTTTAAAACTGAATTTTCTTTTACAAATAACTAAGTCAGCTAAGGCCAACATCGGTAACACTAATATTATTTAGACAATTGAATTAACTTTAATAATTCTTAGAGGTTTCTGAGAAATCCCAGCGTTGTTTGCCTTCCCAGACATCGTCGTATCCGTTGTGCTGAGCGATCATCTGGATTGCTTGATCTAGGACATCCATCGTTGCTTGCTTGTGCAATAGGATACATCGCGTTCTTCTGCACAATAAATCTTCGGCCGTTTCTACCAGCTCTTCTTTAATGTACTTTTCTAATTCGTTCCATGTGTATGGGAGTTTAGGATGGATGAACTCTCCATTTTGTTTTGGGGTGCCGTTATAGACTTTCGTTTCTTCAGATTTGGATTCTTTGTTGGGTAGTTTTTTCTTTTTGATGATTTTATCTATTGCGTCTTCTCCCATCTTACGGAAAGTTGTCCATTTACCACCCAGTACACTGACTAGTCCCGCTTTAGAAACTACTACTTTGTGGCTTCTTGATATTTCTTTGGATTTCTTGCCTTCTCGTTTTGGAGCGGCCAGTGGTCTTAATCCAGCGAACGTGGATAAGATGTCTTCTCTTGTTGGTTTTCTCTCTAAGTATTCGGCAGCGTTATTTAGTATGAAGTTGATTTCCTCGTCGGTTGCTTTGGGCTCCATCGTGAGTTCGGGAGATACTACATCTGTCGTACCTACAATGACCACATTGTGCCAAGGCACTAAAAACAGAACTCGACCATCGCTTGTCTTTGGGATCATGATTGCTTCATCTGATTGTAGAAATGAACGATCCAGCACAATATGAGATCCTCGTGCAGGTACTATCTTGATATCTGTATCATTTGATTCCAGCGCCATTGTTTGTTCCGCAAATACTCCTGTAGCATTGACGACACTCTTGCTCTTAATCTCGAATGTCTCACCTGTCATTTCATCCTTCGCTATACCACCATTGATCTTGCCTGACTTATCATATGTAAATGAATCCAGCGCGCAATAATTGAGTACTGCCCCACCCTTCTTATTGATCGTAGATACTAGATCGATACACAATCTCGTATCATCAAACTGACCGTCCGTGTATTCGATTCCTCCCTTGAGGCCTTTCTGCTTTAAATTCGGAAGTAGTTCGAGCGTTTCTTCTTTTGAAATTTTGCGTGTAACTCCTAGACTTCGAGTGCCGGATAATATGTCATAAGTCTTGAGTCCCGCCCAGTAATACCAGCCCTGCCAATTAGAATAATGAGGGATAACAAACTTCTGAATATGAGAAAGGTGTGGAGCTTGTGTCAATACAAATTCCCGCTCTTTCAATGCCTCTATCACAAGACCAACATCACCATTCTGAAGGTATCGCACACCACCATGAAGCAATTTTGTTGCCTTACTTGATGTCCCTTTACC
>CALLIG010000110.1 GCA_938009735.1 uncultured Flavobacteriaceae bacterium
ACGATTACCCGACCCCGATAAAATATCCACAGTTACTATTCCAAACACCTTAGACCATTTGCCTATTGGTTATGATATGATATTCTGCACCTATTCGCAAGTACAAAGCGCTCATCCGTATAAAAGAATGTGGTTAGAAAAAATGGTCGCTAATGGTGTTGATGGAAGTAATAAATATAAAAAAGTCGTTTTCATTTTAGATGAATCCCACACGGCTGGTGGTTTTGATTCTATTATTGGTACCTGGATGCGCGAAGTGTTACCGCAAACAAAAGCCTGTTGTTTCTTAAGCGCCACGTTTGCTAAATATCCAGAGGTAATGCCATTTTATGCAAAGAAAACTGCGATTTCGGAAACAGGATTGTCAGACTCAGATTTTGTACGCTCAATGACCAGTGGAGGATTGGCTTTGCAAGAGATTGTAGCTTCTAATTTATCTGAAAGTGGTCAGTTGATTCGAAGACAACGCTCTAATGAAGGCATTAAAGTAGACTACATTACTTTAAACCAAGAACCCCAAAGAAGTAAAAGCCGCGAGAGTGTAAATCGCATCATTACACTGATGAATGAAGTAGTTGCCTTTGAACAAGAATTTTTGGCTCCATTATTGGCAACTGTACACGCTTCTGCGAAAGCTAGAGGAGAACACATGAGTTCAAAACCAAGAGGACTTGGTGTAAAACAATCCCCTTATTTTTCAAGAGTATTTAATATTATAGACCAAATGTTATTTGCCTTAAAGGTGAAAGATGTGGCGAAGCATACCATCAAGTTACTCAAGGAAGATAAAAAAGTGGTCATTGCTTTTAAATCTACTATGGGGGCGTTTTTAAAAGATTTGAACTTAGTAAGTGGTGATGTAATCGCTAAAGACCAGATGGACTTTACTCGAACGCTTGTAAAAGGTTTGGATGGGATTTTTAATTATAATTATACTGCTATTGATGGAGAAAAAACCCGTGAACGTATTGAATTAGAAGAGCTGCCTCAAAATGGGATTGATACATATCATGAGATAAAAAAGCGGATGTTATTAGAGAGTTCGGGACTTACTATTTCTCCAATAGATGAGCTGATACATTTATTACACACCCAAAAGAAGCCCAAACATATAGGAGGTCATAGTGATACCTACTTTAAGGTAGCTGAAGTTACGGGGCGTAATCAACGTGTGGATTTAAGTGGCGACGAAGTTGTAGTGGAATCATTCAGAAGCAACACCGAAAAGTCTTTCCGACTTTTTAATAGTGGTGATTATGATGTATTGCTAATTAATCAAAGTGGTAGTACGGGTTCTTCGGCGCATGCCAGTAAGGATTTTAAAGACCAACGTCAACGAGCCATGATTGTGCATCAATTTGAGTTGGATATCAATACAGAAGTTCAAAAACGCGGACGTATCAATCGTACTGGACAAGTGAATTTACCTGAGTACTATTACATCACTAGTGATATACCGACTGAAAAGCGATTGATGACTATGCTTAAGGCAAAATTAAAGTCATTAGATGCCAATACCACAGGGTCTCAAAAAACCAATGATGATACGCTAAAGAGTGCCGATTTCTTAAATAAATATGGAGATATAGCTGCTTGGAATTGGGTGGAAGAGAATCAGGAACTGATGGAACAATTGGGATATCCAACCTATCAGAAGAAAACAGATAAAAATGGAAATATATCCTATGAGCGTAATGGGTTTAAGGATTGTGCGGTTCGTCAATTAACAGGACGAGCAGGGTTACTTAAAGTAGAAGAACAAGATGCGTTGTATGATGATTTATTGGAACGCTATGACCATCAAATTAAATTAGAAAAACAACAAGGAACTTATGATTTAGAGACAGAGTTTTTGCCATTAGATGCCGAGGTTAAAAAGCGGTTCCTTTTTCAAAAAGGACAAGGGGGTCATACACCATTTGGTAAAGATACAGTTAGAGATATTACCATAGTTAATAATTTGAAACGCCCATTTACCAAACAAGATATTGATGCCCGTATTGGGGAAGCTCTTGATGGAGAAAAGCCAATTCAGGTGAAATTAAAGTTGGAGAATCAAATAAACGAAGCCTATCCAAAACTGCTAGAAGAACGTAAATCCAAACGTTTTAAAGTCGTTGAAAATCTTAAAGAGGAACGAGAACAGTTACCACAGCGGGGCAGTGGTAAAACCGAAGAAGAGAATGAAAAAATCCTAAATGATTGGAATAATTTAGAAGTACTTATTAGTCAAAAAACATCTCAATTAGCTACTTACATTGCGGGTCTTGAAAACATCCAACGCGTTATTTTAAGGTACATTACTATGTGGAATATTGGTGATGTAGTGCGTGTGCCTTATATAGGAACTACCATTAAACCTTCCTGGGGAATATTCTTAGGAGTAAGCGTCGGTAAGTCAGGAAAGAATCCCTATACGCTGAGTAATATTAGTTTAAAGTTTGGAGTTACCGATTCTAGGAAAGTACTAACCTATAGTCTTCAACCAGCGGAACAGAGCTTTATCAGTCAAATTTTCACCGAAAGCAGAGATATCAGTGAACAAGATGTACAGATGGTAAATTTGGAATGGAATGATTTGATAAAGAAAGCCTCTTCCAAACGTGAACGTCGTCATATTTTAACTGAAAATATTGTAGGAGCTTCAGGTCAAATAGGAACACAGAATAAGTTAGTTAAATACAATACTACACAGGGCACTATTAAAAATGGAATTTTGCTTCACAGAGATTTTGGAAAAGAGGGGGAAGCAGATTCTGCATTGCTACCTATATCCGAAGCTTATTATATTATAAGCAAATTAGAAATTGATAGTTTCTTTGCTGACCATAAGTTGAGTTTCAGAGCCAAGCGAATTAGTGATAATTATTTTCAAGTATTCCTGGATAAACGGGGTTTATATCCAGCTATCATTGATGAGAAATTACGAAAATTACTTAGACGTGAACCAGGGCAATCGAAAGATGAGTTACCAGACTTTGTTCAAAACGCTGGAGAAATGACAGGCACGCTGCATATGGAGAACCTTCAGGGTTTTCTTAATCGATTAGATGCTTTCCAAGTACAATACATGGGTAAAGCGCGTGAACTAGAAGATTGGGAAATTGAAAATGAAACGGATTGGAAATCTAAAACTAAGCAGAAAAAAGGAAACTTTAAATATCAGTTAGCTAGGGCTTATGGTCAAGGAAGTAATCCAACTATTGGCTTTGTGAATTATGAAGAGCCTACTAATCAAAACGAGTTTGGTGTGGTAATTTACAATCGTCCGCTAACGGATAAAGAAAAATACAATTACTCGCTGATTCCGATTTTCAAGAATGTCGAAGAGCCTTATCAAGATTGGAAGACAACTATTCTTGAGACAGGTATTAAAAAAGATTTTAATTCTGTTGTTACAGAAGCTAGAGAATTGCCATTGCATGAAGCTATAGAGACTTTGGGATATTTTATGCTGAATAATTTACATGAAGATGGTAACGCTGAATTTGTGTTTGGAAACTATACGGCGCAGGATTTGGGTCGCGTATTTTATGAAGACAGCATTGCTCAAATTGCTAACATTGATGAATTAATTAACCAACTACAAATCGCATTACACTAATGAATAATAGAAAATTAGACATACCAGAAGTACAACAAATTCCTCAGTTTATGAAAATTATGGACGACCTGAGTGTGGGAAACAATCCATACTTAGTGGGAAGTGCCGGAACAGGAAAAACCACTATAGGAGAAAAGATAGCTTACGCCATTCAAGGCCGTGTAGAAAATGATGGAAAAGAACTACCATTTACTATTGTTAATTGTAATCAGTGGACATCACCTATTGATATAAAAGGTGGACAAACCATTTCAGGTTACAAGGAAGGAGCGCTTATTGAAGCTTGGCGTGATGGAAAAGTTTTAATTCTGGACGAAATGCCAAAGCTAGATGCCAATACTGCAGGTTTGTTAAATGATGCCTTAGCTAAAAGTGCCCGTGAAGGAGCTATCATTTTTAATGGAAACAATGAGCCTGTTAAAAAGCATAGAAACTTTGGTTGCATTGCCACAGGAAATGTTATTGGCAAAGGCGCAAGTGGAAACTACGTTGGAAATAATAAACAAGATGCGTCATTGTTAGACCGTTTTAGCGGTTGTATTTATCGTATTGGATTTAATGAAACTTTAGAGCGTCAACTTGTATATCCAGCAGTCGTAGATATTTGTTTGACTATTCGTAAGTCTATTCTAAAATATGAAGGTAAAGAAGCTGGAGACGACGATACGGAAGATATTATGACATTGCGTACAATGCTCAACTTTGAACGTGCCTACGAGCTTGAAATGAAGCGTGAAACAGGAATGAAAGATGAGTTTGGTAAGACGTATCGCAAAATGCCTAATGGTAAAACACTCAAGGATGCTTTACATAGCTACTTTATTGCAATGACCAAAGAAAAAGCAGAACACATCAAGACTGAAATCAATCTTGAAGGGTTCTTAAATTCTTATAAAAGTAGTGTTATGAAGCAGACTTTTATTACGGAGTTTAAGAGACGGATTGGGTAGATAGTCTGCATTTAATTCCAACTTCTATATTGTAACCTAACTGCATTCAATATAGCC
>CALLIG010000111.1 GCA_938009735.1 uncultured Flavobacteriaceae bacterium
GTAAACTCATTAAAAATAAGATGTTGCTTTTCTTTTGCAATCCCAATTCCAGTATCTGTAATTTGAATTTGTGCCTGAATTGAATTTCCTTTGATTTTTGCGGCTTTAGCCGATATCTTGATGTGGCCTTCCTCCGTAAATTTAAAAGCATTTCCAATAATATTGGTAAGTATTTGTCTTATACGAAAGGGATCTCCTAAAACGGTCTGGTTTAAGCTGTCATCAATTTCTAAAAATAACTTTAGTTTTTTGTTGGTATTGATTTCTTGGATTGACTCTGCTGTTTCTTGAATCAGATGAGCAGCTATAAAAGGTATCTTTTCAATGTTTAATTTACCGCCTTCAAGTTTCGAAAATTCTAGTAAATCATTGACTAGCCTATTTACATAGTCTGCGGAAGATTTGACCGTAGATAAATATCGTTCTTGTTTTTGAGAAAGATCAGTACCTGTCATAAGTTCTGTATATCCAGTAATAGTGTTTATTGGAGTTCGAAGGTCATGACTTACAGTAGATATTAATTGTTCACGACTTTTCAGAAGAGATTCGGAATACTTTTTCTCTTTTTCTAGTTTTTGACGATAGGTTTGAATGCGCCAAAAATCTCGATTGATTAAAAAAGCAAATATGCTAACAATTATTAGCCCAAGTAGAGCAGCAAAACCTGCTAAACGAATACTTCTTTTTAATGCAGATTGCTTTTTTAAATTATCATTGTAAGAGCTTACTAAGACCTCTTGTTCAAATGCTGATATTATCGTTCGTAATTGTTGAGAGAGATCTAGATCATTGGCATTAATTTGTGTTTCTTTTTTCGCTAAAAAGCGTTGCGCTTTTGAATCAGTCTGTTTTGCTTGGGCAAGCAATAGCTTAGAAGCATTGATTATCGAATCTACTTGTTTTGAATTAGCAGTTTTATCATAATTGGCGGGTACGTTTGCATTTAAATATGAGGCGACATCACGAATTACTTTTTGAGCCTTTGGTGTTAACTCATTGATATTAGGCGCAAGAGCTTCGGCAGTTATTTTTCCTAGAGAAACTTCCATTTTAGAAAACTCCAGAATTGCTTTATCTATAGAATTGTTGGCATCATTTTTCACTTTTAATGTGATGAGATCTTCGATATTTACGAGCTTTTGTTTTAGAAGTCCTTGAACACTATCTAACAATACTCTTTGATTTTCGTTATTGGTCAAAAGTTTAAGGCTTTCGATTTCTATAAAAATCGAATCTATTTTTTGAGAATAAGCAGTAAAGTTATCTTCAGTCTTGTGCTGTAAAGCCAATTTTGACAGGCTTTCAGCTTCGTAAAGTTGTGTGATAAAAGAACCTGTTTTTAGAAGTTTGGCATCATTGTCCTTTCCTGTTTCTTGAGAGAGATATGTGTTTATTTCTGAATAGATAAAATAGCCAGAAGCCATGGCAAGTATGGTTAATACCAAATAACTAAATATGATCTTGAATGTGAATCTATTCTTTGACTTCTCTTTCATAGCATGTGCTTCGTAAGTGTCTCTATTTTAGATACGTATCAAAACGCCATTTTGTTTTTTTCGAAAAGTTAATAATTTGTTGTTTTTATTGAGAGAAATTGAAATTCAGTAGTACCTTTGTTACATCTCAAAGGGGTGCTTGTTAAGTCAGGCTGAGATTATACCCAATGAACCTGGGCAGGTAATGCTGCTAAGGGATGCGCTAAGCGCTTTCATGGAATTACTATGTCCTTAGATGGGCAAAAATCAATTTTAACTTAGAATAATAGCCCCTTTTATTCGTCACTAATTTTAGTACGAATGAAACCTATTTTCACAACATTAGCTCTTTTTGGGCTAGCAATGGCCTCACAGGCCCAAGAACAACAATCCGATTCACTTCATGGTAAAAAAGTAGTCTTAGACGAAGTCTTTGTATCAGCAATTCGCGTTACAAGTGAAACGCCAGTTACTTTTAGTAATCTTACCAAAGAACAAATCAAACCTAGAAATTTAGGGCAAGACATTCCTATTTTGATGAATTTTCTACCATCAGTAGTAACTACTTCTGACGCGGGCGCAGGAGTCGGTTATACCGGAATTCGTGTTCGGGGTAGCGATGCAACTCGAGTTAATGTTACCATCAACGGAATACCTTACAACGATTCAGAGTCACATGGTACTTTTTGGGTAAATATGCCTGACTTTGCTTCTTCAACAGAGAGTTTACAGTTGCAAAGAGGTGTAGGTACTTCAACAAACGGGGCCGGTGCTTTTGGGGCCAGTTTAAATGTATTGACTGACGGAATCTCTGAAGATGCCTACGGTCAAATTTCATCATCTATAGGGAGCTTTAATACACTTCGTAATAATCTGAAATTCAGCACAGGTCTTTTAAATGATCATATAGAAATCGCGGGTCGTTTATCAAGAATTACCTCGGATGGGTATATTGATAGAGCATCTTCTGAATTAGATTCTTATTTTTTACAAGGAAGCTACAAAGATGACAATACGCTGATAAAAGCAATATTATTTGGGGGTCATGAAATTACATATCAAGCTTGGTATGGTATCGATGCCACTACTTTAGAAAGCGATAGAACCTTTAATCCGTCAGGAATTTATACTGATGCTGATGGTAATACCCAATTCTATGAAAATGAAGTTGATAATTACAAGCAAGATCATGCCCAATTTTTATGGAATGAAAAGTTGAATGATAATTGGAGTACCAATATCGCTTTACATTATACTAGAGGTAGAGGGTATTTTGAGCAATTTAAGGAAGACGACGACTTTGCTACATATGGTTTTACTCCAATAAACGTTGATGGCGAATTAGTAGACGAAACCGATGTTATACGACGCAGATGGCTTGATAATGATTTCTTCGGAACTGTTTTTTCTGCGAACTACGTGAATGACAAATTGAATTTCATAATAGGAGGTGGGTACAACAAATATGAAGGAGATCATTTTGGAGAGGTTATCTGGGCTAGGTATGCTAGTGATAGTACTATTAGAGATCGCTATTATGATGATAGTTCAACAAAGACAGATTTTAATATCTATACCAAGGCGAATTATAAGTTAGATGATAAATGGAGTCTTTATGGAGATTTGCAATATCGAACGGTGGCTTATCAAGCGAACGGCGAGGATACAGGTTTGGTTGATGACACCTTCAATTTCTTTAATCCGAAAGCGGGAGTTACCTATAACTTGAATCAAAATAATAATTTATATTTCTCATATGCGGTAGCTAATAGAGAGCCGAATAGAAACGATTATGAAAACGGAAACCCTGAGCCTGAAAAACTCAATGACTTTGAATTAGGATGGCGTTACGTCACTTCTGATGTGCAAGTAAGTACAAATGTCTACTACATGAATTACAAGAACCAATTGGTACTAACGGGTCAATTGAATGATGTGGGTGCTCCTTTGCGTGAGAATATTGGTGATAGCTACCGATTGGGATTAGAAATAGACGCAAATGTCAAACTCGGTGAGAAGTTTCAATGGAGTCCGAATATTGCTTTGAGCACTAATAAGAACAGAGATTTCAATTTCGAACGTGATGGCGTATTGCAGGATTTAGGAGACACGAATATTGCTTTTTCTCCGGATGTTGTTATAGGAAGTCGATTTACCTATAGCCCAACCGAAAATCTACAACTTTCATTTCTTAGCAAGTATGTAGGCAAACAATATATGGGTAATATTGATGCTGAAGGATCTGTTTTAGATGCTTATTCACAATCAGATTTTAATGTTCAATATGTAATTGAATGTGATTCATTTATAAAGAGCATTACACTATCAGGCTTGATCAATAATATTTTCAATCAAGAAAATGTTACCAATGGATATTTCTTCACTTATGATGATGATTTCTCTAACCCTAGTACAATTACAACTATTGAGGGTGCTGGATATTATCCGCAAGCAGGGACTAACTTTTTAGTAGGTGCTACTTTGAACTTTTAATATTGCAGTTTTATTTCATAAAAAAGGCCTCAACTACTGTTGAGGCCTTTTGTTTTTTAGTAGATATTCTTAATACTATTCTTTGTATATAAGATGTCTTTCTGTAACCGCATCTATAGTTAAATATGCTATATAATATCCGGAATTTAAATCGCTCAAATCAATTTGATTATCCTCAAAATTGATTTCTTTTTGCTTCATTAATAATCCGTCTAAACCAAAAATTGAAATTTCTGCGATTTCTGCTACTTCCAATAATTCTGCAGCTATAAATAATTGATCAATAACGGGGTTAGGATACAAAACAATTACGCTTTCTTCGGTTTCTTCTACTTCAGGTTCTTCCTCAGGAGTTTCTTCTACAAGTTCACCTTTGTCTGCAGCCCAAACAATAGCTTGCTGCAACATAGTTTTAAAGTTTTCATCACCTTCATAATCTGCAGCATTATGTCCTAATGCTGTGTAGAAAGATCGGCCTCCATCATATTCTTTATACCAAGTAACAGGTCTTGCCGCGTCGTAACTGTTAGCGCCTGTTGCTTTTACACGTAGTAAGTCAATATTTCCATCATATAAGTAGCCGCCATTGCGTTCCCAATAGTAATATTCATCACTTTTAGCCCACTCGGCACCTAAATGTTCAACTGCAACATGTTCACCAACCACATCAATAATAGCTGTAGTGTTATTTGCTGTGTGATATGGGTTCACTTGTACAATACCACCAACTAGGTCGTTGTACCATGGCCAGCTTCCGTTTCTATAAGTGTCAGTTGCGGAGTGAACTCCTACAAATCCACCACCATTTTGAATATAGGTTTCAAATGCAGATCGTTCTGTATCCGTAAGAATATCTTCACCTGTTGTATTCATCCAAATGACAACATCATAAGTTGCCAAACTATCACTTGCAAAAATGTCACTTGTTTGCGAGGCTTGCACTTTCCATCCAAGATCTCCTCCAGATTCTGTGATCATTGCAATTCCTGCATCAATAGAGCCATGTCTGTAGCCTCCTGTTTCATGATATACCAATACACTAATTTCAGTTTCTTCAGGCTCCTCAGGAATCACTATTTCAGTTTCAAGGGCTAAAGCAATGGTATTACTAATTGCACAACACGTTTCACTATCGCTACCGTTGGCAACAATAATACGATCGCCAAATACTTCTGCAATAGGGGCTGCTGGTGTAATTGGTAATTGGCAAAGGGTAGCCCAACTGTCAGACTCAAAATCATACTCAATAATATCGCCTAGTAGCGAGTCCTTAATTTTACCACCAACAATGATGATCTTATTATTATGTGTTGTTACAGATGCTCCAAAATGAGAGCGTGGTGCAGGTAAATCTGCTTTTCTAGCCCAGGTATCTGTCAATAGATCATATTCATCTAAAAATGTAAGGTCTTGTATCAAACTGTCTTGTGTTTGTTGACCTCCTATGGCATAAATCTTACCATTCATTGCAACCGCACCTATATTAATTCTAGGATCAGTCAATTGAGCTGCTGGTTCCCAACTTGGTAAGCTATCATTTATGTTTAGCACATAATGTTCCCCAATATCAGTAATACTGTCTATAATTTGACCTCCTAAGAAGTGAATTGCTCCATCATTGTAGACGGCTGTACCAGAACTTTGGGCAATTGGCAATTCAGGACCGATAGACCATGTGTTGGTTATGGTATTATAAATCTGTACGTTGTTCGAACGCGTCTTAAGCGAATCGGTTTCGACACCTGCTATAACCCATATTTCTTCTTCAACGCCAACTGCTGAAGCATTTGTTACAGTAATTGGCATGGGTGTGGCAGAAGACCAAGTATCACTTTCAGGGTCATATATTTCAGTTGATGAGGTAATTGCTGAATCTAATAAAACACTACCTAGCACATATAATTTATCATTTACATTTACTCCTTGAGTTTCTCCTTGACGCAATGATGAATTTGCAAGTTCTTCCCAAGCACAGTCAACAATTGGCTCAATTACTTCTTCGCTATGCCCGAATATTTCGATGGCAGATATTTTGGGCTGGTCAACTGTAGCACCTAATTCTATATTTAGTACGCTATCGACTACCGTAACTGAAAAAGTTCTGATAATGGCTGTCATAGGATCAAATTCTGCGTTCATATCGAATTCTGAAAACACTTCCTCACCTTCTATTGATGCATTAAATACTCGCTTTCCTTCTTCAAATGGTCCTCCTCCTGTTGCTCCCCAATAAATTTCAGCGAAATGAAGTTTTATCTCATAATCACCGTCTGGTACTGGAATATCATAACCAAAAGATTGTAGCCTACCATTCGCTGTACGTTCTGTTTTATATATCGAATCGTTAGTAGTTTCAAGAATGTCTTCGATTTTGAGATTTGAGAATGGCTTTCCGTTTCCGGTAAATAAAGTATCTGCAACAAATTGAATTGAATCGTTTACAGTTACTGCCTCACCACCACTATTTATCCGAAGAACAAAAGAAGGTGTTTCAACAAGTTCTGGCTCTGGTAATTTTTCTATGATTTCAAAATTGACTGATAGTGAAATCCCAGCATCACCTTGACCATTGTCCATAGTGTATGCGTTAACAGTAAGCGAATTGGCTCCTAAATCTGGAGTCCAAGGGCGGTAATCATCATCGTCATTTGCACCTATGGCATATTCAATTAAATTCTCGGTATGATAATTTTCAACACCTTGATAGTCAAACACCACGCTTTCGGTTAAAGAATCGCATTCTGCTCGAATGTTTAAATTGGATGTTCCTATTTCTTCTAAATTAAAAACAGAACCTTCTGTAATTTCTGCAATATCTTCATCCGTATCAGCATTGATGAGGACTAATGCATAAGTGTCAGGACCAGCAGGCTCCAAAACATCTGTAAACGTCACCTTATTAGAAAAGGTAGACAGCAATTGTCCTTGCCCTTGCGGAAGTGAGTGCACAGTTGCGGTAATTGTATATGTTTTAGCTTCAGGTATCCAAGGGGTATAGTTATCGCCTTCTGTGCCATAAACAGTATAAGGAGCGCTGTTATCCGCTTTGACAATGGCACCATCTAATCGAAACAAAATGCTGCCAAAGCTACCGCCAGTATTCGCGCGGATACTCAATTCATTTGTGTTCAGGTCTGGAATATGGATGGAGTCGCCATCTGCTAATCGTGCGATCGCCGCATCTTCTTGGGCGTCCATCAATGTAAAAGAATAAATTTGTTGGGCTACTGCGGTTTGACAAAAACAAAGCAACGCAATAACAAGCGCATACCTAGAAAGTATGTTTTTCATTGTAGAAAGTAATTAAGTTCAAATATTGGGTACCCCAAAATTAGAACGAAAAATTTGATTTTGGAAATAAATAAACGCTACTCACTATTTATTTAAATGTTTAATAGTGCATAAAGCCCTGTGTGGTCTAACAACCAGCTATTTACAAATTCAATTTTATTTTTAAAAAAATTATTAAATTTCACTAAAAAAGGATTTTTTTACTAAAAAAATGACTTTTAGGTGGTTAGCGGAATGATCATTCTTGCGGTTAATTCAAGCAAATAGATGTTTCAAAAGAATTATACGATGTATATTTTTACTTTTGCAGTATGCCTATTATCCATTTAAAAATTGAAATAAGAGCAGACCTTAATGTGGTCTTTGACTTAGCTTGTAGTATTGATTTACATAAAATTTCAACAGCTCATACGAATGAAGAGGCTATTGCTGGAAAAACAAGTGGATTGATTGCACTTAATGATCAAATAACTTGGAGCGCCAAGCACTTAGGTGTAACTCAAAATTTAACTTCTTTAATTACAGGTTTTGAGAGACCTAACTATTTTACAGATGAAATGGTTCAAGGTGCTTTTAAGCGTTTCAAGCATGAACATTATTTTTCTGATCAAAATGGCTTTGTGATTATGGAAGATGTTTTTAATTATGACGCACCATTAGGTTTTTTAGGAAGGATTGCGGATCTATTATTTCTTGAAAAATATATGACTCGGTTTTTGGAAAAACGAAACGAGGTAATTAAGGAATTTGCAGAATCGGAAAGATGGAAAGAAGTGTTATTAATTTAACCGTAGCGATGTTTGCAGAAATAGCGACTAGAAAATATCAGTAATCTTTGGTTGATTGAGCTTAATTAGAAATAACAATTAAGTCACTACCATTATATGATGCGCGATATTCTAGCATATCATAATAGCGTTTGCCATCTTCAGGACGATTTAACATCTGCCCTGTAATGGTACTATATTCATAATCATCGCAAGAACAAGTAACCGATGTGGAGTTTAATATCATTGTAGAACAGTCGTTTGGAGCATGGTTGGGGCAACTTGCTTCAAAAACCCTGAATATATCAATGCCTGCATTACTTACAAATGCACCGCGCGTACCAACTTGGGCATTACCAACAAAAACTGTAGTGCCAGGATTGGATAACGGACTATATAATGGAAGATTTAAATTAAGGTCAAATCGGAAGCCAAGCTCTTGTAAATAAGGGTTTCGATTTGTTTGATTCTTATCACAAGAAAGTAATAAAAATAAGATAGATAAGATGATAATACGTTTCATATAGTGGTGTCTAGTCCTATGATATTTGCTGCAAAATTGAGCAAAAAAAATGTATATTTGTAGTAAATCCTCTCTAAAAGCTTTGAAAAATCAAAGTCTAATTTAGGGGATTTTCCTATTTCTTAAACGGTGAATTTATGAGTAACGTATCTTATTATACAGCGGAAGGGTTAAAAAATCTAAAAGATGAGCTCAATCAACTTAGAGATGTTGAGCGACCAAAGGCATCTCAAGATATTGCAGAGGCAAGAGATAAGGGTGATTTATCTGAAAATGCCGAATATGATGCTGCAAAAGAAGCTCAGGGTCTTTTAGAAATGAGAATTTCAAAGATGGAAGGTACTTTGGCGAATGCACGATTGATTGATGAGTCGCAACTAGATAATTCGAAAGTTTTGGTATTATCTACCGTTAAGCTTAAAAATCAGAATAATGGTATGGAAATGAAATATACCTTAGTTGCTGAAAGTGAAGCGGATTTGAAAACAGGAAAAATTTCTGTAAACTCGCCAATAGGCAAGGGTTTATTAGGTAAGGTAGTAGGCGATATTGCCGAGATTACGGTGCCAAATGGTACTTTGAAATTTGATATTTTAGAGATAACTAGATCTTAATATTGTCTATAAAACTGTAAAGCTAAAGTGAAAACTTTAGCTTTTTTTTGTTAATTGAAATAATAATTAGATATTTGTCTAAATATATAATTACAATGAATAATGTATTTAAGGCATTAAATGATTCAACACGCAGAGAAATTTTAATGCTATTAAAGGAAAAAAATCGAACTGCAGGTGAAATTGCTGATCAATTCAATATTTCAAAACCAAGTATTTCACACCACTTAGATATTTTAAAAAGAGCGGACTTGGTCACCAGCGAGAAAAAGGGACAATTTGTGCTCTACGCAATAAATACAACTATTGTAGACGATATTTTTAAATGGATATTAACCTTAAAAAATTAAGATTATGAAATTCAATCTGAAAAAAGAATTACCAATAATTTTTATCGTGTTACTACCTTTTGTTTACTTGGCTTTTATATGGAATTCCCTTCCTGAGGAGGTTCCCATACATTGGAATGGTAGTGGTGAAATTGACGGCTGGGGACCCAAAATAACACTTTTGCTAATTCCGTTTGTTCTACCCTTTTTGATTTACATCATATTTTTGTCAATCCCAGCTATTGATCCTAAAGGTAGAATCAAACAAATGGGTAATAAATTTTATCATCTAAAGTTCTTTTTGACTTTGTTCATGTCGCTTTTAGCAGTTTTTATTTTATACTCATCTAAAGAGGAATCAATGACTAATATGAGCATTTTATTTGCTCTAATGGGCTTTTTTATTCTTGTACTTGGCAATTATTTTAAAACCTTAAGGCCAAATTATTTTATCGGTATCCGAACGCCTTGGACACTAGAAAACGAAACGGTATGGAAAGAAACGCATATTTTTAGTGGTAAGCTTTGGTTTGTTGGCGGTATACTTCTCATCATTTTGAGTCTATTATTAACTGCGAAATTTTTGACAATTACCTTTACTGTAATTGTGATAATTCTTGCCGTATTACCGATAGCTTATTCCTATATGAAGTTTAAATCGTTAAAAACTACCCCGCAAACTCAATAGTGGTGTAAAATTTATTAAAAATGGAGATTTGAGTTTTTTGTATGAAGTATTTATTTAGTTTTAGCAAGGATTTATCAAACCTGAAACTATGCCAACCATTTTTACCAAAATCATTAACGGAGAAATACCTTGTTATAAAATAGCAGAGGATGAAAATTTCTTTGCTTTTTTAGATATCAATCCTAATGCTAAGGGTCATACTTTATGTATTCCAAAGGAGGAAGTAGACAAAATAATGGACTTAGATAAAGAAACTTATTTAGGTTTAATGGACTTTTCTAGAAAGGTAGCTAAGGCTATGGAAGCGTCACTAGAATGCAAGCGAGTGGGTTTGACAGTCATTGGTTTAGAGGTGCCACATGCACATGTACATTTGATTCCTTTAAATGAAATGAAAGAAGCTTCTTTTCAGCACAAAGTATCACTAGAGAAAGAAGAATTTGAGAGGATTGCGGCAAGCATTCGGGCTAAAATGCAATAATTCCTTCAAGAAACAGATACACTCCTGTTCCAATCAGGGCGATTAAAACCAAAATCAAAATATAAAATAAAGAGGTAAACTTCAGAGAAGATTTTTCAGGAGTTACCATTTTTTGATAGTAATTAAACATACGCTCAATATCATCAGTCCATTTAATAGGATAGATATCTGAACTGCACTTATTACATTGTATTAGGTGTGTGACCTGATTCGTAGTTCTATCAAAAAGCTTCCCGTAACGGTGTTTTTGATAAAAGGTTAGCTTTAGGTCTTGGTTAAAACATTCTGGGCAATTATTAGAAAGTTCCATTTCTTTAATAACCACCAATTTTTCGGTCGCCATAGTCTATGAATTTACTTTTAATGAAATTTGCATTATTGTGCCTTCTTTACTTGATGACAATACTTTGATTTTTCCATCGTGGTATTCTTCTACAATTCGTTTTACTAGAGATAAACCGAGTCCCCAACCTCTTTTTTTAGAAGTATGTCCGGGGTTAAAGATAGCCCTATAATTGTTTTTGGCAATACCATGACCGGTATCTGACACTAAAATATTCACATGATTTCCGCTAGGAACTATTTCAATACCTATGCTACCACGGCCTCTCATGGCATCAATGCCATTTTTAACCAGATTTTCAATGGTCCAATTAAACAATGAATGATTGAGCATAACAGGTAGCGATTCTACTTTAGAATCAAATGAAAAATGAATCAATTTAGAACTTCTAATTTTCAAATAATCGTACGCATCTTTAGTTTCTTTTACAATATCATATTCATCTAATTTTGGTAACGATCCAATTTTAGAGAAACGATCGGTAATGGTTTCTAAGCGTGAAATGTCTTTCTCAATTTCTTTGGTGATTTCCGGATTGATTTTTTCAGCTTTTAATAATTCATTCCATCCTAAAAGCGAGGAGAGTGGTGTGCCGATTTGATGCGCGGTTTCTTTGGCCATACCAGCCCACAACTTGTTCTGTTCTGAAGCTTTGTTGGTTTTGAAGAAAAAGAAAATGACCGCGCCAAAAAGAAGAATTATTAGCAGTAGTGCAAGTGGGTAAAATTTTAATTTATTGAGAACCTCTGAATTTCCATAATATAGCGTTTGAAGATGATCACCGTTATCATCAATTAAAATAGGAGTGTTCTCGCTTTCAAATTGAAGTATCTTTTTTTGAACATATAAACTGTCACTTACCAATTCTTTTGAAATATTATTAGTTTTTACTGAACCGTCTTTGTTCACTAATATCATTGGGGTTGAGGTGTTATTTTGAAAAACTTTGAGAGTGAGGTTGCCTAGCTCCATAGTTTCAGAAGACTGTAAAAGTTCAAGTTGAGCCGTTGCCCAAATTTCCATTTTATGTCGCTCTTCTTCTTTGAAATTTTTAAAAAAGCTATTGGTATTCCATAAAATTAAACTCACAATGCCAAAAGCCGCCACCAGTAAAATGATGTTTGTAGTCTTGTTTTTTGGGGTAAAATTCATTCATGTTCTGTTGTATTTCAAATATAAGTCAATTTGTGGCAAAATGATTAATAGAAGCCTTTTGGTACATTTAAAATCACTCCTATTTTCTTATCTTTAAAGTGTTAATTTTTAGTATTAAATGAAACGTATACAATTATTCGAATTTGAAGATTATAGTTGGTTTCCGAATTGGTTGAGACAATGTATGACCAATTTAATTGTGGTGTTCCATAAAATGATGGGCGTTAGTGAAGTGCTCGCTTACCTTATGGCCAGAGTGCTCAAAGAGAAAAATTTATCTAAAATTATTGATTTGGGTTCTGGTTCTGGCGGGGCTATGCCAGAAGTACTTTCAGCTTTACATGAGATGGATGATTTAAAGCATGTGGAGTTGGTAATGACGGACTTATACCCTAACAAAGAAGTCGTTAAAAAGTTTAATCAAAAAAAAGGAAACAAAATTAGTTATTTAGAAAGTTCGGTAGATGCAACTGATCTGATTACAGCTCCAAATGGACTCAAAACTATGATAAATAGCTTTCATCATATGTCACCCAAAGCTGCTCGAAAAATCTTAAAATCTGCAGAAGAAAACAAACAGCCAATTCTTATTTATGAAATGGCAGAGAATAAAATACCCTTGTTAATTTGGATAATTCTGTTGCCTCTGTCATTAGTGATCATAATGATTATGACTCTTTTTATGACACCATTTGTGAGACCGCTAACCTGGCGACAATTAGTATTCACATACTTGATACCTATAATTCCAATTTGCTATGCTTGGGATGGTCAAGCATCTTTACCAAGGATGTATGCTTTGAAAGATGTTGATGAGTTGCTAGATGGGTTGGGGAAGTCAAATTACTATTGGGAATATGGTGCGGCAAAAAGGAGTAATGGTAAAAAATTAGGAACGTATATAGTAGGGTATCCGAAAAACTAGTTGTTCTAAGGGGACAATTCTACATTCACTAAAAATATTATATGAAGTCCCTTAAAATTGCTTTTTTACTTTTTCTTATTGCCTTTAGTACAAAGGCTCAAAATGGCCAAGCCAATAGTTCTGAAAGTAAATCCTCTTATGTAAACGTGAGTATTTTTTCGATGGCAGACCTTTATGCACCTCGTTTGCGTTTTGGTTACATTCAGCATTTAGCTCCTCATTGGAAAGCAGGATTAGATTTTGGATATGGAACAAAAAGCCTTGCCTTTTTAACCACAGATGCCAATGTTGGTACAGAGTATTCTCTGTGGGAGATTCGCCCTGAATTACATTATATTTTTAATCCCGAAGCAAAAACTTTAAAGTATGTTTCAGTAGAAGCATTCTACATTGATCAAGATCATGTTTTTGTGAATAATGAATATCGGTCTTCAAATAATGAAGAGCTTAGGTTTGCTCAAGCAGATTTTACTAGACAGAAATACGGAATGCATTTTAAATTCGGTCTATTTTTAGATATCGGAAAACATCTAGGCTTTAACTTCTTTGGAGGGTTGGGCTTTCGTATTGCTGACAAACAATACACGAACGTAATAAATGCCCAAGAAGTTATTGAAACTGCTAGAGTGTTTAATGGTCCCTATGATAAGGAGGGTAGAACTTTTGGATTTAATCCTTCTTTAGGTGTTAAATTTTATTACAAATTATAGCAACTCATAATCTTTAATAACTTGTTATATTTTTTTTAGGTGAATTATGTGAATAAAAGTACATTTAGCCTATATAAATTAGTTCACATATAATTCATAATCATGGAAATTGAAGGAAAAGTAAAAATGGTCGGAGAGACCCAAACATTTGGCAATAACGGATTCAGAAAAAGAGAAGTAGTTGTTACTACTGAAGAACAATACCCACAACACATTATGGTTGAGTTTGTTCAAGACAAAGTAGATTTATTGAATAATTTCAATGTTGGGCAACCAGTCAAAATAAGCATCAATTTAAGAGGTCGTGAATGGACGAACCCTCAAGGCGAAGTAAAATATTTCAACTCTATTCAAGGTTGGCGTATTGAGGCTGGGCAAGGCGAACAACCTGCACAAGGTATGCCACCTGTTCCTCCAGCTGAAGCTTTTGCTCCTGCTGATAATTTGAATGAAGCAGAGCACGATGATTTGCCTTTTTAAATCTTAATTCATAGACATTCAAAAGAATGTCAGGTAACTTTTATTAAAACCTATTCTGTTTGAAATTCAGAATAGGTTTTTGTTTTTATTACTTTTAAATAAAAATCAAGCGTTGAAAAAAGATAATGATCCTAATGCTATGTTCTTTCTAACAGAACGCCTTGAGTTTCCCTCAGTAGAAAAAGCAAATGCTGAAGGTCTTTTGGCAGTAGGGGGTGATTTATCATCAGAACGATTACTGCTTGCGTATCAAAACGGAATTTTCCCTTGGTTTAATGAAGATTCGCTCATTTTATGGTGGAGCCCTGATCCTAGAATGGTATTATTTCCTGATCGAATTAAGATTTCTAAAAGTATGAGAAAGGTCATGGATAGTAATCAATTTCGATTAACTCAGAACACTTGTTTTGAAGTAGTCTTAGATAAATGTTCAGCAATTAAAAGAGTAGGTCAAGATGGAACTTGGATTACCAATGACATGAAAAACGCTTATAGCAAGCTACATCAAAAAGGCATAGCTAAATCATATGAAGTTTGGGAAAATGATATTCTTGTTGGTGGCTTATATGGTATTGATTTAGGGCATATATTTTGCGGTGAAAGTATGTTTAGTACCACCAGTAACGCTTCGAAATTTGCTTTTATAAAACTTGCTCAAGAGTTTCAACAGAAAGACGCTGCTATTATTGATTGTCAGTTACATACCAAGCATTTAGAAAGCTTAGGCGCGGAAGAAATACCGCGATCTGATTTTATGAAAATGTTAAAAATCTAATTTATATATTTCTAGTATAGCACATGATCATAATTCGGCGGTAGTGACTTACGAATTGATTTAAAATTGCCTTCTGAATCAAAAAGTGTTTCATACTGTTCAGATTTTTTATCTTTTTTTCCTTTGATGATTAATTCATAATTGATTGTGGGAAGCATCAGATTTTGAAATGCATTTTTAACGGTTTCTTCAACGGTAATCATTTCTGTAACCCAATATTGCTGGCGCATTTTTCGAATTTTGTACTTCGTAAAATTATTTGATAAATAACTATTTATAGCTGCAAAAGCGTCATCAGGAATATCAACAGGCTTTACAGCTATTTCAACATTCTCTATAGCACCTTTTTTATCAAATTCAATACCATACCAAAGGCGGTCTTTTTTAAATTTGGCTTTGTAGCTTATGGTGCTGCTGTCTATTTCTTTGTAAAATCGAGTTCGTTTAGCATCATCTAATTTTTCGGAAATATATTCTAATGCTATTTCAGGAAACTGGACTTTTCTAATGCGATGTTCGCGTTCATACTTATTTTGTGCCGTAGCCATGAAACCTATGGAAAAGACTAGAAGGAGTATATATGATCTCATATTTAAATTGCAAAAATTATACTTCATTATATCTGAAACAACTTACTTCATGATCATTTACCATACCGGTTGCTTGCATATATGCGTATACAACAGTACTACCAACAAACTTAAATCCTCTTTTCTTTAAATCTTTACTTAGCGCATCTGAAAGTTTGGTATTTGCAGGTCCGTCTTTGTAGTTTTTAATTTTGTTTTTTATAGGCTTGTCATTCACAAAGCCCCATACATATTTACTAAAGCTTCCAAATTCTTTTTGGACTTCCATAAATAACTGAGCATTAGTTATCGTTGCGTTGACTTTTAATTTATTTCGGATAATACCTGCATTTTGCAAAAGTTCATCCTTTTTGGTCTGATCATAATTGGCGATTTTTTTATAGTCGAAATGATCAAAGGCATTTCTGAAGTTTTCTCGTTTTTTTAGGATAGTAATCCAACTTAAGCCAGCTTGAAAAGTCTCAAGAATAAGAAATTCAAATATGGTGGCATCGTCTTTTACTGGCACTCCCCATTCTAAATCATGATAAGCTTCATAGAGTTCATTGCCTTTGCACCAGCCGCATTTGTGTTTGCTCATAAATATGTCTTAGAGACATAAAGATATGGCAATAAATTAAAAAGCTTGAACAACATATAAATAAAGTGGCATGCCAATAGTAATATTAAAAGGGAATGTAATAGCAAGCGCCATGGGTAAATATAAACCCGGATTTGCTTTGGGAGCAGCTAATCGCATCGCTGCTGGTACCGCTATGTAAGATGCACTTGCAGCTAAGATTGCGAATAAAAATCGATTGCCAATACTATCGGTAAAAACGCCGCTTACAATTGCAACAATACACCCGTTGATAAGGGGTATTATGATGGCAAATATAAAAGCGAACCAACCCTTCTTTAGAAAATCACCTAACTTTTTACCGCTTGTTATACCCATGTCTAGAAGAAACACGGCAAGAAAACCTTTAAAAATATCAGTAGTGAAAGGTTCAATGCCTCTCGCTTGTTGATCGCTTGCTAGAAACCCAATGAATAAGCTTCCCATGATCAAAAGTACGCTTCCATTTGTAAGTGAGTGATGCACAATGCTTCCCAATTTCAATTTACTTTTTCTATTTTTTTGGAAGTAAGCCATTAGTAAAACGCCAATTATAATTGAAGGTGCTTCCATTAAAGCCATAACTGCGACCATATGTCCGCCAAATTCAATTTGTTCTATTTCTAAAAATGAAACCGCTGTGACAAAAGTAACTGCACTAACTGACCCATAGGCCGCTGCAATGGCACCTGAGTTTTCGACACTAAATTTTCTACGTAGTATGAAATAGGTATATATTGGAACGAAAAGGGCTAAAAAAACACCAAACAGTAATGACCAGAGAATTTCTAGATCAAGTTTGCTATGGGAGAGTTCCATACCGCCTTTAAAACCGATAGAGAACATTAGGTATAAAGAAATGAATTTTGCTGAGTTAGGCGGTATTTCTAAATCACTTTTTACTTGAACAGCAATTATACCTAAAAAGAAAAATAAAAGCGCGGGGTTAGTTAAGTTGTCTAGCAACAGGGATAAATCCATTATAATGATTAGGTTTTTGGTTGTAGTTGATTATGACCTGATGTAGGTCATACGTTAAAAGAGTATGTTTTTTGGATAAAAAAAGGGGCGGTTTAATTCCGCCCCCCAATAGCTCGTACTAAAAGTACAAGGCAAACAATGAATGCTGATGGCAAGAGCCAATTCGTATATATTGAGCCGCTCCGCAGCACTAAAATTGAAAGGACGCCAAGAACTAGCGCTCCGACTAGAGGTAAAATATTTATATTTTTAAAATCTTTTATTTGTTTTTCTGAAGCCATTGCAAATGATTTTAAATTGAATTAGTCTAATGCAGCTGTTATTTCAAAAGTGCTGTTTATTCTCAGTTTCATTCCTTCTTTTCTCATTTTTGAGATGAACTCTTTAGCAATGTGCTTTTCATTTTCAAGCTCTGTAATTCTATTGTCTGCATAACTGGTAGAGCTATTGCAATTACCTTCAAGCATGGTTAGGCGCTGAAGTTTGTGAAAGTTGATTTTTTCATTCAATAATGAGTTGACAATGTGTGCAGCTTCTGAAGGTGTAAACTCGCCTTCTACTAGGTTAATGTTCTGTTTTGTTTTTTTTACTAATTCAAGCTCTTGTGTTTGCATAAAATTCTTTTTAATGTTTTGTTTAAAAATTCTTTCAGGTCAAATTTCTCTGATTGACACCACAAAGTTGCAGAAATATATTCATTAAATATTATTTATATTTGTTATGGAATACATAAACAATAGTTATGAATTATACGTTGCACCAACTGCAGATATTTTTAAAAATCACTCAAAAGAAAAGTATTACCAAGGCTTCGGAGGAATTATATTTAACCCAGCCAGCCGTTTCAATTCAGCTTAAAAATTTTCAAGAACAATTTTCAATACCTTTAACAGAGGTGGTTGGAAGGCAACTTTATGTTACTGACTTCGGAAAGGAAATCGCAATAGCTGCTCAAAAGATTTTGAATGAGGTACATGCTATTAATTACAAAACCCTTGCCTATGAAGGACGTTTGGGAGGTAGATTATTGATTTCAATTGTTTCTACTGCAAAATATGTGATGCCCTATTTTTTATCCGATTTTATGAATCAACACAACGGTGTTGATTTAATAATGGATGTGACGAATAAAAGCAAGGTGGTAGATAGTTTAGAAAAAAATGAAGTTGATTTTGCGCTAGTATCCGTTCTGCCAAAAAAGCTTAAAGTGAACAGAGTTGAGCTGATGAAGAATAAATTGTTTCTAGTAGGTGGTACTCATAAGGTTTTTGATAAAGGAATTACCAAGAAAAAATTATTTGAAAAACTACCTCTGATATATAGAGAACAAGGGTCTGCAACACGAAACGCTATGGAGAGTTTTATAGCCAAAAATAAAATTGCAGTTGGTAAAAAAATTGAGCTAACCTCAAATGAGGCTGTAAAACAGGCCGTAATTTCTGGATTAGGCTATTCTATAATGCCCTTAATTGGTATTAAAAACGATCTATTAAATAATGATTTACAGATTATACCGGTAAATGGACTTCCTATAAGTACTACTTGGAATTTAATTTGGCTAAAATCAAAGAAGCTATCGCCTGCCGCTTTAGCTTTTCTTGAGCATCTTGAAGAACAGAAAAAAGAAATTATAGAAAATCGTTTTGAGTGGTTTGATTCTTACTAATTAAAAAAAAATCTCATATACTTATCTGAGGGTTTATTTCTCGAATAAGTATATGAAATTATATAACAAAGCGTTAGGAGGCGTTTGGGTTAGATTCATTTTGAATTGCCGGCGTATTTCTCTAGAATTTTAGGAGCTATTAAACAAATGATTAATAGGAAATAGGCCCAATTAATATTCACATGAGCATATTTATAAAGAAGAATAAATATAATTAAGGTTATACCATATAGAATGCTAATTGCTGTTTTGAAATGAAATTTGGAATCAAGCATAGTAGTATATTTTGAGATTAATTAAATCATGATTGTGTTTTAATTCTTATTGGGTTCTATTAGTAATGGTGTCTTTCCATCGGTTATAATTATTTTACTGTTCTGTGATCGAGAAAGTTCTTTGAAAGCCTCAATGCTTCTTATCTGAATGATTTCATTCGTAAGACCTTCTGATAATATTATTTGAGCATCGCGTTCACCTTTAGCTTCAATAATTTTGCGGTCGGCTTCTAATGTTGCTTGCTGAAGTATAAACTCCATTCGCATAGCATCTTGTTCAGCTTGCAATTTTCTCTCTATTGAATTAGCTAATCCATTAGGTAGCTGTATGCTTTTCATTAAAACAGCAATGAGCTCAATACCATCTGCTTGTTTCGTAAGATTTTCTTCCATCTTAACTTTGATTTCATCCTCTATTTTGGCTCTCATTCCTGAATGCATATCCTTGGCATAAAACTTTGCGCAAACATCTGACGAGGCGGATCTGAAAACACTAGTAATTATAGATTCATACTCTTGTCCTAAATTTTCCAAAACTGAAGGAATCTTATTTTGTTCTAAACGATATAGAATAGAGATTTCGGAATTTACACTTAGCCCTTCCTTGCTTGGTAAACTCAAAACAAGTTTTATATTATTGGTTTGTGTAGATTCTTTTAAAACCTTACTCACAAAAGGGTTATAGAATACTGTGCCTTGAGTTATCACTTCATCAGAAAATTTCCCTAAGGTTTGTTTCACCCCTGTTTCTCCAGGTCTAATAACTGCACAACTATTTAATAACAAAGCCGTTAAGGCCAATAAAATTATATTTCTCATTTTCCAAAATTTAACGTTACACTTAATTTTTTGGTCACATATTACTTGAAGTAACTGGCTTGGTCTGGGTTTGATGGCTATTAAAGTTTGATACGAGGTCCAAAACCCTCAACTATGTGCTCAGCTCCACTAAATAGAAATTTTTGAGCTGGTACAGACTTCAGATCTTTATGAAGGGTATTCGCTTTTGGAAATTCAGGGTCATTAGCGGCAAGTAGTGTATTCAATCTTTGTTGTGGCCTAATTGCTACATTATCATAATCGTACATGCCAGCAAGCGAAAATGTAGTTAAGTTTTGAGGCAGCTTTTTGGTAATTACTTGTTTTGAATTTAAATACTCTCTTTGCTTGTTGTCAGTTGCTTTTATTGTTTGCTTGAGTGCTGATATATTATCTGCAAACTTGTAAGAAAGCAAATGTTCGTTATTTTTATTTATGAAACTCATTTCCTTCTGAATCTTGTCATCAAAAAATTCACTTTCTGAATGGTTAATAGGATTTGCTAATGCCATAAAAGGAACTAATAATACTAATAATGTCTTTTTCATAATATGCGGATTTAAATGATTATTATTTCTCTACTGATATAAATTTACGACCATTTATGCATTTATTTTTATTTATATATGTTATGTAACACATAAAAAAAACTTATGTAAAATGAACTGAAAATATACATTAAATTTGTAAGAATGAATTCATTATGTAATCGCCAAATGCTATTTCAAATAATTAGTAAATATTTGAATTACAGTTGGGAAGAATCAAAATCTGTAAAATAATTAACGATCCAGATAAGTTATACATTTACAGTATTAGATCGTAAAAGGGTGGCCAGTTATTCATCTATGAAAACAATTGGAACAGTATTAAAGTAATGGCATTTTTTACAATAAAAGCATCGACTTTAAAGATCTTCGATTGCTTAGTGAGAACAAAGGAAAAAAGTCGATGCTTTTGAGAACAACTAACACTTAACTTTAATTTTTAGCAAATGAATTTTGCCTATTTCGTAGTCTTATTTTAATTTTTTAGATTCAATAGCCTTTTTAAAATCTGCTTTTACTTCAGAAAAAAAAGTGAAAAAACTTTAAGCCATCTTTTCGTACTATTGTGGCCCTGGTTCTGCTATTTTTGTTTGTTTTGATATCTTTTACAATTAGACTTTTACCCTTAAGCTATTTAAAGCCGGTAATGGCCCCTTGTTTAATAATTATGTTCTTTCTCGTAAAAACTATGTTTTGATAATTTGATGTCGAAGGTTTGTCTAATATCAAAATTTCGGCATTGTTTATGGAATATTCGTTGTTATGAGAAAACAACATTCCTGAACTTATAAAAAATATTAAAATCACAATAGATCTTCTCATAATCATTTGTTTTCTAGTTAATTTTAATCAGCAAAAATTTCATCAGTTTCCTGTATATTTAAGGGGGTTAGCTTAGCACTAAGTGTAGGAAATAAATCAAAAAAGTTGCGACCGTCCTCTCTTCGTAACACTAAACTTACAGAGCCTTCTGAATTGTCGCTTTGTTCTTGAACAATTAACTTGCTTCCGAATATATTAAAGTAGTTATTCATGCCATCTAAGTCATTTAATCCTCCCATTACAACTACTACATCTTTAAAAGGAAACTTCATTTGATTCTTCATAGAAGTACTACTATCTTCAACCAACTGAAAGTCATCAAACGATATTTTGTATTGCTCTTGTGAAAAAGCTAAAAACGGAATAATTAGGAATGCTATTAAATGGATTACTTTCTTCATATCGTTATAATTTAATTCATAGTTAAATCAAGTACACTACAAATATATTTTTTTAAATAAATTAAAAAGCATTACTTTCGTTAAAAATAAGTTAAACTATCAGTATGTGATAGTATTACTATTATATTTGCGTTATCAAATAAAGAATAAATAGAATGGATCAATTATTACAATCTGTCAAAATCGGAATTAATGAAAAAATCTATGTGAAAGATCCTGAGTCATCAGACCTAGGAAAACGTATCATAGAACAAAGCATATTAATGATTGATGCAATGGGTTTTGAGAGTTTTACTTTTAAAAAGCTAGGAGCTAAAATTGGTTCTAATGAAAGTTCTATTTACCGTTACTTTGAAAATAAACACAAGCTGCTTCTATACTTAGCTTCTTGGTACTGGGGCTGGTTAGAATATCAATTGGTTTTTTCAACAAATAGCATAGCTGACGCTCAACAGAAACTTGATAAGGCCATTGAAATAGTGACTAAAACAACTGTTGAAGATTCTTCTTTTTCTCACATTAATGAGGTTTTATTAAATAAAATTGTAATTAATGAATATTCAAAATCGTATTTAACCAAAGAGGTAGATACTGAAAACAAAGAAGGTTACTTTGTTATCTACAAAAGACTTGTTACCCGAATAAGTACTATGATAACGGAAGTAAATTCAGATTATAAGTATCCCAGTAGTTTAGCAAGTACCATTTTGGAAGGCTCGTTACACCAACATTTTTTGAAAGGACATTTTAGTTCGTTGACTGATTGTCACCAAGATGACGATTCAACCAAATATTTTCTTCACTTAGTAGCAACTACAATCAAATAGATAAAAGCATGGCTAAAAATGTTTTAACCTCATGGCAGAGGCTAATCGGAATGCTTAAACTTGACAAAAGAGATGTTTTACAGACCTTTTACTATGCTATTTTTGCAGGTCTTGTTAGCCTTTCTTTGCCCTTAGGTATACAAGCAATTATTAATTTGATTCAAGGGGCGCAAATAAGCACCTCTTGGATTATTCTTGTGATTTTAGTGACTGGTGGCGTTGCATTTGCTGGTATTTTACAGTTGATGCAAATACGTATCATTGAAAATTTACA
The DNA here is from genome assembly GCA_938009735.1 of uncultured Flavobacteriaceae bacterium. Taxonomy (GTDB): domain Bacteria; phylum Bacteroidota; class Bacteroidia; order Flavobacteriales; family Flavobacteriaceae; genus Maribacter_C. Next base: position 22,851 of record CALLIG010000111.1, read on the forward strand.
ACAAAAGATTTTTACTCGAGCTTCTTTTGAATTTACCTATCGTTTTCCGAAAATAAAGATGAGTGAGCTGCGTGATTATTACCCGCCAGAGCTGGCCAATCGTTTTTTCGATACCTTAAATGTTCAAAAGGGATTATCGAAAATATTGCTAGATGTTCCGGCAGCACTTCTGCAGATTATCTTCGGTCTTTTATTGCTGTCTTTTTATCACCCGTTTTTTATTATATATGGAATTCTTTTGTTGATTCTGATATATGTGGTCTTTAAGTTTACCATTCAAAAGGGTATGGATACTAGCTTAAAAGAGTCAAAACATAAGTATAAAGTTGCGCATTGGATTCAGGAGGTTGCAAGATCTCTAGTTAGTTTTAAATTATCAGGTAAAACAAGTTTAGCTGTCGATAAGAATGATTTGTTGGTTGCTGATTACTTAGAAGCGCGTGAGAGTCATTTTCGAATTCTAGTCATTCAGTTTATACAAATGATTGGTTTTAAAGTATTGGTTACTGGAGGATTGTTATTGATTGGCGGGCTTTTAGTACTTAATCAAGAAATGAACATTGGTCAGTTTGTGGCCGCTGAGATTATTATTCTTTTAGTAATAAGCTCAGTTGAAAAACTAATTCGCGGCTTAGAAACTTTTTATGACCTTTTAACCTCTTTAGAAAAATTAGGACAGGTGGTTGATAAAGATTTGGAATTTCAAGAAGGGGAGTTTCCACTTTCAGAAGAAGAAGATTTACATGTAGAGTTAGAAAATGTATCATTTGGCGTAAACGGAAAAGAACATATTTTAGAAGATATTTCTATGAAAATCGCCCCTAGAAGTTCACAATTGATAGTTGGTTCTAATGGTTCAGGTAAGTCAACAATGTTGCGATTGATTGCCGGTATTCTTGATCCTAACGAAGGTGATATTTATATAAATAACACCTCGTTAAGAGGTATTAACCCGAACCATTATCGTTCGTTTATTGGGCAGTCATTGATTGAAGAAAGTCCGTTTGAGGGTACAATTTTGGAGAATATTACATTTGGAAATACTTCTATTCCTCAAAAAGATTTACAATGGGCTATTGAGTCAGTAGGTTTGGTAGATTTTGTTAAAAAACAACCACAAGGTTTGAATACCATCATTTATCCTGAAGGAAAACAAATTCCTAACACGGTGGCTAAGAAAATTGTTTTAGCAAGAAGTGTGGTGCATAAGCCTAAATTATTATTGCTGAAAGATCCTTTAAATCAGTTTGATGAACTTGAAGCATTACGCATTATGAATTTCTTAATTGATGAGAAAAATCCATGGTCATTGGTTGTTGTTAGCCAAGACCAAAAATGGATCGGTCGTTGCGAAAAAATTATTACTATGGATCATGGAAAAATTGTTTCCATAAACTAAAAAAGGTATGCTGAACATCTCTAAAAATCCACTAAATAAAACGGTTCACCTTACTGGTTTTAAATCTACAGATAAGGTATTTCATCAAAAGCATTACAAGCATTTTAACCGGTTCTTGATGGGGTCAGCCATCTTTGGCTTCATTGTCCTTTTTTTACCATGGACTCAAAATATTCGTGGTGATGGTTACTTGACTACTTTAAAGCCCGATCAAAGACCGCAAACTATTCAATCGCCCATTCCTGGTCGTATTGAACAATGGTTTGTACAAGAAGGTGATTATGTAAAAAAAGGGGATACTATTCTGCATATTTCTGAAATCAAAGGAGAATATTTCGATCCTAATCTTGTTGCAAGAACTGGTCAACAAATCAAGGCAAAAGAAGCTTCTGTTTCATCGTATGAAGGAAAGGTCAAAGCATTGCAAAATCAAACTGTAGCCCTTTCAACAGAGCGAAAATTAAAACTAGAGCAAGCTAAAAATAAGTTATTACAGTCCAAATTGAAGGTGCAAAGCGATAGCATAGATCTTGAGGCAGCAAAAACGAATATCAATATAGCTGAAAAGCAATATGATCGTGTTGTTCTATTGCAATCTGAAGGATTAAAAGCGGTTACAGATGTTGAAGAAAAGCGATTGAAGTTACAGGAGACTCAGGCAAAGTTAATTTCACAAGAAAATAAATTGTTAGCAGCTAGGAATGAGGTGCTCAATGCAGAAATGGAAATTAACCGTGTGCAAGCTGCGTATACTGATAAGATTTCAAAATCACAAAGTGATATGTTTACCGCACAATCCAGTCAATTTAATTCTGAGGCACAAGTAACAAAGTTAGAGAATCAATTTACGAATTATGAAATGCGAAGTGCCATGTATTACATTCGCGCACCACAAAATGGCTATATCAATAAGGCAATAAAAGCTGGTATTGGGGAGACTTTTAAAGAAGGTGCCGGATTGGTTGGAATTATGCCTGCCGATATTGATATGGCCGTAGAGACGTTTGTTACGCCATTAGATTTGCCCTTAATTCACTTGGGTGAAAAAGTAAGAATACAGTTTGATGGATGGCCTGCTATTGTTTTTAGCGGATGGCCAAATATATCTTATGGTACATATGGCGGTGAAGTAGTGGCAGTAGAGCGATTTATTAGTGCTAACGGAAAATACAGAGTGTTACTTGCACCAGATAAAGATGATCATGAATGGCCTGAAGCTATTCGAGCAGGTTCAGGCGCTACTACACTTGCTCTTCTAGAAGATGTGCCTATTTGGTATGAATTATGGCGTCAGTTGAATGGCTTTCCTCCAAACTATTATCAGCCAGAGGGTGCTAAAGATAAATCTGTAAAGAAATAAGATGCGTACTTATCTAACTTGTTTTTTATTGTTCGTTGGTATCTTGGTTCAGGCTCAAGTACAAGATTCTGTGGTCCTTCGTTTCAACGAGTACTTGGGTTATGTTAAGAAATACCACCCAATAGCCAAGCAAGCAGAATTGACACTTGGAATCGGGCAGGCTAATTTGATGAAAGCTCGTGGTGGGTTTGATCCGAAAATTGAAGTGGATTATGATCGCAAAGAATTTAAAGGAAGCGATTATTATGATCGTTTGAATGCTGCTTTTAAAATTCCTACATGGTATGGTATTGAACTGAAAGGAACTTTCGAACAGAATGATGGTGATTTTTTGAATCCTGCAGAATCTGTTCCTTCTGACGGATTATATAGTGCTGGAGTATCGATGAGCTTGGGGCAAGGCTTTTGGACAAATGATCGAATGGCAACTTTAAAACAAGCCAAACTATTTAGAGAGCAAACAAAAGTTGACAGAGATATATTGGTCAATCAAATATTATATGATGCATCGCTAGCTTATTTTGACTGGCTGCGTGCATTTAATGAGACCGCTATCTATCAGAATTTTTTGACGAATGCTGATACGCGTTTTGAGGGAATAAAAAGTAGAGCAGCAGCAGGTGATATTGCTGCAATTGATACGGTTGAGGCAAAGATTGCTTGGCAAACTAGAGCCTTGAGTTTAGAGCAGGCCAAGGTGAAGTTGATGAAACGTTCCTTAGCCCTTTCTAATTTTCTATGGATGAATGATAATGTGCCAGTAGAAATACAATCTAATGTAATTCCGGATGTAGATATAGGTGGAGAAATTGATACTACTTTAGAAATTCTAGGAAGACCTTTAGATGAGTTCACTATTGAAAATCATCCGAAGTTATTATCTCTAGGGTATAAAATAGATGGTTTACGTGTTGAGAAAAATTTGAAGGCAAACAAATTGTTGCCAAAGATAGATTTGGAGTATAATTTTCTAACGGAAACCCCCGAGTTGATTAATTCTTTACAAACCCAAGAATACAAAGGAGGTCTTAGTTTCAGTATGCCCTTGTTTTTACGAAAAGAAAGAGGTGATTTGAAATTAGCCAAATTTAAACTTCGTGATGCTAAATTCGATTTAGATAATGCCGAAATTGAATTAAAGAATAAAATTGTGGCCCTTTATCGAGAGTTAGAATCGTTCGAGACGCAAAATGTACTTATTGATGATATTGTTGGGAATTATAATACCATGTTAAATGCTGAAGAGCGAAAATTTAGTTTTGGTGAAAGTTCTTTGTTTTTAATTAATTCAAGAGAAAGCAAGCTAATAGACGCAGAATTGAAGCAAATTGAAGTAGAAAATAAATTCTATGCGACTAAGGCGAAGTTATTTAACAGTTTAGCGGTAAACCCGCAAAAGTTGTAAGCTTCTTATTGCTTCACCTACTAACATGACTTATCTCATTTAATATCGAGATAAGTGTTTCTAACTTTGTTGAATATATTAAGACGATGCAAAATCAATCCGTAGAAAAATCCATACCTGAGTTAATAGAAAAAAGTCTTTCAAAGGCAATATCTTATTTAGATTATAGAAATTTGGTTGCCAAATTAGCTGAAGAAGGAAAATCAACAGGCCCTGAGCAAACGGAAGCCTTAGCGAATTATACGCAATTGAATCACCGACGTATGAAACGTTGGGATAAGACTTTGAAATTTAACGAAGAAGCGGTTGCAGAAATAGCTAAAATAGATCATAAATTGACTTGGTTAGTTCTTACTGAGAGTTGGTGTGGCGATGCTTCGCCCGCCTTACCTGTAATGCACAAGATTACAGAACTTAATGCCAACATTTCTTTGAAGATTATTTTGCGCGATGAGAATTTAGATTTAATGAATCAGTTTTTGACCAATGGCGGAATGTCTATTCCGAAATTGATTGTAATTGATGATAATTTAGAAGTTATTGGTGATTGGGGCCCTCGTTCTGAAGCAGCCACAAAACTTGTTGATGATCATAAAGCCGAACACGGTATGATAAAACCAGAATTCAAAGAAGACATTCAAATTTGGTACAATAAAGATAAAGGTCAGAGTGTTTTGAAAGATCTTCTAGCGAGCCTTTCCTTGAAATAGATACGTAATCGTACCTTTTTGAGAAGCTTTATTCGAAGAATTGAATTTGGCTTTTCTAGCATAGGTAATTGCATTGTCTACTAAACAACCATTTGAAGTTCCTGAGCTTTTTGAATTAAAATCGGCTTCTACAACATTGCCATTGACGTCAACTTTAATATTAATTACAACCTTTCCACCTTCAATACAAGTATAAATTGGAGGAGGGAGATGGTAGTTATTTCGATCTACCAATGAAAAAGAAACTGAAGTTTTTCTTGCGGCTAGGTTGTTGGTGAACTCTTTTTTATCAGCGTCTTTTTCACCTAACTTTTCTTTGGCTTCTTCTCGTTTTTTCTTTAATTCTTCTAAGTGTCTTGCGTACTCACCGTCTGCTTCAACATTAGCATCTTCTCCAGTACTATTAGCCGCTTTCTCGGCCATTATTTCCTCTAGTGTTTGTAGCGGTTCAGGATTACCATATGTAGGCTTAGCAGTTTCATTAAATGCCATATGGCTTTTTACTTGCTCAGCTTCAGACATCTTTTCTAAGGCATCCTTTTCTTTTAGTAATTCTTCAATGTCTTCTTCTGCAAGCATCATTTCAACAATGTATTCATCTTCTACACTACCGACTTGGCCCAGGCTGATGTTGAATAATGTCAACACAACTATGCCCATAGCGAATACGGTAATTATAAGTGATAACTGTTTGCGATTCAGACTCATAGTGCTATAACCCCAATTTCTAAAAAATATTTAAATTATTCGTTGAACGGAAAGTTAAAAGTTGTAATTTTTAACTATTATCCTTCTTTACGATCATATTTGCTTCAAAAGCTAAAGGGTCAATGGCTTTATTTACGTTGTAATCGCCTATTTTGGTTCTTCTAAGCGATGATAAATGTCCCCCTGATTGTAAAGCTTTTCCATAATCATTAGCTAAAGAGCGAATATATGTGCCTTTACTGCACACTACTCTAAAGTTAACTTTCGGCAATTCAATGCTGGTAATTTCAAAAGAAGTAATAGTGATATTTCTCTTTTTTATTTCAACAGATTTTCCTTCGCGAGCATATTCGTATAGGCGTTTACCATCTTTTTTTAATGCCGAAAATATGGGCGGTATCTGTTCAATTTCTCCAACAAATTGTGCTGTGGTTTCGTGAAGTAGTTGTTCTGTAATATGTGTGATATCAAAAGTTTGATCTATCTCAGTTTCTAAATCATATGATGGAGTAGTTGCTCCTAATGTAATGGTGCCCGTATATTCTTTGATTTGACCTTGTAGTTCCGTAATAGTTTTGGTGAATTTGCCGGTACAAATTAAGAGTAGTCCTGTAGCTAGCGGGTCAAGGGTTCCTGCATGGCCGATTTTAAACTTCTTTAATGCAAACTTCTTTCTTATGACCCATTTAAGCTTATTGACAGCCTGAAATGATGACCAATCCAAGGGTTTGTCAATAAGTAGTAATTGTCCGTTTAAGAAATCTTCTTTGGTTCTTGTATCCATTTTGAAGAAAATTAGTGTGGCATGTCGCTATACCCAAAAACCATATGCAATTGCAATCAGGCCGACTACCAAACAGTAAATAGCAAAGTAAGATAGTTTGCTCTTCTTCACCAATTGAATCATCCATGTACATGCAACTAATCCTGCAAGGAAAGCAGCAATAAAGCCTGCACCCATAGCAACATTATTCTCACCTGTAAATGTTAGATCGCCACTTAAAAGGTCTTTGCCGATTTTTCCAAATATTAATGGCACAACCATTAAGAAAGAAAAGCGAGCCGCTTTCGTTTTGTCGACACCCAAAAGTACCGAAGTTGAAATAGTAGCCCCACTTCTTGAAATACCTGGCAGCATAGCAATCGCTTGAGATACGCCAACAATTAAAGCATTTTTAAAACTAACTTTTTTATCGGTATCCTTAGCCTTGTCTGCAAAATAAAGTAGCACAGCCGTAATCAATAACATGAAACCGACAAAGCGAATATTACCTCCGAAAAAAGCTTCCAATTGTTCTTCGAAAAACAAGCCTACAAAAACTGCAGGTAACATTGATACTATAATTTTCAAAGAGAATTGTGTTTCTTCATTCCATTTGAAACTAAAAAGGCCGCGAAGAATTTCCCAGATGTCTTTTCTGAAAACAACAATCGTACTTAATGCTGTTGCAAAATGTAATACTACCGTAAACAAAAGGCTTTCTTCAGGCACAGAATTATCGCCTAAAATGGCTTTTCCTAATTCTAAATGTCCGCTAGATGATACTGGTAGAAATTCAGTTAATCCTTGAATAATGCCTAGGATGATGGCGTCTAAAGTATCCAATTATTTTTTCTTCTTGTGAGGATTCAACAAAATAGCATATACCTCAATACCAAGTCCGATAAGAACCAGCGTTGGAGCTAAACGAATGCGTCTAAAATTGTAGATATCGTCATTAAATACATTTGGATCATCACTACCGCCACCGCTCATTAAAATGAAGCCTATAGCAATAAATGCCAAGCCAATGAACATAAACATGTAGTTCTTCTTTTGAAAAATGAACTCTTGTTTAGACTGATCTTCTTTGTATTGGCGTTTCTGACTCATATGGCAAAGTTAATAATATAATTCATCGGTTCTTAAATTTAAGAAACGTTGTGTCGCAAAAAAAGTGCTTATCAGCGAAATCATTAATCCTAAAAGGAATACACCTGCGAATAAGAGGATCAAAATAGTCGGATCATCGAAAAGCCCTAAGTCAGGAAAATTTTCATTGAAGTAAAAAAGTGCTATTGCGAGTGCAATGATCGCTAACAGCGAACCTAGCATGCCTAATTTGATATTCGTCCAAATAAAAGGTCTTCGAATAAACGTTTTGGTTGCACCAACCATTTGCATGGTTTTGATTATAAAACGCTTGGAGTAAATTGACAAACGAATAGAACTATTAATAAGTAAAACCGCTATAAACGTAAAAATGGCACTTGCGATAAGAATCCAAAAGCTTATTCTTTTTACGTTATCATTTAGTAAACCTACTAAAGGTTTATCATAACTTACTTCATCAACATATCCTTTTGATTCAATTTCTTCAGCTATGCTAGTAATCTGTTCTAAGGATACGAAGTCTGCATTAAGATTAACATCGATCGAATTTTTCAAAGGGTTGTAGCCTAAGAAATCAATAAAATTTTCACCTATTTCTTCTGCATGATTTTCTGCTGCTTCTTCTTTTGAAACATAAGTAGCCGTTTTGGTATAATCGGCCATGGCTAAACTTTTTTGCAATTGATCAATTTCAACATCTTTCGCACTTTCTTTTAAAAAAACCGAAATGGTAATCTGCTCTTTGAAATGATTGGCCATTTTTTTGGTATTCAATACTAACAGCCCAAGAATACCAAGTAAGAATAAAACTAGAGCTATACTCAATACCACAGAGAAGTAGCTTGAGATCAGCTTGCGTTTTTGGTATTGTTCGAAAGATTTGCCCATAGTAGGAAATGAATAGGTAAAGTTAGGAAAGTAAATTGAATCATACCTGCAATTGGTTTCGCTTTCTAATATTTGAATAATATCTTCGTTAAGACTACCAAGTTTATCTTTCATGAATCTACTAGACCTAAAAATATCAAGACCCGGATTATGGTTTCCCACCATTTGGATATATCTAGTGCCATTCAGCAATCAAGACGGTTTTTTGAACTCCCCTTTATTCTGGTTAGGGCTCTTTTTTGTCACCTTTCCCTTAAATTATTTGGTATACGGACTCAATGATTACAATGACGAACAGGCAGATGCGGTTAATGATAGAAAAGGAAACTTCTTATTCGGTGCCAAAGCACCGCGAAAACATTTAGACGGTTTATTAAAGAAAATCGCTTTCGTCATCTTGCCCTTTGTTGTGATTTTCACTTATCTATCGGGCCTAAAAATGTTATTGCTTTTGGTTTTTATGGTACTGGTAAACATCTTATATAATTTCAAACCCTTTCGCATTAAAGAAAGACCTCCTTTTGAAATCCTCATTCAAGTGGGCTATGTAACAACTGCTTTCTTTGCTATTGAATTGAATAATTTAGAAATGTTGCCCTGGCAAACTTTAGCCTATTTATCCCTTTTTGCTTTTCAAGCACATATTGCTGGAGAAATTATGGATATCGAACCTGATTTAGAATCAGGAAAACGTACTACAGCAACTCTTTTAAAACGTAAAAATTCAAAATTTTTAATGCTTGTTATCTTACTACTAGAGTCGTTTCTGGTTTGGTATTGGTTTCAAGATATTGTTTTGGCCTCATTTTTAGGAGTGTTTGCACTATGGTTGATTTTTGATGTATTCATCTTTTTTAAAGAAAAACCATATACTTTACCTCAGATGAAGCTCTTTGGCTATGCGATTAACTTATCTGCGATTTTTTCTATGGCTTGGGTACTGTATAGTGGTAAACTTCTCTTAGGGTAAACGTTTATATAGCATCTAACCCACTTTCGCCTTTCCTAGAATAAACCTATTTTTGCCCTTTAATCGATAATCGAGATTTAAAATACTTCGACGCTTGCGTCAAAATTAATTTTGAATTTCCTTTTAATGCCTCGAGGGATTGCCCCGAGGAAGTTTACTTTTAAGACGCAAGAATCATGCAATACAATTTCAACGAAATTGAAGCCAAGTGGCAGAAATACTGGGCCGAAAACCAAACGTTTAAAGCAGAGAATACTTCTGAAAAGAAGAAATTCTATGTTTTAGATATGTTTCCTTACCCTTCAGGTGCCGGACTCCATGTAGGTCACCCCTTAGGCTATATTGCGAGTGATATTTATGCGCGTTACAAAAGACATAAAGGTTTTAATGTAATGCATCCTCAGGGATACGATTCTTTCGGACTTCCGGCAGAGCAGTATGCCATTCAAACAGGGCAGCATCCAGCAATAACTACCGCTGAAAATATAAAAACATACAGAAGACAATTAGACCAAATTGGTTTCTCATTTGATTGGAGTCGTGAAGTGCGTACTTCAGATCCGAAATATTATAAATGGACCCAATGGGTTTTCATTCAATTGTTCAATTCTTGGTATAATAAAGATTCAGATAAAGCAGAAGATATTGAGACTTTGATTTCAATGTTTTCTTCGGATGGGAATGCAAATATAAATGCAGTCTGTGATGATGATATTGCAGTCTTTTCAGCCGCTGACTGGAAGGCATTTTCAAGCAAAGAACAACAGGAAATCTTATTACAATATAGACTGACCTATTTGGCGGAAACGGAAGTAAATTGGTGTCCCGCTTTAGGAACAGTACTAGCCAATGATGAAATTGTTAACGGAGTTTCAGAGCGTGGTGGTCATGCTGTCGTTCGTAAAAAAATGACCCAATGGAGTATGCGTATCAGCGCCTATGCTCAACGTTTGTTAGATGGATTAAACAAAATCGATTGGCCGCAACCTTTGAAAGATTCTCAAACGAATTGGATTGGTAGAAGTCAAGGAGCGAGTGTTACTTTTTATACCAATGATGATGAACGTCATCCTATTGAAGTCTTCACAACAAGACCAGATACTATTTTCGGAGCAAGTTTTATGACTTTAGCGCCCGAACATGAATTGGTTGCTAAGATCACAACTGCTGAACAAAAATCAGCTGTTGAAGGATATATTGAAGCCACAGCAAAACGTTCGGAACGTGAGCGCATGGCTGATGTAAAAACCATTTCTGGGGCCTTTACAGGTGCTTATGCAGAACATCCGTTTTCTAAAAATCCTATTCCGATTTGGATTGGTGATTATGTTCTAGCAGGCTACGGAACAGGAGCTGTAATGTCGGTGCCATGTGGTGATCAGCGGGATTATGATTTTGCAAAAAAGTTTGATATATCTATTCCGAATATATTTGAAGGCGTTGATATTTCTGAAGAAGCTTTTGCGGATAAAGAAAAAACCATCATTGCAAATTCTGATTTCTTAGACGGTTTGAAATATAAGAAAGCAGTAAAATTGGCGATCTATGAATTAGAGAAATTAGGACAAGGTGAAGGTAAAATCAACTATCGATTACGCGATGCTGTTTTCAGTAGACAGCGCTATTGGGGAGAACCTTTCCCAGTATATTATGTAGATGGAATGCCGCAAATGTTAGATAAAAAATTCTTGCCTTTGGCGTTGCCAGAAGTAGATAAGTATTTACCAACAGAGACAGGAGAGCCGCCATTAGGAAATGCCAAAGAATGGCATTGGTTGCAATATGGTAATGAAGGAAAAGTGGTTTCAGAAGAAGAATTTAATAATTCCTCCCCTTCGGGGAGGCTAGGTGGGGCTTTAGAGCTAAACACGATGCCGGGTTGGGCAGGAAGTTCACAATACTTCAATCGCTATATGGACCCGCACAATGCCGATGAAATTTTCTCTAAAGAAGCGATGGACTATTGGCAAGATGTGGATTTATATATCGGTGGTAGTGAACATGCTACAGGGCATTTGTTATACAGTCGTTTTTGGCAGAAGTTTATGTTTGACAGAGGGCTTGTGCCTAAAGATGAGTTTGCTAAAAAGCTTATCAATCAAGGTATGATTACGGGGACTAGTGCGTTTATTTTTAGAATTTCTGAAGGGTACTATAAATGGGATAATGGATTGCATCTTATGGATGATATTCAACCACAATTGGAAATTTTCGATAAGCTTTTCGATGATATTTACAAAGGCTGCTTGATTTCGTTTGATAAATTGGAAAATTGTGATTGCTACGAAGGTGTAGACGGGAGTATTTATAAGTTGGGCGATATCTTAAAAGATTCAGAAATGAGTTCTAGGCTAACTAAGGCGGGATTCGAATATAAAAAAATTACTTTTTCGATTTCTAAAATTCATACTCCCGTAGAATTTGTAGATAATCAAAATAATCTGGATGTAGCAAAATTCATGAGTTGGTCAAACAATATAAAACAACCAATTTACAACCATCCTGATAGCTTTAAAGTTTCTCGCGAGGTGGAAAAAATGTCCAAATCCAAATACAATGTGGTCAATCCTGATGATATTGTATCTGATTATGGTGCAGACAGTCTTCGTTTGTATGAAATGTTCTTAGGTCCTTTAGAACAATCTAAACCTTGGAATACTGCTGGTATTACGGGAGTTCATGGTTTCTTGAAAAAACTATGGAAATTGTATTTTGATGATAACGGTTCTAAAGTAACTGATGCGGAACCATCTGCAGAAAATTTAAAAACACTTCACAAAACTATTAAAAAAGTAGAAGAAGATATTGAGAACTTTAGTTTTAACACCTCGGTTTCTACATTTATGATTTGTGTAAATGAGTTAACCGCTCAAAAATGCACAAGCAAAGCGATACTTGAACCATTGGCATTATTGGTTTCTCCGTATGCCCCGCATATTGCTGAAGAGCTTTGGGAGCAATTAGGAAATACAGGGTCCATTTCAACAATAGATTTTCCGATTTTTGAACCGAAACATTTGGTAGAAAGTAACAAAGTGTATCCGATTTCATTTAATGGTAAAATGAAGTTCACGATGGAACTTTCTTTAGATTTATCAAAAGATGATATTGAAGCAGCTGTTATGGCGCATGAAAAAACACAGCAGCAATTAGCAGGTCGTACTCCTAAAAAGGTAATCGTAGTACCTGGTAAGATTGTAAATATTGTTGGCTAAAAATACAACGAATGGACTATATCGAAATACTGGGTCTTGTGGCAGCGATTGTTACTACCTCTTGTTTTATACCGCAAGTCTATAAAATCACTAAAGAGAAGTCTACAAAAGATATTTCTTTAGCCATGTATCTAACAATGACACTTGGTTTATCGCTGTGGCTTATTTATGGTATTGCTATTAAAAGTACGCCTGTGACACTAGCTAATGGCATCACCTTGATTTTGGTTTTATGGATTGTAGCACTCAAATTGAAGTATAAATAGCCCTGTTTAGTTCTGCTATATATGTTTAATTGCTAGCTCTTAAATGCACACTTCAAAATTTTATGGGTGCTATATTCTCAAATGCATAATTCTTAAATGACAGCTGCTCATTTCGTCTGTTTAATTTCATTTTTTGTTTTATTTATTACAATTTTGAGATGAATACTTAAACTCATAACAAAATGACAATAGGCGTCCCAAAAGAAATTAAGAACAATGAAAGTCGGGTTGGTATGACTCCATCTGGAGTATATGAATTGGCAAAAAATGATCATAAGGTATATATCCAATCATCAGCTGGGGAAGGAAGTGGCTTTTCTGATATGGATTATAAAAATGCTGGAGCTATTATTCTTGATACTATTGGGCAAGTATATGCAATGAGTGAAATGATTGTGAAGGTAAAAGAGCCGATAGAAGAGGAATATAAGCTCATTCAAAAAGATCAGGTAGTATTTACATATTTTCATTTTGCATCAAGTGAGCCATTAACAAAAGCGATGATCGAAAGTAAATCGGTTTGTATTGCTTATGAAACAGTTGAAGACAAAGAAGGAACTTTGCCGCTGTTAACACCAATGTCTGAAGTAGCCGGTAGAATGGCCATTCAGCAGGGGGCAAAATATTTAGAAAAACCTGTAAAAGGTAGAGGGGTTTTATTAGGGGGAGTGCCCGGTGTACAACCCGGAAAAGTATTAGTTCTTGGTGCTGGAGTTGTGGGTATTCAAGCTGCTAAAATGGCAGCAGGTTTAGGTGCTCATGTGACTATAATGGATATTAATATGAACCGATTACGTTATGTAAATGACGTTTTGCCACCACATGTCGTGACTGAATTTTCAAGTGAGTATAACATTCGAAAACATATCAAAGATCACGATTTGATTATTGGAGGTGTTTTATTAAAAGGAGCTAAAGCTCCAAACTTGATAACAAGAGAAATGCTCAAAGAGATGAGACCAGGAACAGTAATTGTCGATGTTGCTGTAGATCAAGGTGGATGCGTAGAAACAACGAAACCAACTACGCATGAAGATCCGATTTACATTATTGATGATGTTGTTCATTATTCTGTTGCGAATATGCCAGGGGCTGTGCCGTACACATCTACAGTTGCTTTAACCAATGTCACTTTGCCGTATGTTTTGAAGTTGGCAAATTTAGGATGGGAAAAAGCAACAGAAACAGATGAGCCATTAAAAAAAGGGTTAAATATTATTAAAGGCCGTGTTGTTTATAAAGAAATTATGGAAGCTTTTGGATGGGAAACCAGCCAATTGTAAAAGCACATTTTGTCAGTATAATAGGCCTCGTCAGAAATGGCGAGGTTTTTGCATTTAAAAAATGAGATTTATGGAATACTATGAATCTTTAGTATCTTTAAAATAATTAAAACAATAAATATATGTTAGGATTTGATATGGGCTATATTATAATAGCCGCAGTTTTTGGAGGTTTAAGCATGCTAATCAGCGGTCGCTTGAAAAGTAAGTTCAAAAAATATTCAAAAGTTCAATTACGTAACGGAATGAGTGGCGCTGAAATAGCAGAAAAAATGTTAGCTGATCATGGTATTCGTGATGTTCAGGTGATTTCTACTCCCGGTATGTTGACTGATCATTACAACCCAGCAAATAAAACTGTAAACCTAAGTGAAGGTGTTTTTGCACAGCGAAATGCATCAGCCGCAGCCGTTGCTGCACATGAAGTAGGGCATGCAGTTCAGCATGCAACAGCATACCAATGGTTAGGCATGCGATCTAAATTAGTCCCGATTTTAAACATTACTTCTAAATTCTCAATGTGGGTTATTTTTGGTGGTTTAATGTTAATGCAAACGACTGCCATTGGCGGACCTATAGCTTGGGTTGGTGTTGGACTATATGGAATAGGAACATTATTTAGTTTTGTGACTTTACCTGTGGAATACGACGCGAGTAATAGAGCCTTAGCTTGGTTAAAGAATAAGAATATGGTAAGCCAAGAAGAATACGCTGGCGCAGAAGATGCTTTGAAATGGGCTGCAAGAACCTATTTGGTTGCTGCCATTGGAGCATTAGCTACCTTATTATATTTTGCTATGAAAGTAGCAAGTAGGGATTAGAAAAAGTAAGCAGTAGCAGTAATCAGTTGACAGTAACTGATTACTGCTACTGCAAACTGAATACTAAATTGTAATCTGTCGATCAATCTGTTGGTCAAGAGAAATGAAAGTTTCCGTTCGTGAGATACCTTCTATTTGTTGAATTTCTTTGTTAAGTACGTGCATTAAATGTTCATTATCTCTGCAAAGCACTTTGATAAGAATAGACCAATTACCAGTAGTGTAATGACACTCTAAAACTTCAGGTATTTTTTCTAATTGCTTTACGGCAACAGGATTACTCATCGCCTTATCTAAATAGATGCCTATGTAAGCCATGGTGGTGTATCCCATTGCTTTTGGGTTGATGATGAATTTTGAGCCTGCTAATAATCCTGAAGCTTCCAGTTTTCTTAAACGTTGGTGAATGGCAGCGCCAGATATCCCTATGTTACGCGCTATTTCTAAAACAGGTTTCCGAGCATCTGACATTAAAAACCTTAAGATCTTCTTGTCAATACCGTCTATTTTAACATTTTTCGAATTGGATTTCATATTTACAGTTTCAAATTCGTAGTAAAAATAAATATTTTATATGAAATAGAAATATGATAAATATTGAGTTCCTTACTTATTCTTACAACTACCTGTCATAAACAGATTCTGGGTTGTACCCTAAATATGTTACTTCATGTTCTTTGAAAACAACGCCGTATTCTTTTAGCTCTTCAAGTATAGGCTCATACACTTCTTTTTGAATAGGAATCTGAACTCCGGGTGTGGTAATCTTTTTATTTAAAATAGCGAGGGTAGCTATGGCAACAGGTAAGCCAACAGTTTTGGCCATTGCTGTATGCGTTCTGCTTTCTCCTTTAACAACTGTATTTGCATCAATTTGAAATTGTTTTCCATTCAATTTGTATCCGAATTTGTGATACATCACAATCATGTCTTTGTCATCCTCGTCTAGCGTCCAGCTATCTTCAAGAATGTATTGAAGTATTTGAGCTGGTGTAGCATTTTTTAGAGGGATTATTTTTTTGGCATCAAATAAGTTTAACTCTTGAAGTTTCATCCATTTAATATCATCTTGAGCTATTTTAAGATAATGTCTAAGTTTTAATTCTACGGAGTCTGTTGGCGAGTACGGAAGAAATAAATTGATAAAGTCACGATAACTCATGCCTTCAGAGCCTTCAATGGTATAGCTATCATCTGTCATTCCAAGTTGAACAAAAATATCCCAAGCCCTTGAAAAACCAACTCTGCGCATGGTGCCTCGATAAAGTGTCAGAACATCTTGCAATCCGTAGACTTCTCTATACTTCAAAGAATCTCTATTGGCATAGCCTTCAAATCTTCCGTATCCTTCAATTTTAAAAAATTCTGTTCGACGAAATAATTTGTTATATGGAATGTATTTGTACGTTCCTTCCTGTATAAATTGCGCTGCCCCACCTTGACCTGCAACAACCACGTTTCGTGGGTTCCAAGTGAATTTATAGTTCCATAGATTGTTATCACTTTCTGGAGCAACCAGTCCACCAGTAAAAGATTCAAAAAGCAGTATCTCGCCACCTTTATCTCGAATACGATCAATAATTTGCATAGCGCTCATATGATCAACGCCAGGATCTAGTCCAATTTCGTTCATAAACACCAAGCCCTTTGCCTTGGCTTGTTCATCTAAAGTTTTGATTTCTTTACTTACATAAGAAGCGGTAACCAAATGCTTTTCAAAAGAGATGCAGTCATGTGCTACCTTCATATGCATTCGCGCTGGCAACATGGAAACTACAATGTCACTTTCTTGAATTGCTTTTTTTCGATCTTCTTCTTGAAAGATGTCTAGCGAAATTACAGTACAAGCGGTGTGGTTTTTTACGGAATCAGCTATCCCATCAGGATTAATGTCACCAATCGTCAAGTGTAAATTTTCACGACTAGCTTTTTCTAGAAAATAATCAATCAAATAAGATGTTGATTTTCCGGCACCAACTACAAGTACATTTCGCGTCATATTCCTTTTACTTAGTTTTGTATTACAAACGAAAGACTAAGGTATCAAATTGTTACATTTATAAAAAAAGATGCGATTTAAGTTATGAACAGAACAATATTTTTAACAGGAATTGTATTTGGAGTCCTTGCTATAATTCTTGGCGCCTTTGGTGCTCATGGTCTCGAAAAGCTTATTGATGCTGATGCGATTAGTACTTTTGAAACGGGAGTTAAATACCAAATGTATCATGCGTTGTTTCTTTTATTTTTAGGAAACACTTCACGCTTATCCGAAAAAAGCAAGAAATGGATTTATTATTTGATTGTTGCAGGAATTCTAATGTTCTCTTTCTCCATCTATCTTTTAGCAACAAATTCTTTAACTCAATTTGATTTTAAAACAATAGGATTTATAACTCCGATTGGCGGATTACTACTTATTAGTGGATGGTGTCTGTTAGGTGTTCGAGCACATCGGCAATTTGATTAAAATATTCTTAAAAAAAAGGCGTTAGAAATATAATTTCAATAATTTTGCATTGCTAAAACAGCTATTTAATGAATAATTCGAAAAAAGCTCCAGAAACAGTTTCGCTTAAATCTTACGGAATAACGCATGATAATATCAATTATCAGTTGTCTCCAGATAAGCTTCAAGAAATTACTATTGAGAAAAACATGGGTAAAGTCGCTTCGTCAGGAGCCCTTGCTGTGAATACCGGTGAATTTACCGGTAGGTCTCCAAAAGATCGTTTTATTGTAAAGGATGATATCACCGAAGAGAAAATTTGGTGGGGTGATATTAATATTCCGTTTGAGCCTGCAAAATTTGATGCCTTGTATGATAAGGTTATCACTTATTTGAATGAGAAAGAACTTTATGTTCGTGATTGCTATGCTTGTGCAGATCATAATTATAGAATGGATATTCGTGTGATAAATGAATTTCCATGGAGTAATATGTTTGCATACAATATGTTCATTCGCCCAACAGGTGAAGAGCTGAAAAACTTCGAACCAGAATGGACGGTTATTAACGCACCTGGTTTTATGGCAGTTGCAGCTGAGGATGGAACACGACAACATAATTTCGCCATCTTAAATTTTACAAGAAAAATCGCTTTAATAGGCGGAACGGGTTATACAGGTGAGATAAAGAAGGGAATTTTTTCTGCATTAAACTTTATACTTCCTGTTCAAAAAAATACTTTACCCATGCATTGCTCTGCTAATGTTGGTAAAAATGGAGAATCAGCTATTTTCTTCGGATTATCAGGTACAGGAAAAACAACTTTATCTACTGATTCGAATCGCAAACTAATAGGCGATGATGAACATGGTTGGAATAACGAAAATGCAGTTTTCAATTTTGAAGGAGGATGTTATGCGAAGGTGATCAATCTCTCTGCAGAACAAGAGCCTGAAATTTTTGGAGCTATCCGAAAAGGAGCTTTGCTAGAAAATGTAATTCTAGATGCTGACGGAAATGTTGATTTTGAAGATACTTCTATCACGCAAAATACCAGAGTAAGTTATCCTATTTATAATATTGATAATGTTCAACGGCCATCTATTGGAAAAAACCCAAAAAACATATTTTTCTTAACAGCGGATGCTTTCGGAGTTTTACCTCCGATATCTAAATTGACACCAAGTCAAGCAGCATATCATTTTATGTCGGGTTACACAGCAAAGGTTGCAGGTACTGAGGCTGGAGTAAAAGAACCTATTCCTTCTTTCTCTGCTTGTTTTGGCGCACCTTTTATGCCATTGCACCCCGCGAAATATGCTGAAATGTTAAGTAGAAAAATGTTGGATGCAGGCGTAAATGTATGGTTAGTAAATACTGGTTGGACAGGTGGACCTTACGGAGTTGGAACACGAATGAAATTGAAGTATACCCGTGCTATGATCAATGCTGTTCTAAATGGCGATTTAGGATTGTATAACTATGATGATTATCATATTCATTCTGTATTCGGTGTAGCGCAACCTAGATCGTGCCCAGGAGTGCCTACTGATGTATTGAGTCCGAGAACTACTTGGAACGATGATCAGGCGTATTATACTACTGCATTTAAGTTGTCAAACGCTTTTAGAGAAAACTTCAAACAATTTGAAGCATATGCTAGTGAGGAAATACGAAGAGGCGGACCGCAACGATATGCTTTCTAATGAAATATTAGATTGCAAAAATTGAGATATAAAAAAATCCCTGAAATTTCTTTCAGGGATTTTTTATTGAGTTAGTAGGGTATTTATTTTTTATTTACTTCGCTAATATATTTTCGCAAAGCCATTGTCATTGATGGTGTTTCTGGCGATGGAACTTTGATATCACAGCGCAAGCCTGCAGTTGTTGCAGCTTTAACCGTAGAATTTCCGAAAACAGCTATTCTAGTTTCGTTTTGTTCAAAATCAGGAAAGTTCTTTAATAATGACTCTATACCAGAAGGACTAAAGAAAACTAATATGTCATAGGTTACATCTCTTAAGTCTGACAAGTCGCTAATTACAGTCTTGTAGAATATGCCTCTTGTCCAATTGATACCTAATTTATCTAAAGTTTCAGGTACAACAGCTTTTAGTGAATCAGACGATGGCAAAAGAAATTTTTCGTCTTTGTATTTTTTGAATAGTACCGCTAAATCAGGGAAATTCATTTTTCCTACATAAATTTTACGCTTGCGGTACACTACATATTTTTGTAAGTAATACGCAACAGCTTCAGATTGGCAAAAATATTTCATGCTATCTGGTACTTTGAAACGCATTTCTTCAGCAATTCTAAAAAAATGATCAACAGCGTTACGGCTAGTTAAAATTATAGCTGTATAATTGTTGAGGTCTATTTTTTGTTGACGTACTTCTTTTGCATCAACACCTTCAACATGAATGAAAGGTCTAAAGTCTACTTTTACTTTCTCTTTTTCAATCAGTCTGGAATAGGGGGAGTTCTCCATTTTCGGTTCTGGTTGAGACACCAAAATCGTTTTTACCTTCATAATGTTCAGTCGTTTAAGTAGCTTCCTATAATTACCCAGGGTGCAATTTCAAGTGCGCAAAGGTACAAAATAAAATAGAAAAAGTTATTGGCGATGAACTTTTGATGATTCCGCAAGAGGGTGATCCATCCAATAGCGTTTATCGAAAGAATTAAGAAGAACGTTATATATACAACAGGCTTTGAATCTTTCATGACATAGCTGAGTATCACATTAGATATAAACATGATAATTCCGCTATAATTTAAATAAGAAAGCTTTTTAAAGATAAGTTCGCTAATAACTTTATTAGATCTAAAAATAAAACCATTGCCTAATTGCAAAAATACTTTTAGTAATAAAAAGCCTAAAACCGAGCCTAAAATTACCGGAAAAACATACTGGTTCATGTCTTGTGTTTCAATAGAACCGTAAAATATTCTCCAAGAAATAAAAAGAAATAACGAAAAATTAATAATTTGAAATCCGGTCATAAAAATGTGAAACCAGTTATTTAATTTATCCTTTTTATTATACATGAAGATGTATTTATTGTTAAAAGGAAGAATTATAAAATTTAAGAATCTGTTATAGAATGTAATCTTAGCTATCACAATTAATAAAAGACTGCTAAAAATAAGTATGGTGACCCAATCTATATTTTCTATGTGTCTAAGAAGAGGTTCCATTATTCAAACTTGATGTTACTGCCGTTAAGTCCGTAAGGTAAATTATTTTCAGAAATGCCTATTCGAAAGTATTTAGGATTTCCCATTTTGGCTTTTGGAAGTTTAAACGTGAAATTTATGGTATCATTTGATTTTAATACTAAAATCGTGCTGTCTTTCAATACTGGTATAACCTGTTGAAGCTGTATTACACTTTTGTAACTATTTAAATAAGCAAGCCCAAATTTAATTTTGTCTAATGGAATATCTACGTCGTATGGGTTATAAACCTCTAGATTAAATTCTCTTTCAAAATCTAATTTTACATGGTCCGCTTTTACAATACATTTTAGTTTTCGAAAAGATTCAAACCTGTCTACGTAACCACCGTAATATTTTGAACCATCGCGACGAGGAAAAACAAATCCAGGTTTAGGTGTATATTTTGACGCATAAAAAATTCTTTTATGTTGCAGCTCTTCAGCTGAATTATCAATTGAATATTGATTCTTCCGAAACACTATATTATTCAATGAAATAGCTTTTCTACCTGAATAAAATTGATACATAGATGCATTCCGCCATGAATTTTCAAATACTACCGGTATATCCCAAACCTCATAATCTAATCTTTCTACCCATTCTTTATTTCCATGCGTTTCAAATACAACGGGGAAGAAGGGCTCATAAATGAGTCCGATTCTAAGAAATAATAGCACAATAATATTGATAATTCCCAAGCGGAAAAACCATGTTCTAATCTTTTCATTTTCAATAATAAAATTAAAGATCAATAGAACCATAGGAATAGAAACTACTATGATCCATTGGGCTTGAGTACGTTTTGAAAATCCGGAGATAAAAAAGAAAATCAGCACTCCATAGGTTAGAAATATAAGTGCTTTATCGAATAAATTTTTTGGTTTAGACTTGTATAAGATGTAGTATGCTAAAGGAAAAGTGAGCCCGAATATTGTGATCATATCCAAGAAGTATTTAAGCGTGAATTTAGTGAATTCATAGGCTTGATTTGGTCGTTCAAAAAGATGATATTTTATCGCTACAAAATCATTTGCGTACAACCATAAAAAATGCGGACTATAACACACCAAAGCTATAATTACGGCTAACCAAGCATATTTATTCTTGATTAATTTTATATTAGAAAGAAGAACAAATAAGATGACTAAAACTGCATGGTATTTACTATACATCATAGCCGCCATAACTAAGCCCATAGCAAGTGCTAATATGGTTGATGGTGATGCGATGAATTTCTTATAAATCCATAGAAAAAAAGCAGTAAAAAATAATAGCGGAGTGTCAGGCAGGGTGAAAAACCCATATGCGTTTAGCAAGGTCATTGAAAATGCTATAGCGAAAAAATGGAATACGTAATCCTTCTTTTTCGAGTGATCGATCATTAACCAAAGGAAAATAAAAGTCGCAGCGGAAAGTATACAGCTCATAAAACGAACACCTAATTCTCCATTAAAAAAAATGCTACTTAATTTAATCATCCAAGCTACCATTGGGGGGTGATCAAAATAGCCCCAATCAAGAGTTTGTGCATAATACCAATAATATGCCTCGTCAAAAATGAGTTCTGTAAAATGTGCTTGAAGTAGGTTAATAATAAAGATTGCACCTATTAGGAACAAAAATGTTTTTGGTAGTTTAGAAAGCATTTCTTGAGGTTAATTCAAATCAAAATTACAAATTCCGATCATTAGCTAAGGCTTAAAAATATCATAAATGATAAAATGACGTTTTTTCGCAGTAGCGAAAACACTATTTTTGCCCAAACTGAACCAGCATAAATGTCTGATAGCTTAGTCATAATACCCACCTACAATGAGATTGAAAATATTGAGGCTATTATAAGAGCTGTATTTGTTTTGAAAACAAATTTTCATGTACTTATTGTCGATGATAATTCTCCAGACGGCACTTCTATAGAGGTTAAAAAATTACAGCAAGAATTTTCAGATCGACTATTTCTAGAGATTAGACAAGAGAAATCTGGCTTAGGTACCGCATATATTCATGGTTTTAAATGGGCGATAGAAAAAAAATACGATTACATTTTTGAAATGGATGCGGATTTTTCTCATACACCATCTGATCTATTGCGCTTACACAATGCTTGTAGAAATGGGGCTGATGTAGCTGTTGGTTCTCGATATAAAAAAGGTGTTAATGTTGTCGACTGGCCTCTGCACCGTGTGCTTTTGTCTTATGGGGCATCATTTTATGTGAAGATTATAACTGGTATGCGTGTACATGACCCAACCGCTGGCTTTGTATGTTATAAACGTAATGTTTTGGAAAATTTAGATTTAGATTCCATTCGTTTTGTTGGGTATGCATTTCAAATAGAGATGAAGTTTCGTGCTTACGTGAAGAATTATAAAATTGAAGAAATCTCTATTATTTTTAGAGATCGAGTAAAAGGCAAGTCAAAAATGTCGTCATCAATAGTCAATGAGGCAATTTTTGGAGTGCTAAAAATGAAGATGCGAAGTATATTTCAGAAAAATAGATTTTAAGTATGGCGAAACAGCTAATTAAAAATGCAACCATTGTAAATGAAAATAAAATTTTCGAAGGTGATGTGTTGATAAAAGATGATTGTATTCTTAAGATTGATTCTGATATTTCAGATGATACTGCGAAAATAATAGACGCTAAGGGGTCTTATTTGTTTCCAGGTGTTATTGATGATCAAGTTCATTTTAGAGAGCCAGGCTTAACGCATAAAGGAAATATTGCCTCTGAAAGCAGGGCTGCGATTGCGGGTGGTATCACTACGTTCATGGAGCAGCCAAACACTATTCCACAAGCGACTACTATTGAAAAGCTAGAAGAAAAATTCGCTATTGCTAGTGAAACTTCATATGCGAATTATTCCTTTTTATTTGGCGGTACAAATACCAACTTAGAAGAACTTAAACGCTTAGATAAAAACGCCTGTTCTGGCGTTAAACTATTCTTGGGTTCATCTACAGGTAACATGTTGGTAGATGATGAAGAAGTGTTAGAAAAGATATTTAGAAGTACCGAAATGGTAATTTCTACCCATTGCGAAGATGAAACAACCATTAAGAATAACCTAGCTACTTACAAAGCTAAATATGGAGATGATATTCCCGTAAAAAATCATCCGTTAATACGAAGTGCCGAAGCATGTTACCTTTCTTCTTCAAAGGCAATTGCCTTAGCAAAGAAAACGGGTGCTCGTTTACATGTTTTTCATTTATCTACGGCTAAGGAGATGGATTTATTTCGAAACGATATCCCTTTAGAAGACAAGAAAATTACGGCGGAAGTTTGTATTCACCACCTTTGGTTTTCAGATGCCGATTATGATACTAAAGGCACTTTAATAAAATGGAATCCCGCAGTTAAAACAGCTGCCGACCGTTCTAAATTATGGGAGGCTTTATTAGATGACCGTATTGATGTAATTGCAACTGACCACGCTCCGCATTTGCTTTCTGAAAAAGACAATGTGTATACAAAAGCACCATCAGGCGGACCTTTAGTTCAGCATGCACTAGTGGCCATGTTAGAAAAGCATAAAGAAGGACTCATTTCATTAGAGAAGATGGTTGAGAAAATGTGTCACAATCCGGCGAAATTATTTGACATAAAAAAAAGAGGATATATACGAGAAGGCTATTATGCCGATTTAGTATTAGCCGATATGAACAAATCTTGGCTAGCTACGCCAGATTCAAATTTTTATAAATGTGGATGGTCACCTTTCGATGGTTATACTTTTGGTTCACAAATCACCCACACTTTTGTCAATGGACATTTAGCCTATGAAAACGGAAAATTGTCAGAAGAACGGAATGCAAAAAGACTAACTTTTAATCGATAGGATGAAAAAAGTAATCGCTATTCTTTTATTACTTTTTATAAGCTCTTGTGCGGAAAAGCTTTTGGATAAGCCAGATAATCTTATTCCGAAAGATAAAATGGTAGACATTCTGAATGATCTAGCTATTTTAAATGCAGCAAAGAGTACCAATGCTGCTATATTGAGAAATCACGATATTGAACCAATGCAGTATATCTTTACTAAATTTGAAATTGATAGTTTACAATTTGTAGAAAGTGATCGCTACTATGCTTCCATACCAGAGGAGCATGAAAAAATATATATCGCAGTTGAAGCCAAATTAGCAAAAGAAGAAGAGCGTTTGTCAAATGCTAAGAAAGAACGAGATAGTTTGAATAGAGTCAAAAAAGAAGCAGAGCGGATACAGAAGCAAATATTTAAAGATTCTCTTTCAAAAAGTGGGAACAAGAATATTCGATAGTAGGGTCTAAAGACTCAAATTCAAAATTTATAAACTCCTTTATTTTATGGCTAGA
Organism: uncultured Flavobacteriaceae bacterium; assembly: GCA_938009735.1. Lineage (GTDB taxonomy): Bacteria > Bacteroidota > Bacteroidia > Flavobacteriales > Flavobacteriaceae > Maribacter_C. Next base: position 47,764 of record CALLIG010000111.1, read on the forward strand.
ATATGCATCACGATATTTCATTGAGTGAATTGACTTTTTCGTAAGACTTCTCTTTTTTCCGGTAAAAGCACTCTTTAACACGTCACCCACTCGTAGTATTTCTAATTGCCAATATTTGAGTTGAATTTTGGGCGATTTTTTATTTAATAAAAAGGACAGCTTCAGTAATATTTCTTTGAAAGTTAGGTTTTCAGCGACCGTAATAAAACGTTCGTTTTGAATCTGAGAATCCATTAATGCGACCATTATACGAACCACATCATGAACTGTAATAAAACCTGTGCCGCCTGGCGGATAAAATTTGTATCCTTTGTTAGCGGTCGTAAATAAAGTTCCGCTACCAGTCTCCCAAAAGCCTGGGCCAATAATTACCCCTGGATTGACCATAACTGCAGGCAGACCTTCTTGAGTTCCTCGCCAAACTTCCATTTCAGCCTCGTATTTAGCAAGGGCATAAACGTTGACATGTTGATCATTCCATTCATTTTCTTCGTTTGCAACCTCTGCATTTAAACTTTTACCAATAGTACCAATTGTACTGACGTAACAAAGCTTTTTCACCTTATTAACGATACAAAGATTTACGATATTAGCGGTGCCCTCAACATTTGTTTTTAGGAGTAAATCATATTGTTTAGGATCGAATGAAATATAGGCTGCAGCATGATAGACCCATTCTATTTGCTCAAATGCATTTTCTAATGCAGGCACATCATTCAAATCAGCTTCTACCCATTCAATTTTTCGAAAGAGTTCAGATCCGTTTTTGTGGTAATAATTGAATACTTTTTCAACACGATCTAGATTGCTTCCTGCTCGGTACGTTGCTTTAACAGAATTTCCATTCTGAATTAAGTGCGCTAATAAATGCGAACCTACTAAACCTGTACCACCTGTCACTAAAATCATATCTCAAAGTTAGGAAATAGACTTGAATAATTTCCTTAAGCTAGTCATCGAAAACCGTTGTATTTCCTTTTATATTTGCATCACAATCTTAAAATTAAGATAATGGCTTCAAACTTTGTGGAGGAATTAAAATGGCGTGGAATGTTGCATGATGCAATGCCAGGTGTAGAAGAACATCTTTTAACTGGTATGCAATCATCTTATGTGGGTATCGACCCGACAGCAGATTCATTGCATATTGGTCATTTGGTAGCTGTAATGATGTTGCGTCATTTTCAATTAGCAGGCCATAAGCCTTTTGCATTAATAGGCGGTGCTACCGGAATGATCGGTGATCCTTCAGGAAAGTCAGCAGAGCGAAATTTGCTAGATGAAGCTACTTTACGTCATAATCAAGAAGCAATTAAGGAGCAATTGTCTCGCTTTTTAGATTTTTCAGGTGATGCAAACAATGTTGCTGTTTTGGTTAACAATTATGATTGGATGAAAGATTTTTCTTTTCTCGATTTTATTCGTGATGTTGGCAAACATATAACGGTGAATTATATGATGGCAAAAGATTCGGTTAAAAAAAGATTGTCCTCAGAATCTAAAGAGGGAATGTCTTTTACTGAATTCACCTACCAAATGGTTCAGGGGTATGATTTTTTACACCTTTACCAAAATCACAATTGCACCCTACAAATGGGCGGTAGTGATCAATGGGGTAATATAACCACGGGTACAGAGCTTATTCGTCGTATTGGTGGTGGAAAAGGATATGCATTAACCTGCCCTTTAATTACGAAGGCTGATGGTACAAAATTCGGAAAAACAGAAAGCGGAAATGTTTGGTTAGATGCAGAGCGGACTTCGCCTTATAAATTTTACCAATATTGGTTGAATACGTCTGATGAGGATGCAGAAAAGTATATTAAAATATTTACATTTTTATCTAAAGAAAAAATAGAAGCTTTGATAGCTGAGCATGCTGAGGCTCCGCATATGAGAGTACTTCAAAAGTGCTTGGCAGAGGAGATTACGGTAATGGTTCATTCGCAAGAAGAATTTGACAATGCAATTGAAGCGAGTAAAATTCTGTTCGGAAAATCAACATCAGACGATTTAAAAAAGTTAGATGAAAAGACTTTTTTAGATGTTTTTGATGGGGTGCCTCAAGCAGAAATTTCAAGATCAAATGTAGAAGCTGGGCTTGATATGATTGCAGCATTAGCAGCAGAAACAGGATTTTTAGCATCAAATGGAGAAGCTAGAAGAGAATTAAAACAAAATTCAATTTCTGTAAATAAAGAAAAGGTAAAAGAAGATTATAAGATCACCACAGCCGACCTTATTAATAATAAGTTTGTGTTATTGCAAAAAGGAAAACGAAATTATTTTGTTTTAGTGGTGAACTAAAAAAGCAAGTGCAAGTAACCGAAAACGAGTTAAAGGACCATTAAGTTACATCCTCGAACATCTGAATGATCAAATCGGCCTAATATTTCAAAGCTACCATCGGCATATGACTTACCTAAATCTTGTGTTGCGATAAAGGAGCATGAATTTATATTTGCCAAATCAATAACATTCAATCCCCCCGTTTTTCCATAAGGCTGAATACTTAAAGGATCTTCAGTATCTCGAATACGTATTTGCATCCAAGCTGGAGTTTTAAAAATTCCGTTGCCCATTGAATATCCTTGTGATAGTAATTCGGTCATTCCATATTCTGAATGAATTTTATCCACACCAAAACCTGACTCTAAAGTTTGATGTAATTCGGCTCTTATAACTTCTTTACGTCTTCCTTTCATCCCACCAGTCTCCATTATGATGGTGTTTTTTAATTTCAGAGGATGTTTTTCAACAAAGTCTAATAAGGCAAATGAAACACCAATGAGTAAAATTTTGTTTCCTTCAGCATCTAATTTTATTAGTTTGTTTTTAAGGGATTCAAATTCGTCCAAGTAAAAACCACTATCTGTGTGATTACTTCTTTGAATGAGATCATCTACCATATAGATTAGAGAAGAACCTTGTCGTTCTAAATAAGATGGAAGTAAAGCAAGAACACAGTAGTCGCTTACAGACCCATAGAACCGTTCAAAACAGCTTAGATAACTTTCTTGGTAAATTGATAGATCAGTAACATGATGAGCACTTATAGAGGCTCCTGTAGTTCCGCTGCTAGTAAAAAGCGCTTGAGCTTTGCTCTTATCAGAAACTATTGTTTTTGATTTGAAAAATTCAATCGGCAGAAAAGGAATTTGATCAACTTCTTTTACGTTGCTCGTTGTCTTTCCTAAATGCAAACAAAATTCTTGATACACCAAATTATGCTGATGTTGAAACCTAAAAACTTCTAGAGCTGCCGTGTCAAAATCAGACTGGTTTTGTATATTGAATATGTCAGAAATATTTATGGCTTCCATTCAAAAAGATTCTCAAAATATTCGGGCGCTGCTTAACTGATAGGTGGTTTGAATTATATAGCGCCAAAGCCATTTGAACTATTATTTACGATAGTTTTATTAAGACTGAATACAAAAATACACATACCGCTGGTGTTATAAAACAAAAAAGCCATCACCATAAGGAGAGGGCTTTTTATTACTTGAGTTAGCGTGTATTATTTCACAACCAATTTACGGGTCATGGTTTTATTATTTTCATTCACCTGTAATACATAAACCCCTGAAACGAGTCTTGAAATATTAAGGGTTTTTGTTTTGATTCTATCAGTAAGTACAATTTCTCCGAAAACATCATAAATGACAATTTCTTTACTACTGTTGGTTTCTGTAGTTATATAAACTACTCCATTTGTAGCAGGATTCGGATAAAGCTTAAAAGTTGACTGCTTAGAATCAGTA
>CALLIG010000112.1 GCA_938009735.1 uncultured Flavobacteriaceae bacterium
TACTTCTTCAAACGAACCGTCCATTCAAACTTAAAAGTAGATACCACTACTCCATCAGTATTAGCCCCTACAGATTTCATCCATATGGTTTGACCTTCTCCGGTCTCAATTGTTTTAGCCAACGCTTCTTTTATTAAATGACCGTCATCACAGGTAAAAGTAATTCTACCTGTAGCCTTTTTAGAAAAATTCGCGGTATTGTTTTGAACTAGCATAGAAATTTTCTTACCACTCTCTCTAATCTGATCACTCACCATAGCACCTGTTGCAAGCTCAGCCGCCATGCCTTGAATAGCCCAAAACATAGATTTAAACGGATTCTGATTCGCCCATCTATGCTTTACAGAAGCTACTGCTTTCGATTCATCCATATATATAAGTCGCACACCAGACCACCAAGCTGATGGTAATTTAAAAAACATAAAAGCGTTGACTTTGCCCGTAGATACTGCCATTTTAAGAATATTTTAAGTAAAAGTACTTAAAATAAACAACTATAAATATGTTAATATTATGTTAAATTTAAGTACTATGTGTTGCATAGTACCTTCTTTTAGATATATATTTGCATAAGAAGATATTAGGTAATCTATAAAAACATCATGAAAAATTCATCAATCAATCATTTCAATCACCTCGAACTTTCTTTCGGTGGAGCACAATTATCCACCGAAGGAGGCTTTGGGAAAATCAATTCTAAAGACTTTTTTCGTCAATTTCAAACACGTGTCTCAACACTAAAATTTTAGGCCATGACAGATACTTTAACCAAACACGAAAAAACCTTATCAGCGGTGATTCATGCATCAACGTTTTCAAAATTCTTTATTCCCTTCGGAAATTTTATTATTCCATTGGTACTATGGACTGCTAACAAAAAGGAAAATGGATTTGTTGATTACAACGGTAAGCAAGCATTAAACTTTCAAATAAGTATGCTCCTCTACTCTATTGTATTGGGTATGATTAGCATTCCTCTATTTATAGGTTTTTTTCCAGATGTATTTGACTTTGATCTTTTCGGGTTTAACCGATTAAATCATTACAACAGTTTTGATTTTAATATTGATTCAGATGATTTTCGATTCGGATCATGGTTAGTGCCTTTTGGAGTGGCAGGCTTACTTCACGGAGCATTATTTATTGTAAACATTGTATACACCATATTAGCAACTATAAAAACAAATGAAGGCGAAACGTTTAAGTACCCTATTACTATAAAATTTATCAAATAATAAAAGGTTTTAATCACACCTTTAATAGGAGTTTATTCATCATTCAAAAGCGAGAGCTTTTCATCATCAATCAAAATCAACCAGGATGTTTATTTATCATTCAAAAAACGAACAGTTAATCTATGCAGACAATCATTTCAAATAAAACAAAGACGACTCGGCATAAAAAGCAAAAAGAAGTTATGAACGTAGAAAACACGAAAGCACAAATGCGCAAGGGAGTCTTGGAATATTGCATTTTGTCCATCCTTAACGGACATGACAAATATGCTTCACAAATTCTAAGCACTTTAAAAGACGCTAAAATGCTTGTGGTAGAAGGTACTATTTATCCCCTTTTAACAAGGTTAAAAAATGCGGGACTACTCAACTATCGTTGGGAAGAATCTACCTCAGGACCACCAAGAAAATATTATACCCTAACAGAAACTGGAAAGCTCTTTCTAAAAGAACTTGACAATACTTGGGATGAATTAAGAAATGCAACTAATCTAGTAACTAAAAACAAATAGTTGGGCAACAATCACCTAACTAGATTCTGAACCAACACAGAATAAAAAATATCAAAAAATGAACAAGACAGTCAATATTAATCTAGCGAACACACTCTTTCACATCGATGAAGGAGCCTTCAATAAAATGCGACTTTATTTAGAATCGGTAAAACGTTCTTTTGCTAACACACCCGGAAGCGACGAAATTTTAGCTGATATCGAAGCGCGTATAGCAGAACTTTTTCACGAAAAACTTGAAAACGAACGTCAGGTTATTACAGAAAAGGAAGTCGATGAAGTAATCACCATTATGGGGCAACCAGAAGACTATATGGTTGATGAAGACATCTTTGAAGACGAGCCAAGAGCAGCAAGAAACGAAGATCGAAGAAAGTCTAAAAAATTATATCGTGATACCGAAATGAAATATGTCGCTGGTGTATCATCAGGTATGGCACATTATGTAGGCATTAGCTCTTTATGGGTTCGATTATTATGGGTCATTCTTACCCTAGGTTCTGGTGGCGGTTTTATCTTATTATATGGTTTACTATGGATATTAATTCCTGAAGCAACAACTACTTCGCAAAAATTAGACATGCGGGGGGAGGATATCAACATCAGCAATATAGAACGTACGGTCTCTGAAGGCTTTGATGATGTTGCAGAAAAAATTAAAAATGTAGACTACGAAGGTGTAGGCAAAAAAGTAAAAAGTGGTGGTAAAACCTTTTTCGATACTATCGGCGATATCATCATGTTTTTCTTTAAAGTCTTTGGAAAATTCATAGGCGTAATTTTAGTTATAGTTGGTGCTGCCACGATTATTGGCATGTTTATCGGCATGCTAACAGTAGGTACTTTAGATTGGATTAATATGCCTGGCATAGATGGTGTAATCAATAATATCACAGAAGCACCGGTTTGGCTAATCTCATTAATGTTCTTTTTTGCTATAGGAATTCCGTTTTTCTTCCTTCTTTATTTAGGATTGAAAATATTGGTAGACAATCTAAAATCTATAGGAAATGTAGCTAAATTTTCACTTTTAGGATTGTGGCTCATATCTATCATTACGCTAATCGTATTAGGAGTTAGAGAAGCAGCTTCGCATGCTTTTACTGGAAGCGTAACAACAGAAAAAGAATTAATTCTTGATAAACCATCTGATACTTTGAATATTCAACTGGTTTCCACAGAATTATACGACCAACGTCAACATATGAGTATGAATGATATGGTTATGATATATGACAATGATGGTAACGAAGTATTGTTATCCGATGACGTGCGATTCAATATCAAAAAATCACAAGATTCTACCATGCGAATTTCGGTTCGCAAAGAAGCAAACGGGTCTTCTTTTAATGAGGCTCGAGGTATAGCAGAACAAATTGAATACAGCTATATTTTAAGGGGTAACAACCTTAGACTAGATGATTTTTTAACTGCAAATGATAATAGCACGTTTAACGAACAAGAAGTACGTATAAACCTTTATTTACCAGTTGGCACCATGTTGAAATACACACCATCTAGTAGTCGTAACTGGACACTAAGAGGAGACAGAGATAGAGGTGATCTTGATTTAGAAAATGCTGTTTGGAAAATGGGTTTTGATGGCGAATTGAAATGTCAAGAATGTCCTGAAGAAGAAAATGATGATGATGATGATGATGATGACAAAGACAATCACATTCGTATTAACGAAGACGGTATCGATATCGACATCAAAGATAATGGGGAGTCTTTTAAAATGAAAATTGGTGAAGATGGAATAGACATTAAAGCCAATGATAATGAGAACGACGGTGATAATGTAGATATTCAAATCAATGAAGATGGCGTAAAAGTTAAAACCAAAGACAACGATAACTAGTAATTACAGTTCATCATCAATATGTAACAACTCAGTTCTTTAAAATATATAATCACATACAATTACAACATCTTTACATCAATCAATAAAACAACAATCTAAAAAACAACAATCATGACAACAATCGTAAGAATTGCAATTGCGCTTTTAATGACCATTTTTTTATCCTCCTGTGGATTTGACATTCAAATTGGAGATTTCGGAACCGGAGAAAAAGGAAATGGTAACATAGTAACCGACACTCGAAGTATTACAGAAGATTTCACAAAGGTTTCAGCATCTGAAGGCTTAATGGTTTATGTAACTCAAGCCGATGAATTTAGTATTGAGGTAGAAGCAGATGATAATATAATCGATCTAATCGATACCGAAATCAGAAACGGAAAACTTAGAATTAATTGCAGTAAAAATATCGGTAGAGCAACTAAGAACATTTATGTATCGCTTCCTAAAATAACAGAGTTGTCGGGTTCTAGTGGTTCGCATCTTGAAACTAAAAATACCATCAAAACATCTGAATTAGAAGTTGATGCGAGTAGTGGTGCCGTTTTAGAATTAGAAATTGTTTCTAATGAAATCGATATTGATGCTTCAAGTGGTGCTAACTTAAGAATTTCAGGTACTGCAGATGAGGCAATCATTGATGTGAGTTCTGGTGGTAACATTAATGCGAAAAACCTAATAACTCAAAATTGTAATGCTGGCGCTAGTAGCGGGGGCAACGTAAAAGTACAGGTGTCAAGAAGTTTAATTGCTGATGCGAGTAGTGGTGGTAACATTTCATATTCTGGCGAACCAACTGTTGAAACCAAAAAATCAGTTTCTGGTAGCGTACACCAATATTAGAATTAGAAACATATTGAAGTATTTAAATCTCGTCATAATTGGCGGGATTTCTTTTTTTAATAGGTACTAGATTCTATATATTAGTAGAAAGATTTAGTAGCCATGAAGATTAGCCTGAAAAAATTTAGACTACAATTAAAACATACATTTAGTATTTCTAGAGAATCGCATGATTTTCAAGATACTTTGATTGTTGGACTTTCTTTGGAAGGGAAAACTGGTTATGGTGAGGCTACTTCGAATCCGTATTACGGCAATACCATAGAAAGTATGATGGCTGAAATTACGGCTATCGAAAAAGAAATAGAAGGCTTTCAACTTACCACTCCTGAAATATTTCATGCTTTTTTGGTTTCTAAAGGTTTGAGCAATTTTACTGTTTGCGCCCTTGATTTGGCAGCACATGACCTCTACGGGAAGCTTTTAGATAAGCCACTTTATGAGATATGGGGGACAAATACCAAAACGTATCCGACCACCAATTACACCATAGGTATCGCATCCATAGAAGAAATGGTATCAAAAATGAAAGAAACACCGTGGCCAATATATAAAATCAAATTAGGGACAGATAACGACGTTGCGATTGTAAAAGAACTTCGACAACATACAGATGCTAAATTTCGAATCGATGCGAACTGCGCATGGTCGGCTAAAGAAACCATCATAAATGCGCCACTACTAAAAGAGCTAGGTGTTGAGTTTTTAGAACAACCCTTAAAAGCAGATGATTGGGAAGGTATGGAACAAGTAATGCATCAAAGTGTTTTACCCGTAATTGCTGACGAGAGTTGCATTGTTGAAAGTGATGTCGAAAAATGTGCGCTTCACTTTTCAGGTGTCAATATAAAACTCACTAAATGTGGTGGCCTCACTCCTGCCCTACGCATGATTAGTGCCGCAAAAGAAATGGGACTCAAAGTTATGGTAGGCTGTATGACAGAATCATCTGTAGGCATATCTGCCATTGCACAACTATTGCCACAACTAGATTATGTTGATATGGATGGTGCGCTACTATTAAAAGGAGATATTGCTAGTGGTGTTCAAATAGAAAGTGATGGTACTGTAATTTTCCCAGCTATGGGTGGTAGCGGCATAACCTTAACTTAATGGCATATTCTGTTGATTCTTTTCCAGGAAGAGAGATTATTAGTAATGGAACATCAAAATTATACTTTGGTGGGACATCATATTTAGGACTTCAAGCGGATACAGAGTTTCAAGAACTACTCATCAATGGTATAAAAAAGTATGGAACCAATTATGGAGCTTCGCGAGAATCAAATGTTCAACTTTCTATTTTTAACGAAGTAGAACAGTATTTAGCTTCTCTTGTCGGAAGCCAAGATTGCATTACCCAGTCTTCCGGATTTCTTGCTGGTCAGTTGGTGGCACAGACAATGAATACAAATAACTACGAGCTTTTTTATGCGCCAGATACGCATGCTGCTGTTCATATTCCATCTAAAGAACATTACTCATCATTTGAAGGTTTAA
>CALLIG010000113.1 GCA_938009735.1 uncultured Flavobacteriaceae bacterium
AAATCTCCTCCTAAACGTTTCTTCTTACCTTCTTCATAATCTGAGAAAGAACCCTCAAAGAAATATACTTGAGAATCTCCTTCAAAAGCTAGTATATGTGTGCAAATTCTATCTAAAAACCATCTATCATGCGAGATAACAACAGCACAACCAGCAAAGCTCTCTAAACCTTCTTCTAAAGCTCTCAATGTATTGACATCTAAATCATTCGTCGGCTCATCTAAAAGCAGCACATTACCTTCTTCTTTTAAGGTCATTGCTAAATGAAGTCTGTTACGCTCACCTCCAGAAAGCATATTTACCTTCTTATTCTGCTCGCTACCCGAAAAATTAAATCGACTTAAATAGGCGCGCGAATTTACTTGACGCCCACCCATCATTACCATTTCTTGTTCGTCACTAAAGTTTTGCCAAATCGTTTTTTCAGGATTTATGTTTGAATGGCTTTGATCAACATATGCAATTTTAGCAGTTTCGCCAACTTCAAAAGATCCTTTATCAGGAGTCTCTTCTCCCATGATCATTCGAAAAATTGTTGTTTTACCAGCTCCGTTTGGTCCGATAACACCAACAATACCTGCTTGCGGAAGATTAAAGTTTAAATCTTCATAAAGCAGTTTATCGTCATAACCTTTACTTACTCCTTTACATTCGATAACATTAGTACCTAAACGTGGACCGTTAGGAATATAAATTTCTAATTTCTCATCGAGCTGTTTTTGATCTTGGCTCATGAGTTTATCATAGTTGTTCAAACGTGCTTTTTGTTTTGTTTGTCTACCTTTTGCACCTTGACGTACCCATTCTAGTTCTCGCTCTAATGTTTTTTGACGTTTAGAAGCAGTCTTACTTTCTTGCGCCATACGCTTAGATTTTTGATCTAACCAGCTTGAATAATTCCCTTTCCAAGGAATACCTTCTCCCCTATCTAATTCTAAAATCCAACCAGCAACATTGTCTAAGAAATATCTATCGTGAGTTACTGCGATAACAGTTCCTTTATATTGTGCTAAATGATGCTCTAACCAATGTACAGATTCAGCATCTAAGTGGTTAGTAGGCTCATCTAGTAATAATATCTCTGGTTCTTGAAGTAGCAATCGACATAATGCGACTCTTCTCTTTTCACCACCAGATAACACACCAATCTTATTATCAGAATCAGGAGTACGAAGTGCATCCATTGCAATTTCAAGCTTTGTATCAAGCTCCCATGCATTTGATGCATCAATTTGATCTTGTAAAACTGCCTGCTTATCCATAAGCTTTTGCATCTTATCAGCATCTTCATAGACCTCTGGTAAGCCAAACATATCATTGATCTTATTGTATTCGTCAAGAATAGCTACAGTCTCAGCAACGCCTTCTTTTACAATCTCTAAAACTGTTTTTTCAGGATCTAATTGAGGTTCTTGTTCTAAGTAACCAACTTTATACCCTGGCGAGAAAACAACATCGCCTTGAAAGTTTTTATCTACTCCTGCGATTATTTTCAACAAGGTAGATTTACCTGAACCATTTAGTCCTAGAATACCAATCTTGGCTCCGTAAAAGAAACTTAAATATATATTTTTAAGAACTGGTGTATTTGCCGTTTTATAGGTCTTACTAACACCAGACATGGAGAAAATGACTTTCTTATCGTCGCTCATGAAACTCTAATATTATTGAATTATGAAATGTATTTTTTATTCTTAAACTCTCCCTTTAAGTGCATTAAAAACCCATGCAATCGCAAAGAAGCCTACTCCTACTGCTGCAAAGCCCCAGCCCGCGACATCATCGTACCTAAATGCACCCAAAGCAATTAAGCCGAGTCCAACTATTATCATTATAAAAGTAGCCCAAGCGAGTACTGTATTTTTATTCATTTCCATAGATTTTATTTAGGTTGGTAGTGGTTTGTGGTAGCGCCAAATATCGTAAAAATTCAATGAACTTCTAAGCTCATTCAGTAACTTTATCCTTCAAACGGAAAAACAACTCCTGCAAGTCTTCGTACTTCATCTAGTAAGTAGATTAAATCCATGCTATTCTGGTGACTCCATCGCTCACTCTGAAGTTTACCATCTTTCAAACAATTGTGAACTTCAACTATTTCATGCGAGTAACCTTTACCAACAGTAGGCAGGTCATTTCTATCTTCCACTCCATCTTTCAACACCACAAAACCTTGTGTTTCATGCCATCTTGGGTCGATAAATATAGCGCCTGTACTGCCTTGTATTTCGGCTCTCATTTTTGAATTCGATGTTAGCCCGCTGTACAACATAGCTTGGGCATTCTCGTAGTGAAAGATCATTGAAGTTTGTATTTCGGCACCCTTTTCGTGAAAATTAGAAACCGCTTGAATACTTTTAGGTTTTCCTAAAATGAGGTATGCTAAAAATATAGGGTAAATACCAATGTCTAAGATTGAACCTCCTGCCAAATCAATATTAAGAACTCTACTATCTAAATCTCTATCTAATCCATAAAAAGCAAAATCTGCGTGTATATATCCAACGTCACCAATATGCCCGTCTGAAATAAGTTTTTTAATCTTTTTTAATGATGGATTGAATCGACTCCATAAAGCTTCCATCAAAAACACTTTATTCTCCTTCGCAACTGAAATCATTTCTGATACCTCAGCAGCATTAATTCCTAAAGGCTTTTCGCATAATACATGCTTTCCTGCTTGCATTGCTTTGATTGCCCATTCCATATGTCCCGTATGCGGTGTTGCGATATAAATCACATCTACTTCGTCACATGTAAAAAGCTCCTCATAACTACCAAAAGCATAGGTAGCTTCATATTCTGAGGCAAATGCTTGTGCTCGTTCTATATTTCGTGATGCAGCTGCGACTAGCTTACCATCCTTAACTAACTTTAAATCGTTTACAAAACTTTGGGCAATTTTACCTGGGCCTAGAATTCCCCAACCAATAGTATCATTCATATAGAACCTCTTTTTCCAAAACTACTCAATTATACCTCATTTAACTATGTTCATTATGAGAATATCTCAACCATTTAACACAAATTAAGAGCGATTTTTTAAACATATTCAGTTTTCATTAGCTTTAAACCAATTTTCAAAAAAAGGTTAATATTAGTACTTATCTTTATGGAGTATTAGAAATAAAACTACCTATGGACCTCGACTTCAATAAAAACGAAGATCACAATAAACTACTTGTATCAGAACTTAAAAAGCGACTTGCCAAAATCAAATTGGGAGGAGGTAAAACGCGCATCGCTAAGCAACATGAGAAAGGTAAAATGACTGCTCGTGAGCGTGTTGCATATCTTCTTGATGACGATGCTAAAAGTATAGAAATAGGCGCCTTGGTTGGCGAAGGCATGTATGAAGAGCATGGCGGATGCCCCTCTGGTGGCGTTGTGATTAAAATTGGTCATGTTAAAGGGAAGCAATGTATTGTAGTGGCAAATGATGCCACAGTTAAAGCAGGAGCATGGTTTCCGATTACCGCTAAAAAGAATCTAAGAGCGCAAGAAATTGCCATTGAAAATAAGCTCCCTATTATTTATTTAGTAGATAGTGCAGGAGTTTATCTGCCGATGCAGGATGAAATATTTCCTGATAAAGAACACTTTGGTCGTATTTTCAGAAATAATGCCAGAATGAGTAGTATGGGTATTACACAGATTTCTGCTGTTATGGGAAGCTGTGTAGCTGGTGGAGCTTATCTACCCATCATGAGTGATGAAGCACTTATAGTAGATAAAACCGGTAGTATTTTCTTAGCCGGAAGCTATCTCGTGAAAGCTGCAATTGGAGAAGCAATTGATAACGAGACTTTAGGTGGAGCAAGTACGCATTGCGAGATTAGCGGTGTAACTGATTATAAAGCTAAAGATGACAAAGCTGCTCTAGATACTATAAAAAACATTGTAGATAAAATTGGTGATTTTGATACCGCAGGCTACAATAGAAAAAAGTCGATAAAGCCAAAACTAGATGGTTCTGAACTATTTGGAGTGCTGCCTAAATTACGACACGAGCAGTATGATATGCTTGAAATCATAAATCGTATTGTAGATGATTCAGACTTTGAACAATACAAAGAAGACTATGGTAAAACTATTTTAACTGGCTATGCACGTATTGATGGTTGGGCTGTTGGTATTGTTGCAAATCAAAGGAAAGTGGTTAAAAATGCTAAAGGCGAAATGCAATTTGGTGGTGTAATCTATTCAGATTCAGCAGATAAGGCTACACGTTTCATTGCTAATTGCAATCAAAAGAAGATTCCTTTAGTTTTTCTACAGGATGTTACTGGTTTCATGGTAGGTAGTAAAAGTGAACATGGTGGTATAATTAAAGACGGTGCTAAAATGGTAAACGCAGTTAGTAATTCTGTTGTTCCAAAATTCACTATTGTTATTGGAAATAGTTATGGTGCAGGTAATTATGCCATGTGTGGTAAAGCCTATGACCCTAGATTAATTGTAGCATGGCCAAGTGCTGAACTTGCTGTAATGAGTGGTAATTCGGCAGCTAAAGTTTTACTGCAAATAGAAAAAGCCTCTTTAAAAAAGAAAGGAGAAACTATTACTAAAGAAAAGGAAGCTGAACTTTTTAATAAAATAAAGGACAGATACGATAATCAAGTTTCACCATATTATGCTGCAGCCCGTTTATGGACAGATGCCATCATTGAACCAACAGACACGCGAAAATGGATTTCAATGGGAATAGAAGCAGCGAATCATGCACCTATCGAAAAGCCCTTTAACTTAGGAATATTGCAGGTTTAAATGATGTTTTATTACAAACGAAAAGCGTTTTGGAGAATTCTTTCTCCAAAACGCTTTTTGTTAAATATGGATTGTAAACTAAATTCTAAATAATATTAGTTTGAAATCAAACTACTATTGTTCAATTGAAACAGTTTTTGATTCACATTCCTCAAACCTAATCGATAGACTTGAACTTCTTTTCTTTGAGAAGTAGTTCCGTAGTTATAATAGCTAGTAACCTTTAAGTACGTTGGCTCTAATTTTTTGTTTCCCTTATAGTCAACATTAACTTGCCATCTGCCAGGAAGCGAACCATCTACTAAAAACTCCTCACAAGAATATCCTTTCATTTTCTCATCTTTAATGCGAAGTGCATTAGCTTCCATAGTGTGTTTCCAAGTATCATACTGTTTTTCAGGATTTACAAATTGTAATTCAAATTCAGCTTCACTATCGTTCCATTCGAAAAGTAGTCGCGTACCATTGAACTCTGTGAACTTAGCAGATCTATTGATCGTTTTAGCACCTTCCATTACCTTATCGCCTTCTAGTGCTAATAAGTTTTCTGATTCTCTCTCTATAATTGGCGCTATACCTATAGAATCTTTTACCAGAAACCCTTCATCTAACAAGTAGTTATGTCGTGCATACATCGCCGCAGATTTTTTATAATTACCAGTTTCTCTATAGCTTTCTGCTAAGTCGCGATACGACTGTGCGTAGTTGGGTCTCAAAATAAAGATCTGCTCATATAAAGTATTGGCCATTTCTTTCTCACCGTGAGCCTCTAAATTGTATGCTATAGCCTTTGCATAAACTGGGTGATCTTCAAAAAGGAACATTTGATTTTCAATAATTTGCTTCGCAAATTTCGAATCTCCATTAGCTAAGAAATACCCAGAAGCATCAATAAAAAAAGGTGCGAAATTACGATACATCTGCTTGTTTTTTAAATACGATTCCTTCGCCGCATCCAAACCTTTACTTTCTTGCAATTCACTTAAATATGTTGGTAATCCTGTATTTGAAAAATCGTTTCCAACCGCGTTATCGTTATACATATTATTTCGAAGCCGAGCCCTATCGTAAAATTCGTTCGATGTAAGATCATAGCTGCCGGCTTTTGTATTGATAATCACTACGCCACCTGAACCAATGAAACCATATTTAATAGTTAATGATAAACTACCCAAAACTGCAATTCGCTCTATGTTTTCTGGCAGTATCCATATTGGTGGTGTATTTAAAATTTGACCATCGACATCAAAAACGACTCCTGAATCGTAATTAATGGAGCTTGCCCCTCTTACAGAAACGCTACCTCCTTGAATACAATCACCAGATACATTTACACCGGCAAATTGGTTTCTTAGCAAGTCTAAAATACACAGATTGACAGCGGTAATATTTGCCTTGTCTATAATACGCATTTGACCTGGGGCAGTTTCCTTATTCAAAATACCATAAGCGGTACGAATTAAATTTTTATTATGCGGATAGTCTAATTCTAAATCTCTCCGACTTACGCGACGACTTTGTTTTACAACAACTTCGTCTAATTCGGTAATCTTTTGGTTTAGACTTACATTTAATATCGAAGTAACATCTTCTACAACAATTTCTACCGTTTCTAAACCTTGATAACGATACTCTATTATATCGCCAATTTCTGCTGAAATTGCATAGGCACCATTTAAACCTGATTTCGTTTTTATATCAGAATTCTGAATCGAAATTTCGGCATTCACTAATGGCGTTTCCATGTGTGATAACTTACCTTTAATGTACTTTGATTGTGCTTGAACAAATGTTGCTGAAACGACAAAAATGAGAATTGCGAGAAGGTTTTTCATGGTAGAATACGTTTAAAATTTGAATTAAGAAGGCATCAATAAATATGCCAAAAATTGATTATTTTAATGCGTTTTAACAATTTTTTTGATTTATTGTAACTAAATAAGGTTTAATGCAAATTATTTCGCAAAACTGATAGGATTGCCAGATAAGGTGAAAAGTTGCTGATTCACATTTTTTAGATGCAATCTAAAAAGCTGAACTGTACTACGTTGGTTGGGCAATCCATAATTAAAGAATATGGTTGCTTTTAAATACATTGGGTCTGTAGTTTCTGCTCCTTTATAATTGATATTTAACAACCAATCACCCTGCATATAATCATCAATAAAAAACTCTTTACTGAAAATGGTTTCGTCATCATTCTCGCCATCCATATCTGGTGAATTCTTCCAACTGAAATATCTATTCCTAGGGTTTACGATTTGAACTTCAAAATCAGCTTTCGACTCATTCCAATCTAAAACGACACGTGTACCAGTTAAAATATCTGTTTCGATATTACTTAAATCAGTTAAATTCTTTGTGTCTGAATCATCTGTGCGTCTAGTTAAATTTCCAAATTCAGTAACTATAATATCATGTAAACCTTTCGTATTTACCTGTAAAAATTCTTTGTTTAAAAGATGGTTATATCTAGTGTAAAGACCTAATGCTTTATTATCATCACCCAATGCAGAATAATTTCTTGCTAAATCAAGATATGACTGGGCGTTGTTAGGTCGAAGTTTAAAAAGTTTAAGGTATACCAATTCAGCTTTCTTGAATTCTCCTGTTTTTTCATAAGTATAAGCTAAAGCAGTCAAAGAAGGTAAATCTTTATCAAAAATCGCAGCATTATCAGAAATCATAGTATCAACATCTATTGTAGATTTCCAATATTTTTTGAAATAAACGTAAGAGTCAACAAGAAAATAAGGAGAACTTGAGAAATTTTTAGAAAAACCTTGAAACACTTCTTTGGCTTTTACGTAAGAGTCTGCGGCGTACATTTTTTTTAAATAATTCGGCCAATTACGTTTTGCTTGTTTTTGTGAAATCGCATCATCTTTGTAGTTATTATCTTTTACACGAAGCTGATCGACAACTTCATCTTCTTCTCCTGGTGAAAAATTATTTACTTTGGTATTTATAATTACTACTCCGCCTACTGCTATATTACCGTACCTAGAAGATGCTGCTAAACCAGGCAGTATCGCAATTCTTTTCACATTATCCATATTTAACTGCCGGGGCACATCTACTTGCAAAACACCGTCAATTTCATATACCATTGGTTTTATATTTAAAATAGACCCACCTACTCTCCCAAATAATACGGCATTCGTGTCATATGCCGAAGCTGGTGCGTTTGGGTTATTAATTGTCGCGAGCCTAACACCCGGAAACTTACCGCTCACCGCTTCAAGAATATTTATGGATGTCGCCTTAAATTCACCCTCATCCAAAATATTAAGAGAAACTGCGGAAACGTTTTTATCTAAAATACCAAAACTCGTTTTTATTAGTTCAGGGTTTTTATTGTAATTTTCAAAAAGTTCTTCCTGTGTCTTTTTTACCTTTTCTCTCTTAGTCACGGTAACTCCATCTAATTCGGTTACCTTCACTTGCATTGAAACATTAATGCCAAAAGTAGTTTCTAATACTTTTCTTGAAACAGTTTCCATATCAAGAAAATTAAAAGTAATTACGTCACCCAAGGTTGCATTAATTGAGTATCTACCGTTTTCATCGGTACTTGCAGATTCTTCTTTTCCTTCAACTCTAACATCTACGTTGACTAAAGGATTACCCTTATTAAAGACCATTCCTGATACTTTGTCCTTTTTGGTAACTTGTTGTTGTTCTTTTACAAGACTCTCTTTGTTTCTAGTAATTAAATCATCTTTATCAAAAACGGTGGTATTCACAGCAAAAGCTAATGCATCGTTTCTATAGCGATGCCATTCATCTTGGCTTGCATATCTTCGATATGAAGTACCTGGATCATCAGATCCTGAAAGTGTTAAATCTATTTTTTCTCCGAATACATTTACAAGTTCAAGACCAACTCTAAAATCGTCATCTACATAGATTTCATAAGGGGTCAAATCAATCGTAACAACACCGTATTTTTGGGTTAGCGTAAAAAAAATGTTCTTTTTGTTAATTTTGATTTCAGGGTATTGCGTATCGCCTCGATACACATTCACGCGTAATCGCAAACCGTCTGATAGATTTTTTAAAATCTCAAATGTAAACTCATTAAGCTGTCTAGGTCTTTTTGATGCTTTAATATTTGTTACCATTTCAGCACCTAAAGAGGTACCTCCACGCCAGTAACCATATTTTCTTGAATCTCCCATATAAAAGCCAACCTTCTGTTGCCTTATTTGCTGGGAATCAGGAGATAAAACCACTTCATCTAAGCCAAAAACATCAGGTACCAATAAGATCTTATTGTTGGCTGATTTAAAATTAAGATCACCAATTACCTTTTGGATCGTTTCATAACCCACCGAAGATATTTGTATAGTGTCCGTTTTAGAAATTTTACTAAAATCAAAATCAAATAAAAACCGTCCATTTTCATTCGTAACCGTACCTATACCTTTATTAAGAATACCAATATTCACATAGGGCAACGCCTCATTTGTATCAAAATCTTTTACAACACCAGCATATTGATTTTGTCCAAATACATAAAAATTAGTACATAAAAAAAGGAAGAATACACATTTTTGCATACGGAGCGTTTTAATAATTTACATCTCTGTAAAATACTAAAAAAGAACAAAAAATGAAAGAAAATAGCTTCGGTAAATACGCCTCAAGTACTGACTATTAAAAACTATCTATTCTGAAGTGAAATTAATTTCTGGTTAACATTTTTAAGTTCTAAACGAAAGACCTTAACTTCAGATCGCTGGGTAGCTAAACCATAATTGTAGTACGTAGTTACCTTCATTATAGTTGGGTCATAACTTTTATTACCATAATATTTCAAGTTAATCATCCACTCCCCTGGTTTGCTTTGATCAATAAGAAATTGCTCAGAAGTATAGCCCTTTGTTTTTTCGTCAATAATTCTAGCTTGCTCTTTTTCATTCGTATGACTCCAAATAAAATAAGTCTTCTCAGGATTTACGAATTGTAGATCAAACTCTGCTTCACTATTATTCCATTCAAATATGGTTCGTATACCCTGATATTCATTCATCTCACTATTTGTTGCTCCTGCTGCAAGCTCTTTACCATACCTAGCAAGTAAATTTGAGAATTCTGTATCAATAACAGCATCAATACCTTCTAATGCGGTTGTTACTGTATCTAATGATCTTGATTTTTGATATCGCACATATAAACTTGCAGCTTTTTTATAGTTACCAGTTTTAGTATACATATTTGCCAAATCTCTATATGACTGACTGTAACTAGGCCTTTTTTTGAAAATTTCTATGTACGTTTTTAAAGCAGCATCAAGATTGTTTCGTTCTTCATATTTATAAGCCAATGCTTTCAATACATTTGAATTATTAGCATACTCCTCTTTCATCTCATTAATGACAAGGTCTTGCTTACCCGAGCTTGCCCAGTTTTCTTGAAAGAAATCAGCAGCAGCCAGATAAAAATAAGGAGAGCTACCATAAAGCTTCTTTTGTGTGTCAAATTGAGACATTGCATCATCGGCCGTAGCCGCTTTTTTCATCTCGAGAATGTACTTGGGTGGTTCTCTTTTAAAATTACCCTGAACAGATCTTTCGTCAAAGTTGTTATCACGAAGTTTTACTTGATCATAGGCCTTATTACTGCCTTTTTCTCTTCTTACAATGGCACCTCTACTTTTAGTATTAATGACAATTACGCCACCAGCTGCAATATTACCATACTTTGTGGTACCTCCTAGCCCAGCAATTACGGCTACCCTATCAATAGAATCTATATCAAGAAAAGTAGGAACATCTGTAAATATTGTGCCATCTATTTCGAAAATAGGTGGTTTCGGATTACTTAAAGAACCTCCTCCTCCTCTTAAAAATACTGTTCCTCCTTCACCACGTCTCAATCCAGGAATTTTTCCAATAAGAGCAGATGCTATATCAACAGCACTTGAGTTTAAATCTGCACCATCTACATAACTCATTGAATACCCCGCTTTTTCCGCATCAACAAAGCCATACCCTGTATTTATTATACTCTTCTTTTTGGCGTAATCTAAGGCTAGCCCTTGCTGACCCTCTTTCTTCTTTTGCTCTACGACAACTTCGTCAAGTTCTTCAACTCTCGGAATCATATCAATATTAAGAACACTCGTAACATCTTCTATTATAATTTCTTGGGTATTCATACCCACATAACTAAAAACAAGAATGTCTCTAGGTCTTGCATCAATTTCGTATTTACCTTTAGCATCAGTCTGAATGCCATCTGAAGAACCTTTAATGGCAATATTTACTCTAGCCAAAGGCGAATCATAACTGGTAACGATACCACTTATTTTGTTGACACGGTCTTGAGAATGGGCTACAATATTGGTTAGAATAAAGAGAAGAGTAAGGAAAATACGCATATGTTATTGATTGATTGATTGATTTTGTGATAAATTTACTACAACTAAGCCTTTAATTTTAACATATTAACCTATTCTTAACGCAACGTTTAAGGGGTTATGGACTAGTTGCTTGAAAATCAGTAAGCTTCTAATTTTTGGTTAATTCTATTTCGTACTCAAAGAAGGCTCAATATTGATTTTGAACAATTCTTGATTTACATTTTTCAGCCCAAGTTTGAATACTTTAGTTTCCTTTCTTTGACTTTCTAAGCCATAGTTATAGTAGATCGTAGCTTTTAGATAGCTAGCAGTTAGCTTTCTGTTTCCTAAGTATTTGGCATTTATTTGCCATGTACCCGGTAGTGAATCATCCATTAGAAACTCTTTGCACGAATAACCTAGCTGTTTTTCTTGCTGAATTTCAGTTGCATTTGCGAATAAAGAATGTTCTTCTTTAAAATAATGCCCTTGAGGGTTTACAAACTGTAATTCAAATTCTGCCTCGCCATCATTCCATTCAAAAACCAAGCGAGCACCACTAAAGTCTTCTTCTAGCCGATTATTTTTATAGGCCTTATCAGAAATGATTTCATCAGCTTTCAATACCACTAGATTGTCAAATTCCCTTTCGAAAATTTCAAAAAACTTACTCGTATCTTTTTTTACTAATTCGCTTCTAATCAAATGATCATAGCGCGTGTATAAAGCTATAGATTTCTTATATGCTTTTAGCTCTCGATAACTGTTGGCTAAATCTAAATACGATTGCCCGTAACTAGGTCGTAGTAAAAAAACATCTTTATAAATTGCATTTGCTTTTTGTAAATCTCCATTACTTTGATGCACATACCCCAATGCTTTCAATGCCATTGGATTATTCTCGAAGAGTTCATCATTATCCGTAAGGATTTGATTTGTAATTGGTATATCACCAAACCGTTCCAATAAAACACGATAAGCTTCTATTACAAAGACATAAGAATTACCAAAGTTTTTTTGTGTTTTTCATACACCGCTGTCGCTACTTTCACATTTGAACTAGTGTGTAATTCTTTTAAGTAAATGGGATCACCTTTGTGCAGTTTTTTTTGACTTATTGCATCATTCGTATATACATTACCTCGTAATTTAGCTTGATCATAGGCCAAATTACTGCCATTCTCTTTAAGCCCATTACCTGCATTTTTGGTGTTTATAATCACGACACCACCTTGCCCTATTGCTCCGTATTTATTAGTAAAGCTTAGGCTAGGGATTAGTGCAATTCTATCTATAACATCAATACTTAACCATGTTGGTGCAGTTGTGAATATATGCCCATCAATTTCGAAAATTGCAGGTTTATTACTTCGACCTAAATATAATGCATCGTTAGGCTCTCTTATGCTTCCGACTGATAAACCTGGCGCTTTACCTTGTAATGACAAAAGTAGATATACTGCAGCCGAGTTTAAATCTTTGCCATCAATAACTCTCATTGTGTAACCAGCTGTTTCTTTATTAAGGTATCCGAAATTAGATTTCACAATATTTATATTCGTTGCGTATTCTAACTTCAAATCTTTTTGAGTTTTACGCTTTGATTTTGTCACCACCACTTCATCTAACTCTTCGATCTTTGGCCAAAGTGAAATATTCAAAATACGAGTGACATCTTCCACCACAATTTCTACAGGCTTCATGCCAATATAACTGTAGAATAACACATCTCTAGGGTTTGCCTTCATACTATATTTACCTTTTGAATCGGTTGCGGTGCCTTTTTCGCTGCCTTTTATGGTAATAGTGGCATTTGATAATGGAGATTGCCCATCGGTTACCATTCCAGAAATTTCATTTGC
>CALLIG010000114.1 GCA_938009735.1 uncultured Flavobacteriaceae bacterium
AAGACAGAAAATATCCATTCAAAAAGTTCTGTAGTGCACTAATTGTTCTAGAAGTTAGCCAAAGTTCTGGTGTCTCCCTAAGTGCTTTTAGGATATCATAAATATTTCGACCTGATATAATATTCATCCTTTATTTGAACTTTGGTAACGGTTGGGCTAAGCGTAGTGCTGAGGCAAAGAAACTTTACGTTTCGGTCTGCTCATGAAGCTAAAGCTTATTGTTTAGTTTTATTTTTTCTTCAAAATCAAAACCCTATCAATTTTGCAACTTCATAAAGAGTCAAGGGTAACTGAGAAGAGTTAATTTTTAGTTCTTCTTCACCCTATAGGTTCGCTGTCTATTGGTAATAATTGTTTTAACGTGGATGCTTAAAGTAGCCTCATCGGATATTGTTTGACAGCTATAAGTAGCATTTGAAACCAATAATCTATAACGGTTTCCATTTTGTGCCTGAGTTACCTGTGTTAAACTAAGTGAGGTGGTGGATGTGCCACTATAAATCCCAACATCTGTTAAATCGTCCCAAACTGTGCCATTGAAAATTTGCCATTGAAAGCTATCCGCATCTGTGGTTATGGCGGCAAGGGAGCCGCTACAACCAAGACAGATCGCAATATTTGCAGGCTGGCTTGTGAAACTAGGGGCAGTGCCAACTTCTTGAAAATCAAAGGTGCTATTGGAGTCAGCGTCTACAGGTGTTGTATAGCCATTAGAACCTAATACTGTTCCGTTGGTTGCGTATCCGGTACCATCTACTTCACCATCACCATCCATATCTGTAAAACCAGCTTCTATAACATCATTACAGCCGTCCCCATCCGAATCAACGTCAATAGTGTTAGGTAAGCCATCGCCGTCTATATCATTACAGGCAGAAAGTGGTTCATAAATAGTAAAGTTATCTACCGTAAAACTTCCTCTCGCGATGGTAAGCTTATAGTCTGTTAAAGAAATAACTCCAGAATATATTAGAGAACCATCATGGAAGTAATTCATAGTGCCAGATGCTAAAATTTCTAGTTTGAAAGTAGTGCCTAAAATGGAGGGTAGCTGCCATCCGCGATTAATACCCGCATGCCTTACGTACATTCCATTACTAGCATTAAACTGGAACTTATACCCTCCATCATTCCAACTTGTAGTTTCAGTGCCTGTATTAGGTAAAATTCCTATCATACCGTTTGAAACGGCCGATACTGTACCTTCTATGGTAAATGGAGCTGAGAACGTTTGGTCAGAATAAGCGTTAGCCCATGCGGAGCCTGTGACAGCTAATATTCCATTAGAAGGATTAGTCATGTTAGCGGCAGCTGAGCCGTGCCATGTTAAGTTTTCAGGCGTAACTATACAGCTTTCTTCTTCATCTGTAATACCATCATTATCATCATCTAAATCTTGAAAATCAGGTACTCCATCGTTATCCAAATCGGAACACTCTCCATCTCTAACGGAAGTATTGGTGCCCGTGTAACCATCGATACCGCTAGTTACCAAACCTTGAGAATCAACAGTAAGTAAAGCTGGTCCAAGGCGGCCATCATCGTTATCATCTGTAAAACCTGCTTCACTAACATCATTACAACCGTCACCGTCTGAATCTAAATCTAATCTATTTGGGATTCCATCATTATCGGTATCAAGTTCACCACTACAGTCTGAAAATTCTATTCTCAAATCACTCATTTGAAATGCTCCTCTACTTAGTGTTATTTCATATTCAGTATCTGGAACTGTTCCAGTATATACGATAGTCCCATCATGAGAGTATGTCATATTGCCGTTCTCGTCTATATATAGTATAAATTGTGTTCCTACAATAGAAGGTGCGTTCCATCCTGTGTTAACATTTCCGTGTCTTACATACATTCCGTTGCCACCATTAAACTGAAATTTAAACCCCTGGTCATTCCAACTCGTAGTTTCAGCCATAAATGTGGGCAGGACACCCAACATACCATTACCGACTGAATTTACGGTTCCAATTATTCTAAGAGGTAAATTAAACGTTTCGTCTGAATAAGCATTAGCCCATGCAGCGCCAGAAACGTTTAAAAGGTCTCCGGTGGCCGATACATTTGCTGCTGCTGCCCCGTGCCAATTAAGCTCAGAAAATTGGACTTGGCAACCATTAGTCTCAGCAGTGTCTAGTAGGCCATCATTATCATCATCTAAATCTATTACATCTATAATCCCGTCTAAGTCACTGTCTAGACAACTAATGGTTGCACTACAATCTGAATCAAAACAATCTGTAAAGCCATCACAATCATCATCTATACCGTTATTACATATTTCGGTAATTGGACCAGATGACGTATTAGATGTTACTAAACTTAAAGACGTATTTACTAAACCTGCAGTACCCGCGGTAGCTTGAATTGCACCTCCAGAAGTTCCTCTTGTTCCTCCTGTTACATCTGTAGTTACAGCCCCTCCAACAGTACTTGATATTGCTATAAACCCTCCACCAGCACCTCCACCGGCTCCATGATTGGCAATATTATTTCCACCAGCTCCACCTGAAGCGTCTAGAGTTACGTTAGTTAAAGGATTGGCGATTTCTATGATAATACTTCCTCCGGCACCTCCACCTCCGGAACCATCATTATTAGGCGCTTGAATACCAGCTATACCTTGTGCTATAATTTCATTTCCATTTCCAATGAAGTTTTGGGTTTGGATAATAACAATACCACCACCTGCACTTCCGGCACCGGCAACACTGTTGTTTTGATGTCCACCGCCACCACCACCACCAAGGAAAATTCTATTATCTGTTATTTGATTAGTGACTGGTTTTCCACCAAGTCCAATAAAAGTTTCGCTGGACCAAGTGCCGCCGTTACCACCTAGTCCATAGTTGGCACCACCTCCACCACCGTTATTATGGGCGTTACCACCACCACCACCTGTAGCTTGAGCTCCCCTTCCTGTTTCTTTAGTGGCTATAAACTCAGCTATTCCTTCTCCTTTGTATCCAGCATTACCTGTACCTCCCTGGTAGTAGTAACCACCATGATTTCTTGTTCCATTGTTGGCTGAAATTGCTCCACCTCTAAGTCCTAATCCTTGTACATTTATGTTCGCATTTAAGAATACATCATTAGCGAAAAATATGAGCACTCCTCCAGTGGTTCCATTCCATGCCTGTGCTGTTAGCGTCCCATTAACATTAGCTGTGTCATATTCAGGAATTCTAATTAACTGAACTGAACCTGAAATATCATAGTTATTTTCTAGCGCGTAAGTAAAGAAAATAGTATTCCCTGAAATACTTTGAATTTCTTGAACTTCATATTGACCTGAAGCACCATAATTAGTTACATCTCCATAAGAACCGGTTCCAGACTCATTTATGGTTGCTCCTTTCATTTGGATTAGTAGTACTTTATCGCCGAGAGATAAAGATGCAGTAGATAAAACTTCTATTTCTCCACCAGATATACAGCTGATAGCCGTGACTGCAGTATACTCGTTAATGACCCCTGATATATTGGTAGTCTGAGCCGAAATACTGATACTATAGACTAAAGAAATGACCAGAATGACTTCCCTACGGAAGGATACGAGATAATGTAAAAACTGGTTCATCTAAATAGTTTTGTATAATGGATATTTCTCAACGCTTTCTCACTTCCTTTTCAACAATTGTCTCTGAATATCTATAAAGTTCAAAACTGTTATAAGAACTATCTTTCTATTCCCTATTACAGATAATCCCATTCATAATTGACCTGGTGTATTCCGCTTCGATGATTTTGATACAACCATCATTAAAAGGGTATGATATTAACTTAATCTCTACTTGTGCCTGTGGCATTTGTAAAGCAAAGTTCAGTCATACCATATAATGGTATACCAGTTCTTAGAAGAATGGACAACACTCTTTTTAACATGGGTTGTTTGGAAGTAAAGTATAACTTTAGATTTCAAAGATAGAATTACACAAGTTTTGTTGTAAAACTACTGGATAAGGTGGTGTAAAGAATGTTTTTGTTTTTTTAACAGGGTCATACATATATTTCTGATTGTTTTGTTTTTTCTTTTTTTGTCTAAAGCAAAATCCTAAAGATTTTGCGACCTCATAAAGATACACAGACCTTGGCGTATTTACCCCAAGTCCGCATTAATTATAGGCTTCCTAAGTTAGTATTTTTTTATCTTATAGTGTTTAACAAAAAGAACAAAAGAGCAGAGGATTGAATCAATATTGAATAATTAATTATTATATTTTTATCGAATGCCGCAATGTCAGTCTTTAAGTCGTTTATCCAGCTAACACTATGGAAAAATTAGAGTTCGTTGAATATTTGATGCATTAGGCGATTTTTGTCATTGAAACTTTCTTCCAATGAAATCATCGTCTCGGTCCGGTCTACTCCCTTAATATCATCTATCTGAAAAATAATATTTTTTGCATCAGATGTGTTCTTTGTTCTTATTTTGCAGTAGAGATTAAACTTACCAGTACTAATGTGGACATTAGTGACATTAGGGATTTCTACTAGCCGTTCGATAACAAGATTTATCTGGTTTGTCTTGTTCAAAAGAATACCTATATATACAACAAACGAACAACCTAACTTTTCATAATCAAGTATTAGTGATGACCCCATTATAAGTCCTAACTCTTCCATTTTTTTGACTCTCACGTGAACGGTGCCAGCTGATATATGGAGTTTTTTCGCAATGTCTGTGAAAGGTGTTCGGGTATTTTCTATTAAGATGTCCAGAATTTGGTGATCTATTTCATCCAACATTCCTTTAGGCATATGAGTAACTTATTTATTTGAATAACAAGAACAAATTAGGTCATTGCTAATGGAAATACAACCTATGCAGGCTATTTTAAAAGGGAATTTCGAAATTAATATTTTTCGAAGCTTTGATAAGTCACAATCTTTTCAATTATAGGGTCAAATTACCAATAATGTATTAAGAAATCATAAAAAAGTGATGCTAATACTTGAAGTTTAGAATTTTAAATCCAAGAAAAATTGATAGTCACAAACAAAACTTACGCCGTAAACCCCATAAGACTACAATAGATTTGCGCAAAAAGGCTATTGTATGAATACTTAATTTAATGGATTACCAATTTGAGAAAAACCTGAAGATTCCTCAGCTTTTAGTTCAAAATTTAACTATCCTTTATTTGAGCTTTTGTTCTATTATACTCACGACTAATCAGAGTCACAATAGTATTGTATCCATACCCTTTATACAATTATTGAGACACTTCACACAACTTTACAATTTATTTTTAGCATGAGTTACTAGATTGACCTAAAATTACTCAAATATGAATTCACTCATCTATTTTATCGCCTTTACGGCTATGATTTTGACCGCAAACGTTGTTATTTATATCTTAGCAGGACTATCTAGAAAACGATTCAATCAGTAAATAGCAATAAACTGGATAGCTTTTTCATCCTTTATTTGAACTTTCGTGAACTGACCTAAGATTTTTTTATCTAGTCCTGTGCTGGCAAATCGTTTTTTTAAATCGATTCTTTAATAATTTCGATTTTCATTGGTTTACTATTGGAAGCTTTTTCAAATCCAATAGAATTTATTATAGACTTTTTAAAACCGTCTATGTCCATAGTGGAGTCATATCCAACATCAAATTCTTCAACCCCTCTAAATTCAATCGGATCATATATCATTTCAATTCGATATTCGTAGAGGTTTCCATTATTCTGATCAACTTTCTGATGAGCAAAAATAATTTCAAACGTTTCTAGATTTTCTTTCCAATAGCCAGTTCCATAAATAACATAGATGTCAATTGGTCTTTCATTGGATTCAAAATCTTTGCCTTTGTTTAGATAAAGTTTGATTATTGATTCCAATGCTATTTCAGGATTAAAATCAGATTTCCCTCTCATATTCTCCTGTATAATTTTATTCAATTCTTCAGTTGAGTCTCTTTTTATAATTACCCCTCTTTCATTGTCATTCCAGGCTTTATATGATTGATATGCAGATAAAGGAACACCGATTAAATTAGGTAGTACATTGCTTATGAAGTAAATGACAATTACTAAAATCACTAAAACTTTTAATGCCTTTTTCATTTTTTGATTTTACAAGCAACAACTTTATAAGGGTGCCTGAATGGATGAGCCGGTCAA
>CALLIG010000115.1 GCA_938009735.1 uncultured Flavobacteriaceae bacterium
GTTTCACCATGTTTATTAATCACTTTTTTAGTAAAAAACGGAACTGTATAAAGCACCGATTTCATAAACTTTGATACGAGTTTATGAAGTCCCATCTGCTTTTTTAGATGCGCTTTTGGGTTTATCTTGAGAACGATCCATGCGTAAACAGAAAGGAGTAATCCACCTAAATCAAAATAGGCAAATGATAAAAGAGAATTTATGAGGACTCTAGGTTTTATGGGTCTTTTGGTTGTGCTTCCAAGGAAAAGATGAAAGAGTAAAGGTTGTATCGTGAAGGCAACAAATACCGCCGAAAGAATACCAAGAAGTGAAACCACAGAAATTGTATACAACACCGGATGCTTAGCAAATACTAGTGCTCCAATACCTAAAACAGTTGTAATTACAGATAGAATAATTGAGGTGCGGTGCGTTGAAAGTACTTTCTCGCCTGTTCTATATTCAGTAAGTAATCCGTTGGTCATAAAAATGCAGTAGTCGATACCTACTCCGAAGATAAAACTGCAAATAATAATATTGAAAATATTGAATTCAATGTTAAGTAGTCCCATTAAACCAATGGTCAATAGCCAGGTTAAAAATATAGGAATTACTGTAATCAAAGTCAAAGATAGACTTCGATAAAAGAGGAAAAGCAAAAGAACTACAACCAAAAGTGAATAACTAATAAGCTTGTTGAAATCGTTTTTAAGAGTTCCTAAAATGGACTCATTGACTTGTTGTCGATTGATTAGAAGTGTTTGTGGAGTGTCAGCAAAAATTTCTTTAACTGTATTGAATTTATCATCTTCTACTTTTATCAAAGAAGTTATGGTAGTAGCAGCGGAATCGGTAACGATGAAATCATTTATTGCAAAAGAAGAAACAACCTCTAAATCAGAAATCTTCAAAGGTTCGAATTCAGACGATATAAGGGTATAGAATTGCTCGAAAGTTTTCTCTTTAAATCCGAATTCGTTGCCACTCTCAATGAGATGTTGTTTTGTGTTTTTTATTTTGTCTGCGCTCCAAAAGGCGTTCCATTTTTCGATTTTGGATTGCTGCTTTTTATTCGAACGGACTAAAGCGCCTATTGAACTATAGCTAACTATTTGATCTTCTGCTTTTAAATTTTGTAGTTGGCTGAAAAGTTTGTCATTTCGTTCTAAAACCTCCTCACGATTTTCGCCATATGTAGATAGATAGATTGATTTTGAGCCAATATCGGTTAGTTGCTCTAAGTGTTCTCTTGCTTCAATTAAGATATCTGATTCATAATTTAGTTTGGCGATATCTTGATTAAAAATAACGGTTCGGTATGTAAACAGACTTCCTATAAGTAATACCCCTAAAGCAATGATAGCCCATTTGTTTTTATGAAGATCATAACTGGCAAGACGGTCTAAAAACGTTTTCTTCGCATCACTTTTTACAACAGTTTTGTATACTTGAGGAATAAAAACAAGCGCAAAAGCAGAAGTTCCTAATACGCTTATTGCAGCGAATATGCCTAAGTCTTGTAAAGCTTGAGATTCTAAAAATAATAAGCATAAAAAAGCAGATGCCGTAGTCAGGCTACTCATCAGAATAGACGGAGCTACATCTTTGTATAAGCTTTTTAAAGAATTGCCATTTCGAATATGGGTTAAGATATGCAGGGAATAATCTAAAGTAATACCTAGTAGAATAGAACCAATACCTAGTGAAAGAGCAGAAATCTTAGTTCGAAAAATATAGAGAAATGCTATAGCTAATAAGCCTCCAAAAATAGTTGGTGAAAACAGAATAAGGGGCGTTGTTAATTTTCGATAAAACACGATAAGAATAATTAACAACAAGGTTAAAGCGATACTGACCGTAAATTGAATATCATGTTTTATTTGAGCTGCATTAGCAGCAGCTACAAGAGAAGCCCCAAAGTATTCACTTTTGATTTTGCCTTTGTACGTAAAATCTAGTTGATCTTGAATACCATAGAGCTTTGCTGCTAGCTCGGTATTCTTGTCCGTTTCTCTAGAGCCATGTGCGGGAGTAAGAAATAACAAGATATTTTGCTCTTCTTTATTCAACAAGAAGCCATTTTTGATCTTGAAATCATCACCAATACCTAATTGCTGTAATTTTTTAAGCGCAATGAAAGAAAGCCCCAATGGGTCTTTACGGATTGTCTTTTTAGCAATAATACCTGAAGGAGAAATTAAGGTTCGGTAATTCTGTGCGGTAAGTTTAGCAATACTGTCTTTGGATAGTTTTTCACTAATAGCGCCATAATCTTTATCATCTAAAAAAAGCGGAAGGTTGTCATAAACAAGATTAAGGGTATTCGGAAGATCTTCGTCGTTTAATTTGCCTTGTATATTTTTGATATAGGTGTCTCCCGTCTGCTCTAAACTATCTAATAGTTGGCTAGCATATTGTGTCAGCTCTTCAACCG
Source organism: uncultured Flavobacteriaceae bacterium (assembly GCA_938009735.1). GTDB lineage: Bacteria > Bacteroidota > Bacteroidia > Flavobacteriales > Flavobacteriaceae > Maribacter_C. The sequence continues at coordinate 2,417 of CALLIG010000115.1, forward strand.
AACCTTCGCCTTCGCGACTAATATTTACTATGATTTTATCAGTAAATGCAATGGACTCTAATATTTCTTGAACTTTTTGTGAGTCTTCGGTAGCAGGTATTAACGCCGTAATATCTTCATCAAATTCAATACGCGATGCTATACCACCTAATGCAATAACCAATGACAACAAAACGAACAAGCTTGTCCATTTGTTTTTTTGAATAAACAGGTATGTCTTATCAAAGAAATCACCCATTGTTAACTGCTATTTTTTTGCGATCGAAGATTTTAAATATGAAATAAGATATAAAACCAAAGATACTTGCTGTTAATATTGCCAGCGAAACACTACCAATAACATAGGTTTTGAGATGTGTAATAAAACCAAGATTTGCAACCATTTCATCCATAGTAAAAATTAAATCTTCTCCGGTTATTAAAGCGCCTAGTTTAAGACTTGCATACAGTATAAATGGTATGAAAGGCGGAAAGCTAACATTTGAAAATGCAAATGCAATAACTTTGTTTAGCTTGAATAATACAGCTAAGCCTAATACAGTAATTGTATGAAAACCAAAAATAGGTGATAAGCCTATTAATAAGCCTAAGGCTATTGATAGAGCTTTCTTTTTTGGAGAATCGCTACTTTGTAAAACATCCTCTTTTAAGAACTTTCGAATCCCTTTTTTTCTAAATTTTCGATAAAGATCTCGTGGTTTGATATAAAAAAGAGCCACCAAAACAAACCATGTATTCAGAACGCTAATACGTGCAAAATCTGGACCTTTTCTAAAATGGGAAACACGTTCAGCATCATCATAAGAAATTTTTACAGGCAGGTTTTTTACAAGAGTCCCACTCCATGAAGCTTTTACTATTACTTCGATTTCTAATTCAAATTTTGTAGTATGAAGCTTTAGCTTTTCAATTTCTTTTAAAGGATACATGCGATATCCGCTTTGTGTATCGGTTAGCCGTGTGCCGGTTTCAAACCAAAACCAGAAGTTTGAAAATTTGTTACCAAAACTACTAGTACCTGGCACATCTTCTTGATTCATATTTCGAGCACCAATATAAAGTACATTTTTTGTTGCTTCATCTTGAAGAGCATCTAAAAAAACAGGAATATCATCAGGGAAATGTTGTCCGTCAGAATCAATAGTTATTGCAAATTCGTAACCGAGTTCCAATGCTTTTTTGAAACCAACTTTTAGTGCGTTACCCTTTCCTTTGTTTTTAGGAATATGAATTTGTTCTATTTGCGAAAAGCCTTCTAAAATTTCAGCTGTAGTATCAGTAGAGCCATCATTTATCACCAATATGTTTGATGTGAACTCCAAAACTCCAGTTATAACTCGCTCTAAGGTTTTATAATTGTTATAGGTGGGTATAAGCACACAACATTTCAGTTGTGACATGGTTTCTTGAAGCGAAGAGGTTTGGATTGGCACACGTGCTAATATTAAAAACACCCATTTTATTTGGTGCTTAATTTAATATCAAAGATACGGATTGTAGTTTCTAAAACAATTGCTTTTCAGCATCTGTAAAGGCAGCAGAAAGTGCGACATAGCCTTTGATGAATTTTTGAAGATCAATATCGGTTACTGATGCAAAGTGATCTAAAAGATATTGTTTGTCCTCTTCAATATTCTTTTTGTACCCGACTATTTTAGGTGAATTTTCTTGAACTCCTAACCGTAAACATCGAATCTCAATATTTTTAGGTTCTGTGGTAATGGCAAAGTCTAAAAGTTCAGCTCCTTCTTTGAAAAATCTCTTTTTGTCTCTAATGCCTTTGGCAAATTTTGCCTTAAGCGTTGCTATAGCTCCTTTATAAGCAACTATTGTTTTGTTATCTTCCTTTGTTATTGATGACAGAGTTTCATAAAGTGTATTGGTGATTTCCTTGTCGAGATTCGCTTTTGGATAATCCACTCGAAGTTCCTTTAACTCTTGCGAAATGCCAAGAGTAGAAACAAATAGAAAGAAGATCGTCAGTAAACGCATATTATTCAACAATTTTAAAAGTGGTGCTTAATTTCAAAGCAATAGTTTCATCGAATGAAGTAACATTTTTTACTTTGACGATACCATCTTCCTCAGAAATTTTCAAGTTTAAATTAATAATCTCATTTACTTCAGGGTTGATTTTCGCCATAAATTTCACATTATTAGCAACTGATAAAAACAGTTCTTTTCCCGTTGTTTTTTCTGTAAGTTCTTTAATCATTTGAATCATACAAACACCAGGCATAATTGGGTTTCCAGGAAAATGTCCTTTGAAAACATCATGTTCTGCATGAAGCTTCACAGTTGCGTTTACTTCTTGTTCGTTTTGTTCAATATTTTGAACAGTATATAATCCTTCTATCAACATCTAGTGTATTTTAAATTTATAGGCTATGCCTAATTGAACAACTGAATTCAATTGACTGCCATCTTCTTCAAATAAATCACGGCTTCCGAAAAAGTCAGTACTTATCGTTCCTTGTTTGTACCTCGCTTCTAAAACAAGTCCAAAGCCGAAATCATAACCAATTCCTCCTGTAAATGTAAGGTCAACTGGACTAATTTCAAATTCGTCGTCGTAAGAATTAGATAATAGATTCAAATCGCTACCCAGATTCAAATCTAGGCCAATACCTAATACAATATGGAAGCCATTATTCGGGCTAACAAAAAATTTGTTTGCGGCGGTAATGGCTATATAGTTAATGTTTACATCACCAAACTCCGTCGAATTCGATGCGCCACCTTGACGAGAATATAAAATCTCTGGTTGTAAAGTGTAATATTCCGTGATTGGTATATTGATTAGAGCACCAAGATAGTAATCACTCTTAGTTTCTAAAGTAGTATTGCTGAGGTTTGAATTATTTACACCTAATTTAATGCCGGGCTGCACTTGAGCTTCGACAATTGAAATACACCCAATAAATATAACGCTGATAAGAAGGCTTATTTTGTTCATTTTATAAAGCTTTTAATAGAATCTTTAAATTTATATTTTGATGCGAAATTTGGATTTCATTTGCAATGTTATTCTCTATTTCTGAGAACGTAAATACTACTTTTTCCTTTCTATTATTAATTCGAATTACTTTATGTAGCTTTTCTTCAGATACAAAATGATAATAGTTCTTATTCGATATTTGTGTTTTATATATGGAATTCAAATCTTGTTGAAACCCTTTTTCTACAAGTAGCTTTTCTTTAATCAACACTTTGAAATCATTTTTCAGCACATTGATTAAGATCTTTTTGTCTAATTTTTTTAGAATATGGTTTACTTTAAAATCATCTCCTTTAAACGTAAAATCAAAGATTTTGTTTCCTATTTCCGTTGTAAATACTATCCGGTGATGGTTTTGTCCAAGTTTTTTAACAATGAAAATTCCCCCGAAAGAACTACCAAAAGCGTCGATATTTGCTTTATACACATAATCTTTAGCTGTATTGGAGAAGTACGGATTAGTAATAGTAGCCTTTTTTGAATTTGTAGCTGTAAATCCGTTTTTCTTCGGATATGAAGCACACGAAAAACATAAAATCAATAGGATGCTACTGAGCAAATACCTCATCAGATAAGGGTTTGTTGGTTTTTCGATTACTAAAAATTATCTGAGTGTAATCATCAGAAGGCTCAATCATTTTCACTTCTTGCACTTCACCTTTGTTATTAAAATTGATATGAAAGACTTTAATGAACTCTGAAAATTTCTCGTCTGTAGGTGTAAAATGAACTTCACTATTTGTATCATTTTTAAAATATAAAACGTCAAATTCAGAACTATCAAACATATCACCTTTAATACTTGCCGTAATCAACTGATTGAGTTGCTTGAATATCTTGTTTGAACCCATGTCCATATCACTCTTATTGCCATTATCATTAATGAAAAGCTTTTCGTCTTTGAAAAGAACGGAGTATGCAAAGGGTTTTACATATTCCCATTTCACCACATTAGGCGATTTGAATGCCAATTTTCCTTCTGATTTGATATCGTTTGATAGAAAATCAAGGTGCTTATATTGAATAAAATCGCTAGTAATGGTTTCCGTTTTCTCGGATAACGCTTTAACCGTATTTTTTAAAGTATTGGCTTCTGTAGCGCTCATTTTTGTTTGAGCACTAGTTGCTAAAACGGTCAAAAACAATATGTAAACAACTTTACGCATATGCATCTATTTCCAAAAGCTTGTCTACGGTGACTGACTTTAGGTTTTTCTCTTGCAAAAATAACAATAACTGTTCCAAAACGGCTAAGCTCTTAGCACTCGTGTCATGCAATAGAATGATATCACCCTTGGAAACTTTTCGCGTAATACGATTTAAGATCATTTTTTCAGAACGTGAGGTGGTATCTAAAGAGCGAACATTCCATCCGACAACACTTATATTCATTTGCTTAACTGCTCGCTCAATCATAGGGTTGGTAGCTGCAAAAGCAGGGCGGTAGAGTTTCATTTCCTTACCAACTAATTCTTTTATAATGGTATTTGTTTTTTTTAGTTCAGCAACTACTTTCGTGGTGTTAAAAAACCCAAAAGATTTAGAATGTGAATAGGTGTGATTGCCAACGAGGTGCCCCTCTGAAATAATACGCTTCAGAATTTCAGGATATTTTTCAACGTTTTGCCCAATACAGAAAAAGGTAGCTTTTACATTATGATGCTTTAAAAGGTCTAAAGCTTTCGGTGTGAATTCAGGATGCGGTCCGTCATCAAAAGTAATTGAAATGTGTTGCTTTTTGGTCTGTTTATTGGAATGAATAGCGGTCAAATGATAATTCCATCGAATTAAAAAGGAGCCACAAAGTGTTATCAAAAACCATGTAAAGATTACAAGTGAAAAAATCCACCAAGGAATAGCGTTAAAGTAGCTTGAGATGGCCAAAACTGCCAAAACAAGTATTGTAATC
>CALLIG010000116.1 GCA_938009735.1 uncultured Flavobacteriaceae bacterium
AAAATTGTAATCGGCTTCAGAAAGTATCTTTGCATCACCAATGCCTATTGATACCATTCCAGCTGCATTTGCTGCTTGTATTCCTGCAACAGCATCTTCGAAAACCACACAATTTTCTGGTTTTACTTTTAAATTATTAGCTGCTATCAAAAACACTTCAGGGTCTGGCTTTGCTGTTGTAACACTATTTCCGTCCACAATTGAATCAAAAAAAGAGGTCAGTTTCACCTTCTCTAATATTGGCCCTGCGTTTTTACTAGCTGAACCAAGTGCTATTGGAAATTGGCGCTCCTTTAAATATTCTAAAACTTTAGGCACATCAGGCAAAATTTCTGAAGCATCCATTTTTTCAATATACTTGAGATAATCTATATTTTTTTCAACCATCCATTTGTCAAACTGATCTTGAGTCGCATCAATCTTGCCTATATCTAACAAAATTTCTAGACATCGTTTTCGACTTACTCCTTTAAAAAGCTCATTCTGTTCTTCTGTAAACTCAAAACCCAATTCTTCAGCTAAATTTCTCCAAGCTAAGTAATGGTACTTGGCAGTATCAACAATAACACCATCCAAATCGAATATAAATCCGGTTGCATTCATTTTAAAAAAAATATTAGAAATTAATTTATAGTAGATTCTCTTTCTACAATAGAGGCTTTTACTATTTCAGTTCGGAAAGGAATTTCTATTTCGCTTTTTAATTCTTCTTCTACTCTATCAATCAACATTTTCGCAGCGATCTCTCCCATTTGGTCACCATGCTGGGCTATTGAAGTAAGGCCCGGTGAAGCATAACGTGACAACCAACCATCAGTAAAGCCTATAAACGAAATTTCTTCAGGAACCTTTATACCCTTTCCTTGGGCAATACCCATGGCGTGAATAGCAAAAATTTCATTTACCGCAAATATTGCATCTATATCATTGTTATCAATAAAAGGGCCAATGGCATCAATTTCCTCATTAAAAGGAAGTGTCAATATCAAGTTTTCATCAACAGAAATACCGTTATCTGTCAATGCTTTTCGGTAACCAGCTTCTCTATCTGTACTAACATTAAAGAAATTTTCAGTAGTTAACAATCCAATTCTCCTTTTACCTGATTTGATCATCTTTGTAATCGCCTGATGCGTGATTTCGGTATCATTTAGAATCACCTTGTCACATTGAATTTCATCAGTTACACGATCAAAGAGTACCAAAGGTATACCTTGATCAGTTACCTCCCTTAGATGGCTAAAGTCATTTTTTAATTGTGTCTCACCTGACAAAGCCATAATAAAGCCATCAATACTTCCATTTGCCAACATCTCCATATTAATTACTTCTTTATCAAATGATTCGTCTGAGACACATATAATAACATTATAACCATGACTATTAGCGTACTTTTCAATACCTCTAAATACGGTTGTAAAGAAATAATGTACGATGTCAGGTATGATAACACCTATATTTTTAGTGTGTTTGTTTTTAAGACTTACTGCTATATTATTGGGCTTGTAATTGTAAAGTTTAGCGAAAGCCTGTACCTTTTCTTTCGTATCTCTACCTATTTCTGCGCTGTTTTTTAATGCTTTCGACACCGTTGAAATAGAAACTTCGAGCTCTCTTGCAATATCTTTAAGTGTTATTTTTCGTCGCACAGTTAGATTTTATATGTTGTTCTAATTACCAATTTACTTCTTTCCTTCAGTCTTCTTAAGAAAACGTTATTTTTTAACAATTTAAGTAGTTCGAAAGATTAAAGAGACCGTATACCTTCGAAAATAAAAAGTATTATATTTACCGAAATTTACTAAATCTTCTTTTTTGATGTCATAAAGATGCGAAATGCTTAATTAATAGGATGTTAAATTAAATTTGTCCTATTATCGAAAAGTTATTAACACGAAACCGTTTTCGTAGTTTTTCAGTTCTCACATAAACTCAATTTAACATTTTTTTTACATAGTTTTAACGCTTATTGCTTAATAGAAATTTAATTAACTCAACTTAAAATTAACTATTTATGAAGATTACGCTACTTAAAAGCTTGTTAGTGTTCGGCACATTCTTGTGTTTCGGACTTACTCAAGCGCAGGAAGTAACCGGAACTGTTTCCGACGCTAACGGACCTTTGCCTGGCGCAAGTGTCGTAGTTAAAGGAACTGTAACTGGTACTCAAACAGATTTTGACGGTAACTATACCATTGAAGCAGGAAGTGATGCCACATTAGTCTTTAGCTATGTAGGCTTCAAAACAGCAGAAGCTGCTGTAGACGGACAATCATCAATCAACATAACCTTAGCAGAAGATGCGCAAGCATTAGAAGAGGTTGTTGTTGTAGGTTATGGTTCAACAACTAGAAAAGAGATTACTACTGCGGTTACTAGTGTTAATGAAGAAGATTTCAACCAAGGTGTAATTAGCGAAGCTTCTCAACTACTACAAGGTAAAGTTGCTGGACTTAGCGTTTACAACAGAGGTGGAGATCCTAACACGAATGCAACAGTACGTTTAAGAGGTATTTCTACCATTGGTGGTAATGCTGAACCACTTGTTGTAATTGATGGTGTTTTAGGCCAATCACTTGACAACGTTGATCCAAGTGACATTGCAAATATTACTGTACTTAAAGATGGTTCTGCTGCTGCTATATATGGTACTAGAGGTTCTTCTGGTGTTATTTTAGTGACTACTAAATCTGGTAAAAGTGGAGATTTCAAAGTAACTTATAATGGTCAATTTTCTTCTGCTAGCATCGCAAGATCACCTGCAATTATGGGAAGAGCAGAATTTTTAGAAACTGGCGGTGCTGATTTAGGTGCTGATACTGACTGGGTAAGTGAAGTTACTCGTGCAGCATTTACACAAGTACACAATGTTGCTGCTTCAGGCGGATCTGATAAAGCGAATTACCGTGTTTCTTTAAACTTTAGAGATTCAGAAGGTATTTTAGTGAATTCTGGTTTTCAACAATTCAACGCTAGAACAAAATTATCTGGTAAAATGTTGAATGATAAATTGAAAATTGATTTCAATTCTGCTTTAACACAAAGAGATAAGCAAGTTGGTTTTGAGGATGCTTTACGATATGCTCAAGTATACAACCCAACTGCGCCTGTACTTGCAGAAAATGCTCCATTCCCATTTAACGGCCCACAATATGGTGGTTATTTTGAAACATTAGGCCTTTTTGATAGTTTCAACCCTGTTTCAATTGCAAATCAGAATACCAATGATGGTGTTGTTAATACTTTGAACTACTCTATAGATCTTAGATATGCGTTTACCGACAATTTTTCTGCTCAAATGAGCTACGGTCAACAACATATAAAAGAAACAGGAGAACAATATTTTGCTACTACAAGTCTTTTTAGAGGTGGAGCAGCTAGTCCACTAAGGAAAGGTCAAGCTAACTTCTTTAGCACAGATGAAGTAACTACTACTTTCGAAGCATTCGGTACATATAGCACACCTGTTAGTGACAAGTTTTCACTTAAAGTGATTGCTGGTTATTCTTACCAGGATCTTGATCAAAATGGGAACTCATTTGGATTAGGTGGTTTCCCTGATGGAACAGATTTTGATTTTTCAAATGGTATTCAATTCTCCAAAGATTTGCTTAATGCTGGTTTTATCTCAGCTGGATCTGGTAGAAATGACGATGACCGTATTATTGCTTTCTTTGGTAGAGCTAATGCAACGATCGACAATGCTATTTATTTAAATGCTTCTATTCGTCGTGAAGGTTCTAGTAGATTTGGTTCTGAAAATCAATGGGGTCTTTTCCCTTCTGCTGCTATCGGTGTTGATTTAAACAAATACTTACAACTTAGTAATGTTGATTTATTTAAAGTACGTTTAGGTTATGGTGTAACTGGTGCACAGCCTATTTCTGGTGGCCTTTCACAAATTACCTACGGTCTTAATGACGCTCGTACTGGTACTGCAAACCCAGGGTTTAATGCAAATCCAGATTTGAAATGGGAAGAAAAGCAAGAGCTTAACTTAGGTATTGAATTCAATACTGGCCGTTTCGGAGCTGTTTTAGATATCTACAATAGAGATGTTGTTGATTTTATTTCATTACAAGCTGAACCAGCTGATGCGGGTCTACCAGCTGCTTTTACTTATAGAAATGCAGGTGAATTAAACACAAAAGGTGTTGAACTTAGTTTAAACTATGATGTACTTAATTCTGATAAGATTTCTTACAATACAGGCGTAATACTTTCAACTAACAGAACTGTACTTGAAGATAATAATGGTCAAGCTGACCAAGTTATTGCTAACCTAGGTGCACCAGGTCAAAATGGCACACCGGTTATTAAGGTTGCTGAAGGTGAACGAATTGGTCAAATATGGGGCCCTCGTTTTTCTGGAGAAGTAGATGCTTCAGGTTCACCAATCATGGTTGATCTTAATGGCGATGGTGAAATAATTGCTGATCAAGGTAACGCTTTGGCTGAAAATGGTGATTTTGAAGAGCTAGGAAATGGTTTACCTACATTAGAAGTTGGTTGGACTAATCAAATTACAATTGGTAAATGGGATGTTAATGCTTTCTGGAGAGGTGCTTTTGGGCACAGTCTAGTAAACAACTTTAGAGTATTTTATGAGCCACGTGTTGGATCTCAGTCTTCTTACAACTTCGGTAATTCTGAATTAGCAAGAAATGATATTAAAACTGCTCAATTCAGTTCTTACTACGTTGAAAAAGCTGATTTCGTAAAATTAGATAACCTTGCTATTGGTTATACTATTGATGTACCAGCTGATTACCTTAAGAGTATTCGTATTTCACTTGCAGGACAGAATTTATGGACCATAACAAATTACACAGGTGTTGACCCAGAGCCAGCATTACAAGATTTTGGTAATGTTGCTAACGGTGCTGTTCGTACTCTTACAGGAAATGCATTAGCTCCAGGTATTGATAGACGTTATAATTATTTCTCTTCAACTACATTTACTTTAGGTGTAAATATTAATTTCTAAAAAAAAATAAAAATGAAAAAAATTCTAAAATTAACATTCATTTGTAGCGCACTTATACTGGGCTACTCATGTACAGACCTCGAAGAGGAACTAGAAGGTTCTATTACGGCTCCCTTTGAAAGCGCTCCACTTCCTACTATTCCAGAAGGAGCTACAGGCGCTGGAGGTGCTGCACCAAGTGCAGCGTTAGGTGGTGCTTACGATGCTCTTAGAGGATCTAGTGCTGGTCACGGTGGTTATTACTCAGTACAAACTGTTGCATCTGATGAGCAAGCAATTGGTCAAAAAGGTGGTGACTGGTTTGATGGTGGTATTTGGTTACAAATGCAAAGACAAACTTTAGGTTCTGCAAACGGACCTATCAACTCTGCATGGTCTGATTCTTATGCTGGTATTTCTGAAGCAAACTTGGCTTTAGACAACGCTAGCTTAAGTCCTGCTGAAGTTCAACAAGCTAAAGTACTTAGAGCTTTATTCCACTTTCGTCTTTTAGACTTATTTGGAAGAGTAAAAATTCTTGATGGTACTGGTGCTGACAATCCTCAGTCTACGCGTCTTGAAGTTTTTAACTTTGTAGAATCTGAATTATTAGCTGCTATAGGATCTACAGGTCTTACTGCTGGTATGGATTTATCTGGAAGCCCAGTTGCTGGAGTTCCTGGTCCTTATGGTGTTAACACTTTTGGTGTATTAGGCCTTTTGGCTAAATTATACCTAAATGCAGAAGTTTATACGGGTACTCCTCGTTATGCTGAAGCTGATTTAGCTGCATCTTATATTATTGAGCAAGGTACGTACCAACTTGCTGATGCATCATTTTCTGTACCAAACTTAGCAAAGCGACCTAATGTTGCTACTGATCCAGATGAACTAGTTGGTTATCCTGCGGCATTCGCACCAAATAATCAAAATAGTCCTGAAACAGTTTGGTCAATTAACTATGATGAAGTTACTGGTGGCGGAATGAATTTTATTCAAATGAACCTTCACTATAGCTCACAACAGACTTTCTTATCTAACGATCAACCTTGGAATGGGTATCAAGTATTAGAAGAGTTTTACAACAGCTATGATGCTGCTGACCTTAGAAGAGAAGCTAGCTTCTTGGCAGGTCCTCAAACTGATTTTGATGGTGCTGCTCTTTTAGATTATGCTGCTGATGATCCAGATTTACAGTTAACTTATACTCCAGAAATTGCTGTACTTGAGCCAAACTCTGTTCGTGAAAGCGGTGCTAGAGCGGCAAAATTTAGTTTCCAGTTGTTTAGCCTTAACACGCAAAACAATGATTACCCTCTTGTACGTTTAGGTGATGTTCACTTAATGAGAGGTGAAGCAAGAGCTAGAGAAGCTGGTGATTGGAGTTTATCTTTACCTGATGTAAATGCTATTAGAGCACGTGCTGGTCTTGCTGCAGTTGGATCTATTACTGCTGATGAATTCTTAGCAGAAAGAGGTAAAGAAATGTTCCAAGAGGCAACTCGTAGAACTGACCTTATCCGTTTTGGTAAATTTACTACAACTACATGGTGGGAGAAATCTACAACAGATGCTTTTAGAGTTATTTTCCCAATTCCACAGCCGCAAATTGATGCGTCTAACGGATCTTTAACTCAGAACCCTGGTTACTAAGTAAATTAAAATTTATATTTTATTACAAAAAGGGTTGTTCTAACGAACAACCCTTTTACTTTGCATACAATGAATAAAATTGTTTTCTATATAATTCTTATGCTGTTATTAGGATGCACAACTAAATCTGACCAAAACTCAGATAAAGAAAACGCTCTTTTTAAACTTATAGATAAGTCTAGCGGTATTCACTTCGAAAACAACCTTACTTATACAGAAGATTTTAATCCATATGTTTATAGAAACTTCTTTAATGGAGGTGGTGTTGCTATCGGCGACATTAATAATGATAGCCTTGCTGATGTTTATTTCACAGGTAATATGGTCAACAATAAACTCTTCTTAAACAAAGGCAACTGGCAGTTTGAAGACATTACAGAAATAGCTGGTGTTGCTTGCGAAAATATTTGGTCATCAGGAGTAACATTTGCCGATGTTAACGGAGATGGTTTTTTAGATATTTATGTATGTAAAGCTGGCAAACCTGAAGGTGATAATCGGCATAATGAGTTATTTATAAATAATGGTGATTTAACTTTTACAGAATCTTCTGCTAAATACGGACTTGACATTACAGGTCTTTCAGTTCACTCAGCATTCTTCGATTACGATAAAGACGGTGATCTTGATATGTACTTATTAAATAATTCAATTAAGTCTGTTGGTGGTTTTGATTTAATTGAAAACCAAAGACAAATTGCAAATCCCAATGGAAGTGGCAATAAATTTTTTAGAAATGACAACGGATATTATACCGATGTCACCACCGATTCAGGAATCTATTCTAGTGGAATTGGATTCGGATTAGGAATAACACTTGGAGACTTTAACACAGATAACTGGACAGACATCTACATTACCAATGATTTCTTTGAAAAAGACTACCTCTATTTAAATAATAAAAAAGGAGGTTTTAATGAAGTAATAGATACTCATTTAGAATCTACCTCTATGGGCGCCATGGGTGCTGATTTTGCTGATTTAAACAATGACCTATTAGCTGATCTATTTGTTACAGAAATGCTTCCGCAAACACTTCAAAGGCAAAAAAACAAAACACTATTTGAATCTTGGGACAAATATCAATTAGCAGTTAAAAAAGGATATCATAATCAATTTTCAAGAAATACATTGCAAAGAAATTTAGGAAATGACACATTTATAGAAATTGGAAGAATGTCAGGTGTAGCAGCTACTGAATGGAGTTGGAGCGCACTTCTTTTCGACGCAAACAATGATGGCTTAAATGACATATTTATAAGTAATGGTATTTTTAAAGATTTACTTGATCGTGATTATCTTACCTATGATGCCAATGATGAGGTAATAAAAAGTAAAATTAATAGTAAAGAAAAAAATGTAATAACAGATCTTATTGACGCCATGCCGTCTGGGGCAATACCTAATGCTGTTTTTAAAAACAATTCGAATTTCAATTTTGAACCAATCAATAAAGAATGGGGACTTGACACACCAAGCTTTAGTAATGGTAGTGCCTATGGTGACTTAGATAACGATGGCGATCTCGATTTGGTCGTAAACAATGTAAACATGCCTTCCTTTGTTTATCAAAATACAACAGACACTCTTATCAATAGAAGTATTTCATTTAAACTAACACAAAACAACAAGAATACTAAAAGCTTAGGGGCAAAAGTCATCATCAAATATGATGATCAGTATCTTATTAGAGAAAACTTCACCTCAAAAGGGTTTCAAAGCAGTATTCCTTCTACTTTGCATTTTGGAGTTAATTCAGCTAAAGTCGTAGATTCTTTATGGATTATTTGGCCTGATAGCTTGATAACCATAAAGACAAATTTAAAGACCAATAATTCTTACACTATTGCAAAGGATACTGTTAGAAAAGAACCAAAATTTAAAACAGATAACTTTTTTTTAACGAAATCTCCACTTACCCAAACCAACACTTTTTTTAAATTTGAACACCAAGAAAATACCGCAGTAGATTTTAATAAAGAACGCCTTTTAACTCAAATGTATAGTAACGAAGGTCCAGCTTATGCAACGACAGATATCAACAATGACAATATTGCTGATTTTTACCTCGGTGGTGCAAAACACCAAGCTGGAAGAATATATATTTCTTCCATCGATGGATCTTACAAACAAATAACAACTCCTTTCGAATTAGACGCTAAATCAGAAGATACTGATGCTATTTTCTTTGATGCGGACAATGATGGCGATAAAGATCTATATGTCTGCCATGGCGGTAAAACTTTTTCAGCCTATTCTCAAGAACTAAATGATGTACTATATATCAATGAAAATGGCAATTTTATTAAAGCAAAGCAGCAACCTAGTTTTAATACGAACATTAGTTCTTCTGTAGTTATTTCAGAAGACTATGACCAAGATGGTGATATTGACTTATTTGTTGGTGAACGATTTAAAATAAACACCTATGGACTTCCAGGTTCTGGTTATCTACTAACAAATGATGGGACAGGTAATTTCGATGTTTCACAACCTGAAAACCTAAGAAATATAGGAATGATAACTGACGCTATCTGGTCAGACATTGATTCTGATGGACAAAGCGATCTTGTAATTGCTGGCGAATGGATGTCCATTAAAATATACTTAAATCAAAAGAGTCAATTTGTAGATAAAACAAGTGAATACGGATTAGATAAAACAAAAGGGCTTTGGAATACTATTGAGATTATAGACATCGACAATAGCGGAACCAAAGACATAATTGCGGGTAACCTCGGAAGAAATACACTTTTCAAAGCACCTATGCGTATGTATGTTTCCGACTTCGATAACAATGGTTTTAAAGAACAAATAATTTGTCAAAAAAGTAACGATACTTACTACCCCGTGGTTGATAAAGATGAATTAATATCTCAAATTCCATCGTTAAAAAAGAAACTCATTTATTATAAAGATTATGCAGAAGCTGATATCTCTGCAATATTTGATAAAGAGCAATTGGATAAAGCCCAGATATTTGATCTAAACATACTCGAAACTGGTGTGTTCAGCCAAGCAAATAATAAATTTAGTTTTACGCCGCTTCCTAATGAGATTCAAAGTGCACCAACTTATGCCATTTTAGCAAAAGATTTTAATAAAGATGGCGCAGTAGATTTAATCTTTGGTGGAAATCAATTTTTAGTGAAACCACAATTCGGCAGTTATGATGGTTCACAAGTATGGGCAATATTTGGAAACCAAAAAGAACCTAATAATATCACAAGTGACCCTTTATATATTAAAGGTCAAATAAGACATTTAGACTGGATCAACAATACCTTAATAGTTATTAAAAACAATGAAAACGCAACTTTTTACACTTTTAATGAATAAAAAATATATTCTAAGCTTACTTACTATATGCTTGCTTGTCAGCTGTAATACTTCTGAATATGAGAAGTTAATTAAAACTGAAATGTCAAAAGACGTAAGACATGATAGTATATTACTAGGCTTTAACTTTGGAGTGCCAAGACCTGATTTTTTTATTGTTTGTAAAGAGTTAAATGCAAAAAAACTTATCATTCAATCTGAAAAATCTGGATTTGTTGAATACATTTTTCCCAAAACACGCAAAAATGATGAAACGTTACGTGCTTTGTTATGGGGTATTTTCAATAAAGAAAAAATAATGACAGGTCTAAAATTTGAATTTACACATGCTGCTTGGGCTCCATGGAATGAAGCTTCAAAGCCTGAAAATTTAATTCCAGTTATAAAAACTAAACTAATTGAATGGTTTCCCGGTAACGATTTTATTAATGTAACCACAAAAAAAAGCCAAAAGAACATTTGGGTAAAAGTTGATGGAAACAGAAGAATTATCATCTTAGAACCCGATAACGTTTCTTCAATTAAGGTCAACATTGATGACCTTCGTTTAATAGAAAAATAAAATTCGAATACATATCAATATGAAAATTAAAACATTACTAATTGCAGCACTTATCGGATTACTTACCGGCTGTAATTCAAATGACAAAAATATTGAATCTGCTAGTTCGAAAGTATTCATACTTTTAAATGAATCAGAGACTGGAATAGATTTTATAAATGATTTGTCATATGATAATGACTTTAACGTTTACCGCTACCGTAATTTCTATAATGGTGGAGGTGTCGCAATTGGCGATATTAATAATGATAGCTTACCTGACATTTATTTTACTTCTAATAAAGAAGACAACAGACTTTATTTAAATCAAGGAAACCTTAAGTTTAAAGATATTACATCAAGTGCGCGTGTTTCTGGTGAACGACCATGGTCTACCGGAGTAAGTATGGTAGATATAAATGCAGATGGGTATCTTGATATCTACGTTTGCAATTCAGGTGATCTTAAAGGTGAGAACAAACAAAATGAACTTTTCATAAATAATGGAGATCAAACCTTTACTGAAAGGGCATCAGAATATAATTTAGATGATAAAGGCTTCTCTACACACGCTTCTTTCTTTGATTATGACAAAGACGGAGATTTAGATGTGTACATTTTAAATAACTCGTACCAAGCAATTGGCAGTTTCGATTTGCGTAGAAATGAGAGAAATACTAGAGACATTTTAGGTGGAGATAAACTTATGGAGAATGTCAATGGAAAATTTATTGACGTCAGCGAAAAAGCAGGTATTTACGGAAGTGTTGTTGGATTTGGATTAGGAGTAACTGTAGGTGATGTGAATAATGATGGCTGGGAAGACATCTATGTTTCTAATGACTTTTTCGAAAGAGACTATTTATATATCAATCAACAAAATGGAACCTTTTCTGAAGAATTTGAAAATCAAATAGAATCCACTAGTGGTGCATCAATGGGTGCCGACATGGCCGATATTAACAACGACGGTTTCAACGATGTTTTTATTACTGAAATGCTTCCATCTGATTACAAACGTCTAAAAACTGTAACCACTTTTGAAGATTGGAACAAGTATCAACTAAAAGTTAAAAATGGCTATTATCATCAATTTACACGAAATACACTTCAATTAAATAACACCAATAATTCTTTTAGCGAAATAGGCAGATTAAGTGGTGTAGAAGCATCTGACTGGAGTTGGGGCGCATTGTTTTTTGATATGGATCATGATGGTTTTAAAGATCTTTTTATTGCAAATGGAATTTATAGAGATCTAACAAATCAAGATTATTTGCAATTCATTTCGAATGAAGAAGTAATGAAGTCAATCATTACAACCGATAGCGTTAATTATTCGAAATTAATTGAAATCATTCCTTCAAATAAAATCAAGAATCATTCTTACAAAAATTTAGGCAATTTGAAATTTGAATCTTTTGAATCAGGGCTTCAAACAGAAAGTTTTTCAAACGGTTCTGCCTATGGTGATTTAGATAATGACGGTGATCTAGACCTTGTTGTTAATAACGTAAATATGAAAGCATTTGTGTATGAGAATACCACAATGGGTATTGACGATGCTTCTTATATCAAATTTGTTTTAAAAGGTTCTGATCAAAATA
Organism: uncultured Flavobacteriaceae bacterium; assembly: GCA_938009735.1. Lineage (GTDB taxonomy): Bacteria > Bacteroidota > Bacteroidia > Flavobacteriales > Flavobacteriaceae > Maribacter_C. The sequence goes on from CALLIG010000116.1 coordinate 12,107, forward strand.
CTTTAGCCATTGGCTCTAAAATTGAAATCACTTCTAAAAAACAATCCCTAGAAAATCAACCCGCCAGAGGCTTTCAATCTAGTATGGACGCTCGACCAAATTTCGGCTTTAAAGGTACTGACCCTGTAAATATTAAAGTACGTTGGCCTTCAGGAAAAATCACAGAGCTAAACAATGTTTCTGTAAATCAAACACTCTTTTTAGATGAAGCACAAGCTGTAGACAAAGAGAAACTAGATATTACCGCAGAGAATGATCTTTTTCAAACAACGGCTACGCTAGAATATAAGCACAAAGAGAATCCTTTTGTTGACTTTAATCGAGATCGACTTCTCAATCATATGTGCAGTACAGAAGGGCCTAGATTATCAACGGCAGACATTAATAATGATGGCTTTGATGATATTTATATTGGAGGCTCAAAAGGAACCTCCCCTACTCTTTTTCTAGGTGGTAAAAATGGTATGAAAATTTCAAAAACAACTTCGTTTGACAAAAACAGTAACTCCGAAGATATGTCAAGTCTATTTTTTGATGCAGATAATGACGGTGATCAAGACTTATATGTTTGTAGTGGCGGCGTTGAATTTTCGCAATATTCAAGTGATTTTATTGATCGACTTTATATAAATGACGGGGCTGGTTCATTTGAGCTATCAAAACAAATTTTACCTACCGCAGTTGGTTTTCACAGTACTTCAACTGTTGTTTCAGCAGACATTGATAATGATGGTGATTTAGATCTATTTGTTGGCGAAAGAAATATTCCATTAAAATACGGTTCACCATGCTCAGGATTCATATTACAAAATGATGGTAAGGGTAATTTTACGGACATTTCAAATCAAGTGGCAAAAGACTTAAACGGTATTGGTATGATTACCGACGCATTATTTCATGATTTAGATGATGATGGTGATCAAGATTTACTGATTACCGGTGAATTTATGGGTATTGAAATTTTAACCAATACGGATGGTGTATTTACCAAGAAAAACGACAATCCTATTTCCAATTTAAAAGGATGGTGGAATACCATAGAGAAAGCTGATTTAGACAATGATGGCGATTTAGATTTTATAGTAGGTAACCACGGTTTAAATAGTCGCTTTAGAGCTTCAACAGAAAAACCAATTACATTATTTTCAAAAGATTTTGACCAAAATGGTTTTATTGACCCTATTCTTACTTTTAGGGCCGATAATGGTAAAGACTATCCGTACGCATTGCGTCATGATTTAATAGATCAAATAAAAAGCATTAAAAAGAAATTTCCAGATTATGATTCTTTTAAAGACGCCGGTATACGCGATATATTTTCAGATGAAATCTTAAAAGATGTGAATACACTTGAAGTAAACAGGCTCTCTTCGGTCATTCTAATTAATAATGGAAATTTTAATTTTACTGTAACTGAATTACCGATACAAGCTCAATTTTCAAATGTCTATGCTATTGCCGCAAATGATTTTGACAACGATGGCGACATAGATATCGTTCTTGGCGGTAATCTTTATAACGTGAAACCTGAAATTGGTAGATATGATGCAACCCGAGGTATTTATTTAGAAAATCAAGGAAATCTCAATTTTAAAAATATTAAAAACGGCAATGGATTTTCAGTAAAAGGCCAAATTCGAGATATTGTAATTCATAAGGACAGAGTGATTGTTTCAAGAAATAGTGATTCATTAGCGATACTTAAGATTAGAAAATGAAAAAAATAATTTATACTATTCTTCTTATACTAACAGTATGCTATAGTTGTACAGAAGAAAAAATCGCTGTCGTAGAAAAAGCTGCCATTTACTTCGAAGCCTTATCAGCAGATAGCACAGGAATACAATTCGCTAATAATCTAAAACACAGCGATGATCTTAACATTGTTGAATACCTATATTATTACAACGGAGGTGGTGTCGCAATAGGCGACATTAATAACGACGGACTTGATGATATCTATTTTTCGGCCAATCAATCGACAGATAAACTATATCTAAACCAGGGAAACCTAAAATTTAAAGACATAACACTTGAAGCAGGATTACTTGAAGATGATTCTTGGTCGACTGGTGTTACTATGGAAGATGTCAATAATGATGGGTTTATAGATATCTACGTCTCTAAAGTTGGTGATTACAAAGGGCTATCAGCACATAACTTATTATATATCAATAAAGGAAATTCAACTTTTGAAGAAGCTTCAAAAGAATATGGATTGAACTTTAAAGGGTTTTCAACCCAAGCCTCGTTTTTCGATTACGATAATGACGGTGACATGGATATGTATTTAATGAATCATTCTGTACACAATTCAAAAAGCTACAGCAATATCAGCAAACGTAACGTTGTAGATTCTCTGGCAGGCGATAGATTCTATGAAAATCAACTCAATGAAGGGCTTTCAAAGTTTATTGATGTTACAGAATCAGCGCAAATATATAGTAGCGCATTAGGATATGGTTTAGCTCTTGCCACCTCAGACATCAACAATGATGGCTACATAGATATTTATGTTGGAAATGATTTTCATGAAGACGACTACCTTTATATAAACCAAGGAGATAAAACCTTTAAAGAGTCTAATTCAGAGTATTTGCAGCACACAGCCCGATTTACCATGGGAGTTGATATTGCAGACATAAATAATGATCAGCGTTTAGATATTTTCACCCTTGATATGATGCCATTTGATCATGAAATATTTTTGAAATCTGGAGGAGAAGATTCTGACAAGGTGTATCAAATTAAAAAAAATTATGGCTTTGAAACTCAATATGCTAGAAATACTCTTCAACTAAATATAAATAACAATTCCTTTTCTGATGTAGCTTTAATGAGCAATACATATGCTACTGATTGGAGCTGGTCATCGTTGATTCAAGACTTTGATAACGATGGTTTTAGTGATGTATATATTACCAATGGCATCTACAAAAGACCAAATGACCTAGACTATATCAATTTTCAAAGCAATGTTGATTATGCTAAATACGATCAAAATAATCTCAATGATCTAGAAAAGCAGCTAATTGACAAAATGCCTACCATCAATATTGCGAATGTGGTTTTTAGAAATAAAGGCGATCTAGAGTTTGAACGATTAACAAGCGCAGCAGGTCAAAAGCCATCGTATTCAAATGGAGCAGCATATAGTGATTTAGATAACGATGGAGATGTTGATGTTGTAGTCAACACGATTAACGAAACAGCTTTAATTTATGAAAATCAAAGCAATGCGGACGCAAACAATAACTACATCACTATATCTTTAGAAAGTAGCGCAGATTATACTAATCCAACTGGTTCTAAAGTAACCATTTATACAGCCGATAAAACGTTTCATAAAGAACTATCAGTTACACGAGGTTTTCAATCCGCATCTTCTCGTAAACTACATTTTGGATTAGGGTCTGTTTCTAAGGTTGACTCTTTAGTAATTCAATGGCTTGATGGAAAATTTCAAGTCAATAAAAACTTAAATATCAATGCAGAAAACAGCATAACCAGAGCTCCAAATGCCCAACAAACAGTAAAAATAAATTACCCTCCAAAAAAATCAACAGACAGTTTTGTTTCTGCACATCTTGAGAATAACTATGTTGATTACGACAGAGAAGTATTAATGCCTGAAAAGTTATCTACAGAAGGTCCAGCAGCTGTACAAGCAGATTTTAATGGAGATGGGCTAGAAGATCTTTTTATTGGTGGAGCAAAGTATCAAACGGCTTCCATACTCATAAAAAAATCAGATGGCAGTTATCGAAAATCTGAAGAAGGGGTTTTTGCAAAAGATAAAATCTATGAAGATGTTGATGCAATAGCCCTGGACATTGATAATGACAATGATTTAGATTTGTATGTTATGTCTGGAGGAAATGAGAACGCTGAGAATAGTGATCTTCTAGAAGATCGTATTTATATCAATGATGGTAATGCGCTATTTAGAAGACTTCCTCTAGATCTTATTAAAACCAATGGTGGTAGTGTTTCTGCAACAGATTTTAATAAAGATGGCCATATGGATCTATTTATTGGCGGTCGATCAATACCTGGTAATTATGGCTTATCGCCTTTTAGTTTTATCCTCGAAAATAATGGCAAAGGGCAATATAATCTTGTGAAAAAGATTCGTATGGGTATGGTTACTGACAGCGAATGGGCTGACATCAATAATGATGGAGAGGTCGATTTAATTGTTGCGGGTGACTGGATGCCTATTACTGTTTATTTAAATCAAGGTGATAGTGATTTTAAGGACGCTACAAAAGAGTTAGGGCTAGATCAAACCTTTGGCATGTGGAACTCATTAACTATCGCTGATATAGACTCCAACGGAGAAAATGATATTATAGCAGGTAATGCCGGTTTGAATTTCAAACTAAAAGCATCTAAAGCAAAGCCTGTGACTATCTACCTAGATGATTTTGATGGAAATGGATCATTAGACCCCATCATTTTTTACGATTATTTCGGCAATCAAGTTCCTTTTGCATCGAAAGACAAATTAACCACGCAAATGCCATCTTTAAAAAAGAAATATTTGAACTATGATGCCTTTTCGAAAATCACTTCTATTAGTGATTTAACAGAAAAGAAAGGAGAGAACATCCTAGAAACCAAAAAGGTGACTGAACTCCGATCTATGGCTTACTTAAACAATAAGAATTCATTTCAAGGAATTCCTTTACCTAAGGAAGCTCAAATGAGTAGTATTCAAGATATCCACATAGATATCGAAGAAGAAAAAACGCGATTAACCTTTGTAGGTAATTATCTTGATTATACTAATGAACTTGGCAATAGTGATGCAAATTCGGGTGCAGTATTAACATATTCCAAGGAACAACAATTTGTTTTCGAACAATACTTGCCGCTACCTTTGGGGTTGAACACCAGAAAGATCATTAAGGTAGGTGAAAATGACTTTTTAGTAATTTCAAACAATGACAAAGCCTACCTAATAAAAGTAGCTAAAGACTAAATTTTACACGTATCTTTTTGAAGAAGATTACAATAAAATATGCACTTAAATATAATTAAACGGTGTTATGAAAAAGACCTTTTTTAAATATATAGCAGCTGCCATACTTTTGGCCACTTTCTATGCATGTTCGAATAAAACATCTATCCCTATTATTGATGAAGATGCTCCAACCTGTGATGATGGAATTTTAAATGGCGATGAGATAGCCATTGATTGCGGTGGTGATTGCCCTGGATTTTGCCCCGAATCTAGTATCGGTATATTAAGAGGGGAATTAGTAACAATTTTAACCCTAGATCGATCAATCGAATATCAGCTTAAAGGGCCCTATATAGTTAGAGATCTTGCGCAATTAACCATTCCTGAAGGAACAGTTATAAAAGCAGATCCAGGCTCTTATATAGCAGTTGCACAAGGCGGAAAAATTAATGTCTTCGGACAGCCATACAACCCTGTAATATTCACCTCAAGTTCAGAAAATCCTTCAGCTGGCGATTGGGGCGGCATTGTTATTTGTGGTAAAGCTCCTATTCAATCTGATGGCGTTGACCGATCTGAAATAGCAGATATTTTCTATGGTGGTAGTGACGTTGACGACACCTCAGGTGTTTTGAGGAACCTTCGAATTGAATATGCTGGAGAAGCAGGCTATAACAATAAAAAATTTGATGGAATTGCGTTTTATGGTGTTGGCTCGATAACAACAATAACGCAGCTTGAAGTTTTTCAAAGTAATGGAAATGGAATTAAATTCATCGGCGGCAATGTCAATGCTGACAAACTTCTTGTTACTAAGACTGGAAAAAATTCAATAGAGCTCAAAAATAATTGGTCAGGTAATGGTGAAAATTGGTTTTTAAAGGATGCAACGATGTCTGGAATTGAAATGAGTAGCGACGATGCATTGGCCGTGGTAAGTACAATCTACGTAGGCGATGTTAATGGTGTTAGTATCATTGGACCCTCATATGAAACTGGACTGAGTTATTCGGGTGGTTCTGGGGTATATACTTTCGCTAATATTTACACCTCTGAAATGATGAAAGGTATACATTCTGACGGCGCTGAGGCAAATTCACAAATAGACTTAGGGTATCTTAATATTGATGGCATCCAATTTGACAACCCATCTTCTAATTTCAACACAACCAACTACAATGGTACAGCAACTTTCTTTACTGAAAATCTTAATTTAGGTGCTGGCAATACCTCATCAAAGCCTGAATGGGCCGAAGGTTGGACTATTGGCTTGAATTAATTATTCTACTAAAATTGTTTTTCTAACCGATATAGGTTTGTTTTTTTTGGTAAACCCTTCTAATGTGATCTCAAAAGTTCCCAGTACATCTGATGTATAAAATTCTATAGCTGTTTCTTTGGATGTAATATTCAATTTTGGCAACCATAACAGTTGTAACCGATCGTCTGGCAGAAGAGAACGTTTCTGTTCTTGTTCAATAGGATTGTAGCGCTGAACATAATACCTTTTATCTAATTGTGTTTTAACTACAGAACTAAATGAAAATATGTTCTCATCGTAAAATTGTTCGTAATTCGATCCTTCAAATGTGCTAATAACCAGACCACCTCTGAATAATTGTGGACCAAAGACAAACTGATGCCTAAAGACACTTAGTTCTTTAATCTTTCTAGCATCAAAACTTAACAACGCTGTATGATTCTGAATATAACATCCATCTAAAAGTATCAAAGGAGGTAAATCGCTTAAAGAAACATTATCATACCCCTGTACCAAAATAGCCGACTGATCCTTATCTATTTTTTTTACAGATACTTCTGGAAGAATTTCAACAACAGTTTCAAGCAATGTTTTAAATCGCGTATAATCATCGAGCTGATAAACTTTTTTCTCTTTCTTATTCAAAAATTGGGTCGGCGAATCCACCTTCAAAGAATCAGGTCTGAAGGTATAATAAGCATTCTCAATTTGATTGTGAATACTGCGCTGTAAAATAACTTGCTTCATCGAAGTGTCTAACTCAATTTCATGAAAGCTTAAACCAGAATAATCTACTAGGCTTTCCTTTAGCTGAACTTTATAATCTTGTGCATTTGGAGCTAAGACCTGGAAAATCATCATGTCGCTTGAATAATTATCACTAATATTAAAGTGAAATCTTCCTACCTCATCGGTCTTAATAACTTTAAAAAAGTAACTGTCACCAGGTATAGAAATACATACATTAACATTTTTGACAGACGTCTTCATATTATTTGAACTGACCCAGCCTGAAACCAGTTCACCTCTCAGTTCTGGCAAATAAATAGTACTTAGGCCATCTGAAGTATAGTGCGTATTTCTTGAGGAAGAATTTTTAATGAAATTAGTAGCGTTCTGTTTTGAAGGTTCGAGGATTTCATTCTTTTTTCGCACAGACAGCGAATAATTTCCTAAGTCAAAATCGTGAATTTCATCGAACAAAAGTTTTAAAGCTACTTTTTCTCTTTTAGCAAATCTCTCTTTTGAAAGGTAAAATGTAATGGGGTATTCCTGCTGTGCGTCTTCAACCAGTATGGGTTTATCATCTTTAATTTGATCTACTACAAAACCCTCTAATGAATCAACTATGATTGTTTTTTTAGATGTTATTTCAGAATCATCTCCATTGTATGGGTTTATAATAGTGATGTCACTTGAAAAGAACAACTCTTTTTTACCATTTCGCATCCAATTAGTGTATGCTACCAATTTATAACTACCAGAATTAACAGTAGTAGGAATAAAAAAATCACCATTTCCAAGTCCGTTTTTTAATACAATCTTGTGCTTAAAAATAACTTCACCCTCTTTTCCTATCAACTCAACATAACCAATCTTACTTAATTCACTAAAATGACCTAAATCAGTATTCAAACAATAGAATTGATAGTAGAGATATTCTCCTACCAATAATACTGATGAATTAAAATGAACGAAAACCGATTCTGTTGAGATCGATTCAAAATTGGCAAATTCAGCTTCCGTTTTTAATGTAATTTGAGCGTAAGCAAAGTGGACCGTTGCTAGCAGCAAAAAAATGACTGTTACCGTTTTTTTCATTTCAACATTTCTTAGTCTACCCAAAATTCTGGAATTTTATTACTTCCCAAAGCGGTACAATCACCGCAAGGCCTCGGCACAAATCGAAGATTATCATAAAAGACGCTATTTCCATTTGTTAATAGCTGTATTAAGTCTTCAGCATTGGTAGGTTCTCTAGGCTCGCAATTAATGAAATATGGTGGTATTTCTTCCCCTGGAAAAAAATCAACCCAATTAAAAAATAAACGTTGTTCATCTACTGTGGCAACATCAAAAAATCCAGCAATATTTTCTTTATTATCAGTAAGAGAGAATATGTTTCCTGATAAAAAACCAGGTTGATCTTCTGAAAAAGGATCAGTAGAAGATTGCGTAAGGCGATCTAAAGTTTCATAATATTCAAATGCCTTAGCACTATGAACATACTGCCGAACCAATATACTATAGCGATGCCTTAAGATATAGTCGTTACGCGGAATAAACCGAATAGCATGTTGTGTAACTCTGTCTTCACTTAAATTACTTGTATTTATAAGATCAAATGTATTTGACTTGCCAGTACCATAGCATATACGTTCTTCTTGTTCACGAAGAATAATATTAAATTCAGGTCCGCCAAGTGTAGATTCTATAATGAAAACAGCATCTTGCGAACTCCAAAAAGGAGCAATAACTTTAAAAGTCTCTTTATACTCATATCGATAGTAGTTAGATGTCTTGAACGGATCATAGGTGTCTAAAAAAATACTCATTCCTTCAACGCCATTGTCATCAACTATTCTATTTGCATATAGTTCATCAATCTTGGTTTCTGCCTTTGGTAATTCCATTTCGTCAGATCGATAAGAATTTCCATTTTCAGTTTGAATTGATAAGTAATAGGGCGTGAAAACTTCTGCTGCAAAAGCATTTACTGCGCTATAAATACCTGGTGCTGACTCTTCGAATTCATAGGTTGCACCAGCACCATCAATAATAAAAACTATTGCATTTTGCTCTGGTGTTGGACCATCTTCATCAAATTTATACGATCGATTTAGACGAATTTCATGCTTTTTATTTTCATTAGTAAGTCGTGCATTAACAACAAGTGTATCTTCAAAACTGCCTACGGGTCCTTCATAGGGTTCTATACAAGCGCCAAATAAAAGCACGATCAGCATCGCTAGAAACCTTGGTGTTGCGCACCTCAAATTTGTGATTAAAAAACTCATTGCTTGCTGATTAAAATTTAAAACTATACGTGATTGACGGAATAGGAATTGCAAAAATTGAGCTTTGGAACGCCTTAATTTCACCCTCTTGCGATACAAAAAATATGGAATAAGGATTGTTTCTTCCTAGAACATTATAAACCGAAATTGTCCAAAAACTATGGGCAAATTTTTTAATTTTATGATTTCCTTCAATATTAAGCCCCACATCTAAGCGATAATAATCAGGTACCCTAAACTGGTTTCTATCACTATATAAAACAAACTCATTACCGTCAAACTCATAATTACCTACTGGAAAAGTAATGGGTCTTCCAGTTTGATAAACAAAATTGGATGAAAAACTCAATCGCTTGGTAAACTTATAATTCATGACAACGCTTAAATCATGTGGCTTATCAAAATTTGATGGAAAAAACTCTCCATCATTTACCTGCTCTTGTTGGAATGGGCTGTCTAGCTTAAAAAATGATCTTGAATAGGTATAGCCTAACCACCCATTTAATTTTCCACTATTCTTTCGTATTAAAAGTTCTACGCCATATGCTTTTCCATTGCCTTGAATAACTTCAGTCTCAATATTCTCATTTAAAAGTAAGTCAGCACCAGTTTTAAAATCTACTATATTATTCTGTGTCTTGTAAAAACCTTCAAGGCTAAACTCATAGTTACTTATGTTTTTATAAACCCCTAATGAAAATTGATTTGCTGTTTGCGGTTTAATATGAGTGTCTGATAGTTTCCAAGTATCAACAGCAGATACTGTGGTGTTATTCGACAAGGTGTGAATAAACTGATTCATATTATTAAAACTTGCCTTTAGTGAAAGGCTATCACTCAATAAGTACCTAGCTGATAACCTCGCTTCTGGCCCGCCATAAGTTTTAAAAAATTCGTTTTTATCATATGTTACCTCACCTATTTGATTTGATTCTGTTCTGGGCACACCCTCTTGATATAATCGCTCTGTAAATGGACCTAAAGCAGCGTAAAACGCATATCGTAAACCTACATCGAGCTCTAGTTTATCACTCACTTTGAAATTGTCTGAGATAAATAATGCTGATTCTATTGCTTTTTCATTTGATAAGACCAATGGTTCTATAATGTCATTGCTTGTTTTTGGTCTGATTTCACCACGATCTAACGAATAAAGTTTGGTCGAAATACCATAATCAAACTTATGCGCTTCGTTAAATAGGTACTTAAATTTTAATTTCATCTCAGATTCTTCAATAGTAAAACCTTGTTGAAAATTTCTATTTATACTACCATCGTACGAAATGTTAGAAGCATACTGACTATTCGAGACCAAAAGACTTCCCGTTGTCTTTTCTCCTAATTTTCTATTCCATTGTAAAGAAACTATACGATTACTATAATCAAATAGCGAATCTGAAGTAATACTAAAAATATCTTTACTATAATACGCAGTTGCGCTGACATCATTCTTATCATTGACCTTATGATTATATTTGGCTATAAAATCATAAAATGAAGCTTGGCTTCTATTGCTGTTTTCGTCATCAATAAGCTTTAGTACCCAATCAGAATATGCACCGCGAGCACCTAAAAGCAATCCTGCTTTACCCTTTACAATAGGTATTTCGACTACTGCATTACCCGTAACCGGTCCAATCGACACCTCCCCTTTGAATTTATCAACACTCGCAACTTTACTTTCTATTTCAAAAACTGATGAAAGTCGACCTCCATATTCGACTGGCACACTTCCCTTATAAACATTCAAACTACTTATTGCGAAAGGGTTAAATGCTTGAAAAAAACCAAAAAAATGGGTAGGATTATATATAACTGCGTTGTCTAGCAGAATTAAATTTTGATCTGTTTTTCCACCTCTAACATTAAAGCCCGCTGCACCTTCACCAGCCGTTGAGATACCTGGCATTGTGGTTGCTATTTTCAAAACATCTCGCTCACCTAGAGCCATTGGTATATTTTTAGAGCGTTCTGACTCAATTCTTGTGGTACCCGATGAAACATCTTCCACATTTCTTGTGGCGTCAGCTTGCACTATTACCTCGTCTAATTCTTCAAATCCTTCATCCAAGCTAAGATTGAGCTTACCATCATTAAATATGATAACGTTTACAACTTTAGAGTTCAGACCTAATGCACTCGTTTCAATCACATTCAACCCTGCTGGTAAATTAATCTCATAAGAGCCATCTTCTTTCGTTACTACGCCTATTTTTAAGCTTTTTTCAATTACTGCAACATCAGGGACTGGAAGCCCAGTTCTACTGTGAGTAACTATACCCTTAAGTGTAAATTTTTTATTGATTTTAGAAGCACCTTCTTTTCCGATTCTTACAGTTTCGGCACTAGATCGACGACTATTGTTTTGCGTCCCATAAAAAACTGGCGCTCCACGGTCGTCGTCTTCGCTAATTTCAAGGTCATATTCAATTGAAGGTTCTAAAAACCCTTCAGGTAAATTAGCATAAATGCTATTATTCAATGTTAGGATGATGCGATTATCCCATGAAATAAAATAGTTGATTTGGGTGTCAGCTAACAAATCATCAAGAATTTCTTTTAATGTGAGATCTTGATAAGTTTTGCTTATAGTATCTTTATTTAGCCATTCTTCTGCATAATAAAATTGAAATTCAGATAGGTTTTCCAATTCAGAAAACACTTCACTCAATGGCTTATCTGCAATATTTAATGATAGTAGTTTCTCATTTGTCTGCGCAAATAGTGTAGCAAAAACAAAACAAAGAACTAGTGTTAATCCTAATCTCATTAAAATGTTTAATTTGTAGTTGACAACTCTTTTTGTAGATCGGTTAATATGGATTTCAGGTAACCAGAAAAATCTGATTTTCTAATTTCTTTATATTGTTTATCAAGCAATTTTATTAACTTCTTTTGTTCAGGGAAGATTGCACTTAAATCCTTTACTGACTTTACCCTATAAAACGCATCATCCTTTCGCAGATAGTGATTAAAATCATCTTTGAATTCGTGATAGAGAATTTCATCTTCAGTTTTTATGAATAATTTTTTTTTGTACTCTTTAAGTAATGAATATGAATTTGATCTTAATATAATTTCAAAAAAATACGAATCTACGTCTGAAATTTTTGAATGAAAATTTTCGAATTCGGCCCCTTGAATCCAAAATTTTGTCAGCAATTCACTATCAATAACTATTGGTGGAATTCCGTAATTTTCTTGGTTTCGAAGTATTAACTTGTCATTAAAAATATCATACTTCAAAGCCAAATTAAAATACATTTCACCATTGTATTCTACAGACCCAATTTGAAATTGTGTTGATTCGAAAAATTGGTGTCTACCATTTCTAACCTTGAAATCATTATAATATGCCTCTCCTTCATAAACACCTGAATTAGTCACTCCCATTAAACCATCAAACCAAGCATATTGCGACTCAATCTGATTAGATTGCTGACCCCAGGTAAAGATTGGGCAAAATATTGATAACAAAATTATAGCTTTTATAAGCATAAAACTCGCTATGAATTGCTGGCGCGCAAAACTTTCAGACATTTAAATCAATTACGTTAGATAGAAAGTTAAGATACTTGTTTTTTTCTTTTTAAACCGTCTTTTTAAGTTAGAAAACGTCTAATAATTCGAATAAAAAATATGTCTTGAAATTATGCTTTTACTCGCAAACGTTATAGTGAATACTACCTGCTACTTAAGATATAAAGTAGACTTAAAAAATAGAAGCTAGGAAAATTGATAACATTAAAAATAAATTAAAATCCAAATTTAAGGCTTTCGAAATTAGCTAGTAGATAGTTCAGAGCAGTACCTAATTAGTTATTCTCTTATTTACTTAAGAGCTGTTCAACAAAAAGAATAACTAATGATTTATATAAATGCTATTTTTGAAATAAGATGTTTTTATTTGATGCTAGTTTGTACCAATGACACTAAAAGAATATCTTTCCGAACGCAAACGTTATAGTTGATTTATGTACTCTATTGGATATGACATCGGCAGCTCTTCTATTAAAGCTGCATTAATCGAAACAGCAACTGGTAAAAGTGTAGCTGTGGTTAATGAACCTGAGACTGAAATGGAGATGTTAGCTGTAAAAAATGGTTGGGCTGAACAGCACCCAGATGACTGGTGGATACACATTTGCAAGGCTACTAAAAGACTCCTCAAAGAAAGTAATATCAAAGCGGAAGAGGTTTCAGGAGTCGGGATATCTTATCAAATGCATGGCCTTGTGGTTGTTGACATAAACGGAAATCCATTACGAAATTCGATTATATGGTGTGACAGCAGAGCTGTTCAAATCGGCAATACCGCTTTTAATGATTTGGGCAATGATAAATGTGCTGAGCATCTGCTAAATTCTCCAGGAAATTTTACTGCTTCCAAATTAAAATGGGTTAAAGAAAATGAACCTGACGTTTACAGTAAGATTTATAAGTTCATGTTGCCTGGTGATTATATAGCGTATAAACTTAGTGATGAGATCTGTTCCACTATTTCAGGATTATCTGAAGGTATTTTTTGGGATTTCAAACAGAATTCTATCGCTGACTGGCTATTAGAACACTACGGTATAGACAAAGACCTAGTTCCTAATATAAAAGATACTTTTTCTGTTCAAGGAAAAGTTTCACAAAAAGGAGCTTCAGCCTCAGGATTGGCAGTTGGTACGCCTATTTTGTATCGTGCTGGTGATCAACCAAACAATGCATTGTCATTAAATGTTTTCAACCCTGGTGAAGTTGCTGCTACAGGCGGTACATCAGGTGTTGTATATGCAATTACAAATAGTCTTTCTGTAAAAGAAAGTTCTCGAGTTAATAATTTCGCCCATGTCAATTATGACAAGGCCAATCCTCGTATCGGAAAGCTTTTATGTATTAATGGTGCAGGTATTCAGTACCGGTGGCTGTTGAATAATTTAAAAGTTTCATCATATGATGAAATGAATGACCTCGCAGAATCAATTCCTATTGGTTCAGACGGCGTAACCATTCACCCTTTTGGCAACGGTGCAGAGCGTATGTTAGACAACAAAGTATTGGGCACTCAACTATCAAATTTGAACCTTAACAACCATACTAAAGCACATCTTTGTAGAGCTGCTTTAGAGGGTATTGCATTTTCTTTTGTTTACGGAATGGAAATAATGACTTCTGACGGAATTGCACCAAAAGTCATTCGCGCAGGAAACGACAATCTTTTTCGTTCTGATATTTTTTCAAATACTGTAGCAACACTCATTGGTCAAGAAATTGAAATTTATAATACTACAGGAGCAATAGGTGCCGCTAGAGCCTGCCAATTACACAATGGTAATTTTAAAGCTTTTGGCGAACAAATTATGAATAACGATTATGTGATGGGCTTTAAACCTTCTGATGAAAAAGAAGCATATAAAAATGCCTATAAAAACTGGAAAAACAAACTTCAACAACTTATAAAAAACAATTAAATATGGCGCTCATAGGAGATAAAGAATATTTTAAAGGAATCGGAGATATTAAATTTGAAGGCAAGGAATCTGATAACCCTTTAGCGTTTAAATATTACAACCCAGATCAGGTTGTTGCTGGAAAAACCATGCGTGATCATTTCAAATTTTCGATTGCCTATTGGCATACATTCTGCGGACAAGGAGCAGATCCTTTCGGGCCTGGAACACAAAATTTTCCTTGGGATCAACCAACCAATGCTGTTGATGCTGCTAAAGCCAAAGCTGATGCAGCTTTTGAATTTATTACCAAAATGGGATTCGATTATTTCTGTTTCCACGATTTTGATTTGATTCAAGAGGGCTCAACATTTGCAGAATCTGAAAAACGCCTGGCTACAATTGTAGATTATATCAAAGGGAAAAAAGCGGAAGCCGGAGTAAAATTATTGTGGGGTACTGCAAATTGCTTTTCTAATGCGAGATATATGAATGGGGCTTCCACAAACCCTGATTTTAATGTTCTTGCAAGAGCCGGCGGACAAGTAAAATTGGCATTAGACGCTACTATGGCGCTTGATGGTGAAAACTATGTTTTCTGGGGAGGCCGCGAAGGCTATATGTCACTTTTGAATACCGATATGAAACGTGAGTTAGATCATATGGGTAAATTCTTAGGCATGGCACGCGATTATGCTAGAGCACAAGGTTTTAAAGGCCAGTTCTTTATAGAGCCGAAACCAATGGAGCCTATGAAGCATCAATATGATTTTGATTGTGCTACAGTTGCTGGGTTTTTACATCAATATGGATTGCAAGACGATTTTAAAATTAATATAGAAGTTAACCATGCAACTTTGGCTAGCCATACCATGCAACATGAAATGGAAATAGCCGCAGCTCACGGAATGTTAGGAAGCATAGATGCTAATAGAGGTGATTACCAAAACGGATGGGATACAGATCAGTTTCCGAATAATATTGGTGAAGTTACTGAGGCGATGTTGGTTTTCTTAAAAGCTGGCGGACTACAAGGTGGCGGTGTTAATTTTGATGCAAAAATTAGAAGAAATTCTACAGATATGGATGATGTTTTTCATGCACATATTGGTGGAGCAGACACCTTTGCACGAGCGCTACTAGTAGCTGATAAAATTATTACTTCTTCTCCTTATGATTCTTTACGTGAAAAACGCTATAGCTCTTTTGATTCTGGTAAAGGAGCAGCTTTTGAAGATGGGAAATTAGACTTTAAAGCTTTGTATGAGATTGCAAAAGAAAACGGAGAACTTGAATTACAAAGTGGCAAACAAGAGCTCTTTGAAAATATAGTAAATCAATATATCTAACCGTAAAATATCAATCAAATTTTGACCTAAATCTATAAAAACCCGACCAATTATGGTCGGGTTTTTTTATATTGCTTTGTAAATTATTCTTTACTACCTGAAAATTATGTAGGTACTAATAACTACTATTGTAATAATCAATCCAACAGGTTTTACGTATTTCCAAGTGGTAATATCAACGTCTTCAGTATACTCCTGTACATAGTCAGTTTCTCTTGGTTTTAATTTGCCAATTATAAGCATTAAGGCAACTGTCAGCACAAAAGTTATCGCCTGCATATCAAGCATATGAGGCAACCAATCTAATTCAAATCCTCTTGATAAAATGATATAGGCTACATATACTACAAAGGCAAAAACAATTCCTGCTTTAGCTGCTATTGCAGGAACTCGCTTCGACAAGAAACCAACAACAATTGCGGTTAAAATTGGAACACTATATGCACCGTTTACTTCTTGCAAATAACCGAATAGTCCGTCTGATGCATAATAAAGAAACGGAGCTAATACCATAGCGAATAGTGCTAGGCCAATTCCAAATCGTTTCCCGTTGGCAACTACTTGACTTTCTGGCGCTTCTTGATTAATGTATTGCTTATAAATATCTACTCCAAAAAGCGTTACACAACTATTTAAAGCACTATTAAAAGAACTCAAAATAGCACCAAAAAGAACAGCAGCAAAGAAGCCTACAAAACTAGCAGGTAAAACCTCAGCTACTAATTTCGGGTACGCTTGATCTGGTCTTTCTAACTGCCCTTCAAACATATGAAAAGCAATAATACCTGGTAATACAACGATTAATGGGCCTAATATTTTGAAGAAAGCTGCCAACATTAATCCTTTTTGGCCTTCTACTAAATTTTTAGCCCCAAGTGCTCTTTGAATGATTTGTTGGTTACTTCCCCAATAGAATAATTGTACTAGAACCATTCCTGTAAAAATGGTATGAAAAGGAATACTTGAATCTTCAGATCCAATGGCATTAAATTTTTCAGGATGTTCTGCTGTAAGAGTCGCAATACCTCCTAATATACTACCATCATCGCTTATCGCATATAATCCGAAAACAGGAATTAACAACCCTCCAATTAACAAACCTATGGCATTAATACTATCAGATACGGCAACAGCCTTAAGCCCACCAAAAATAGCGTAGACACTTCCTATGATACCTATACTCCAAACACAAACCCAAATAGATTGCCATTCAGAAATACCTAATTTACCTGGTAAATCAAACATTCCACTTATTGCCAAAGAGCCAGAATATAAAACGATTGGTAAAAGAACGATAGCATAACCACTTAAGAACAAACCTGAGGTCATCGCCTTAGTTGTGGTATCAAACCTTCTTTCTAAATAGGTAGGTATGGTACTTATTCCACCTTTTAAATATCGTGGTAACAAAAAGATAGCACATATCACCATAGCGATTGCCGCTAAAGTTTCCCATGCCATTACTAAAATACCATCACTATAAGCAGAACCATTTAAGCCTACAATTTGCTCTGTAGATAGATTCGTTAATAGTAGCGAGCCTGCAATAACACCTGCGGTTAGGCTTCTTCCCCCTAGAAAATAACCGTCTGAAGTTTTTTCATTGGTCTTTTTTGTTGAAATATATGCTATTACGGCAACTAAAATGGTAAATCCTAAAAACGAGGCTATTCCTAACATAGTGGAGAATTGGTTAAATTATATCTGCTAAATATATTTAGATTTTATCAGAATATTCCCATTGGAAAAATATAAATCTCAAATCGGACAATAACTCCAACGTTTTCATAGCCAATTTGCAGATCCATTTGATAAATATTAACTCTTGACAACTACCGTCTTGCTGAAAGAATGCATATATTGTCAGCCTTATATTTCAGAATAAATTTGTATCTGAATTTTATAAAAACTAACGAACTCAATAAATAGATTAAATAACATGAAAAAGCTACTTACACTAGTTATTACACTTACACTTCTTATTTCATGTACAGAAGAACCAAAGAAAACAGAAGCTATTAATATTTCTTCAGAAGACCTTCATGCGTCTGTTGACAAGGTGACAGAAATCATGATTCATGATATTTTTTCTCCACCAGTTGCGAGTCGAATTTTTGCATATCCAAATATCGCAGCTTACGAAATTGTTGCACTAGAAAACGCTGACTATAATTCATTAGCAGGCCAGTTAAAAGATTTTACTGCAATTCCAAAGCCTGATACAACCAAAACAATAAATTATGAGCTTGCAGCTATGGTTGCCCATATGGAACTAAATAAAAAATTGATTTTTTCAGAGGATAAAATGGAAATGTTAAGAGATAGCCTTTATGGTGTTTGGGAAAGTAAAAATCAAGTTGTTTTTACCAACTCCAAAGATTATGGACTTCAAGTTTCTAAACATATTGAAACTTGGATGGCAAAAGACAACTACAATCAAACCCGTACAATGCCAAAATTTACGGTTGATACTGATGACCCAACAAGATGGCAACCTACACCTCCAGCTTATATGGATGGTATTGAGCCACATTGGAACAAAATACGCACATTTGTTATTGATTCTGCAGCTCAGTTCAAGCCGCTCCCTCCCCCAGCTTTCTCATTAGAAAAAGGGTCTGATTTCTACAAAGAACTTGAAGAGGTCTACAAAATCAGTAATGAAATTACTGCAAAAGGAGATGATTCTGAAGAAATAAAAATTGCTCAATTTTGGGATTGTAACCCTTATGTTTCTGTAACTCGAGGACATTTAATGTTTGCAACAAAAAAGATTAGTCCAGGCGCTCATTGGATGGGGATCACAAAAATAGCCAGCAGGAAAACCAATAGTGATTTTGCTAAATCACTTTATGCATATACCAAAGCGTCAATTGCAATGGCCGATGCTTTTATTAGCTGTTGGGATGAAAAATATCGAAGTAATTTGATACGACCTGAAACACTTATCAATGAGCATATTGATAAAAATTGGACTCCTGTTTTACAAACTCCACCTTTTCCGGAATATTCAAGCGGACATAGTGTGGTTTCAGGAGCTGCATCTACTGTATTAACTGAAATTTACGGAGATAATTTTAGTTTTGACGACGATACAGAAGTGGCCTATGGACTTCCTGTAAGAAGCTTCACTTCTTTCGAAAAAGCAGCTGATGAAGCTGCAATTAGCAGAATGTATGGTGGCATTCACTATAGAGCTGCAGTTGAAATTGGTGTAAAACAAGGTCGTGATTTAGGGCAATTTGTAGTTGACAATCTAGACATGAATAATGCGCAAAATTTGGCAACAAACAAATAGACAGCGAATAAAAATTAAAGGTTCTCAATTTGCTTTTATCAGAGAATGATATGAAACATCTTACTGTTTTACTGGCGTTCTTCGTACTACATAGCTGCTCTAATCACGGGCAACTCACACTAATTGATAAATTACCAAAAAAACTAAGTGAGAACTCTGGCATTGAGCAATTGACTGAAGAAACAGCATGGCTAATAGAAGATAGTGGCAACAGCGACAATATTTATAAAATTGATTTCAAGGGAAATATTATTAAACATCTTGATGTTAAAAATTATAAAAACATCGATTGGGAAGATTTAACAAAAGATAAACAAGGCAACTTATATATTGGTGATTTCGGAAATAATGAAAGCAGACGAAAAAACCTTGTAATTTTAAAAGTAGCCAATCCTGAATTGGAGAAAGGAAATAAAATAAATGCAAAAGCAATTCGCTTTCAATACCCCGAACAGCAAGAATTTCCTCCACAACGAGAAGAACTCTTATATGATGCGGAAGCTTTCTTTCATCATAATGAACACCTATATATATTTACTAAAAATAGAGCTAACCCCTTTACAGGAGAAACATTAATTTATAGCGTACCAGACAAAAAGGGCACTTATGATGCGAAATTCTTAGGCAAAATAACCCTCGGTGATGATTGGGATACTTGCAGAGTAACTTCAGCTGCTATTTCTCCAGATAGCAAAACCATTGTGCTTCTTAGCAACGGTAAACTCTGGACTATTACTGATTTTAAAATAGACGCGCTGCCAGATGCTAGTATTCAAGAAATCGATTTGGGTATCAGAACACAATTAGAATCGGTATGTTTCACTTCAAACAATACCCTTCTATTATCTGATGAAGTGCGTGAAGGTGAAGGGGGCAACTTATATTCTTTTAAATTGAAATAGAATTCCTCTATTGAGCCTACAACTATTTTAAATTTCTC
Organism: uncultured Flavobacteriaceae bacterium; assembly: GCA_938009735.1. Lineage (GTDB taxonomy): Bacteria > Bacteroidota > Bacteroidia > Flavobacteriales > Flavobacteriaceae > Maribacter_C. Next base: position 32,376 of record CALLIG010000116.1, read on the forward strand.
AAACTGTTATTAAGGTGATGTTCTACATGATAGATTGTAAATAGTATCATTTCATAAAGGGTCAATGCACCTAACACGGGGTGTGGTAATATGAGCTCTTTCAATTCCGCTTCATCATATAAATCTAAATAAGAAGCAATTTCATCAACCAAGTCGATTATTTGACTTTGAAGCCCTTCTTTCTGCGCCCAGCTGATAGTATCAGGAACAAATTTATCAGGCATTTCAGGTCCTTTTGTTAATACAATTTGATAGGTGGAAACTAATGCATCATAATTGCTATTAACTCGGCTAGTAGTTCCAAACTTAGATCTGATGTAATCTTTGTTATTTATTATTTTAGCGATGGGTAAAATACTTTTTGCAATATGATCTAGTTCTTGCCCTGCTGTCCATTTTTGATTTTTACTGAACTCAAATGCTTCTTTCGATAGCGAATCAATATGATCTATAAATTTCTTATGATTCTTTTTTAATCCCGCTTTTAAATCTTTTATGATCATTAAGTCTTGTTTTTACATATAAATTTACACAGTATCAATTGAGGTATCCCTTTTGCTTTTTTCTAAACACTCGTTTTAAAAACCAAAGCCCAGCCCGAAAGTGAATCTTGCTCCATCATCACTATTGAAAACCGCTAAAGTCAATGAAATAACATCCGCAGCGTTTAAGAAAAATCCACCTCCAACCGATGTGTGCCATTGATCAGAATCTTGATTATCTATCCATACCCGCCCATAATCAAAACCTCCGTATAGGCCCATTGACAAAGGCAACAAGCCTGTTTTCATTTTTCTCAAACTATATCGAATATCTGTATTTTGATAAAACGAAGTTTGACCAGCAAAACGTTGATTTCTAAAACCTCTAAGGCCATCTACCCCGCCAATACTTGCTGCTTGATAAAATTCATAACCATCACCTAGATTGAAATGAGCTTTCATTATAGTGGCTAAAACTAACCTTCCATTCGGAACTAGTTTGTGATCGATAGACAGACTTGGAACAATGTAACCGAAACTTTGCGAGTTACTCCCTATTGCTGTTTTATACCCTATTAAAAGTGAGGTTGCCATTCCTAAGGTAGGGAAGGCCGTGTTGTCTGCATTAGCATATTCATATTCGCCCTCAATACCTAAAAAATCTTTTTTATTCTCTTCACCGTTTGCGAGATAAAAGGTATTTACAAATCGATCTTCGGTCTCCTCAACTTCAATACTTTCATATAAAATACCAGTTCGAAATTTTGATCCTAAATCACCTCGCCAAACTAAAGACGGTGCAAATCTTAAGGTTTCTATTTTTACCCGGTTAAAATCAAGATCTAAATCATCATCGAAATTTTCAGTTTCATTGCCCAGGCCAAAAAAGTTGATACTAAAATTTGGACTTGTAAACTTTGCTTCCAGTTCAAGATTCGCTTTTCCTATAACTCTTGCGAATTCGCCTTTATAACCAAAATCAAAACCATTAGTAGCAAAATAAAAAGCTGCATTTACACTATGCTGACTAGTAAACGGATTCTGTAAAAAACCATTATAAACATAGGTGTTAACGAAGCCTATTTTGAATCCGTCATCAGGGTTAGAGCCAATTAACGGAATAAAAGCATTATTACTCGTTTTCAATTTTATCGGCTGATAGGTATTGGTTTCATAATCGCTACTCAGTCTGATTTTAGCCCCTTCTTTCTTTTCGAATGTATTTTTTTTAACCTTTTGATCGTAAATATATACTCCTTTACTGCCAACAACATTATAAATATCATTGTTGTGACCCCCAATAATTCTGAGTTTACTATTTGCAGATCGAACTCCCGTTATATCAAAGCGGTCATTATCATCAAGACCATAAACCCAAATCTCTTTTGTGATTGAAGGATCGTAGGTTTTATTAAAAAATTGCGCCCCTTTTTTACCATTTTTAATTCGATTTCCAACAACTTTTGTTTTTCCCTCTGCGAGGCCTGTTATTGTAAAATGATCATCTTTATCTGTACCCACAACTACCGAATACTTATTAATTATGGAATAGTATTCTCTTGCCGTCTTTAACAAACTACTTTTACGAGACAACAAGGTTTTCTTAATTGTAATTATATTTTCGTCACGTACTTCAATTGGAAATTCCTCAAAAGCTTTGTCAATGATATCTGCAGTCAAGTTATTTTGAATATACGCAACTTGCTCTTCCCAAATTTTAAGTTCCGTTTCTGGAAGTAAAATATTATCTAAAGCAAAGGTCTTTGGCGATCCGTTAAAACCTTTCACACTTCTTATTTCCTCTTTAAAACCTTCCATTAAGGTTAAACCAGGTACACTTTTGGTTGCTAAATTCATAAAAAAACCATCACCCATAATAGAGAATGCTTGATCGCGATCTCTAGGAATTGGCTTATATAAAACAGTCCCATTTTTTTTGTCTTTAAACTCAGCCCATCGCCATTGGTCTGTATGACGGTCCCAATCACCAATCATCATATCAAATAAACGTGCACGAATATATGCAGTTTTATCAATTGCATATTTTTCATCTTTACGCAACTTTTTTAGCAGATCATCAGTACTAATTAAGGTATTAGAATTTCCAAAACTTTTTTGATCACCATGACCACTATCGGTGCGTTCTTCAATCATATATAATTCATCACCAAACTCATCATCAAAGTTTTTTATCGCATTCTGCTTCGGAACATAATACAAAGTGGGATTGGTATGATAAATACCTACAGCATCTGATAATTTTCCAATAGTGAAAGGCGCATAGGGGTGTGAACCTGTATAAAAATCTAATAACAATCCTTCAGTATAAGTGTCTTCAAAATCACCAACTACATATTGATCTTTAAAAGCCATGGCTTGCAAGTAAATTTCTGCACTTTTCTTTAGGGCGCGCATTACATATTCTTTGCCTTCTTTGTTAACCATTCGTAACGATTTAGACTGATGCCCTCCACCCTTTCGAACTACAGTTAATCCTCCAAATATAGTGTCTAAATCTACCGTAGGCGCAGTTACTTCAGTTGAATAAACGGTTCTATACCGCTCACCCCAAAACCATTTGTAAATATTGCTCTTATCTGTTTCTTTTGCAGTATAGATAGATGCTTTAACAGACATCGGAAAATCCTTCTCAAAAGATTTGGTATGATTTTTCGTATCTGCTTTTAAAACTTGTGTTGAAAAAAGGGCTTCTTCTTTTGCTTCATTAGTGACTCCATAAAATTGAACATTTGAAGACCCATCTTTATAAATTTCTAATTTGGCATATCCCATTTGACCTGTAGAAAACTGACTGCCATTTAATAGTTTAGTGGCTCCGTTTTTTGCTCCAGCGCCGCTAACAATTTGAGGCGTATTATCCTCAACAATATACTGAAGTGTATGCTCGTGACCAGAAACAAAAACAACCTTTTCTGAATATTTCGCCAAGGTAATGAGACGTTTTCTAAGTTGATTATATCGCTTGTTAGATAAATCTTCTTGGGAAGTACCTGATGCTTTTCGTAGCAGGTTAATTACTGAACCTATTATTGGTAAAGGAATTCCATTATTAGCAGGGAACAAGTGCTGTTTTAGCGAAAAATGTCCGCCATGCACGCCATAACTAGTCATTGGGTGGTGGAGCGCGATAATCGTTGTTTTGTTTGCTCCTTTTTTTATGAGTCCTTCCATTTCTTCAAAGAACTTTTCGCGATCTTTTATTTCGCAATCGTCATTCATGTTTGGGTGTTTGTCCCAATTTGTCAAATACCATTCGGTGTCAATCGCAATAATATCAACATCATCGTTTACCTCAATTTTTTCAACTGGACACCCATTTTTTGGAAAAAACACTTTTTTACTGTCTAATTTTTTTTGGATGTATTCTTGTTGTCGCTTTAATCCGTTCAAACCTTCAGCATACCAATCATGATTTCCAGGAATAAATAAAGGCTTCCCTTTGTAGTTCTCAAGGGATGATAATTGGGCGTCTAAATATCTTTTTGCTTTTTTATATTTAATCGGCTCCTTTTTTTTACTAGGCATTCCTGCGGGATATATATTATCTCCTAAAAAAATTGCCGTGCTATTTTTATCAGCCTTGTCTAATCTATATTTAAATGATCTTAGTGCTGCGTTTGGCGTATTGTCTTTAGACAAGCCCGCATCCCCTATGAGATAAACCGTATGCGAAATTGGTTTGATGGTTGATATTTCCTTTTTTGCATTATCAGATGCATACTTGGTTTTTTGGGTAGCGCAATTTGTAAGTAAAAGAGAGCATAAGACGACTAAGCAATAATTCTTCATAAAAAAGTTCTAAAGGCTAGAATTTTGTACTTTGGACAAAGTATTATAACACACACTCATATGTCGGATATAATTGAGAAAACTAAAATTTTCGCTTCAGATTTATTGAAAAATAAATTAGATCCAAAATACTTGTATCACAACCTCAAACATACAGAGCGAGTGGTTAAAAGTACTAAAGAATTACTAGACGCTCATGATCTCAAAGACAATGATAAAGAGATAATTTTGCTAGCGGCATGGCTTCATGATACGGGCTATACTACAGGTACAAAAGAACATGAAGAAACAAGTTGCGATATAACCAATGAATTTTTAACACAGGAAGGTTGTGAAACTCAAAAAATTCAAAAAATAATAGGGTGTATTCGCGCAACAAAACGATTTCACGAACCTCAAAACATTCATGAAAAAATTATTAGAGATGCCGATTCATCTCATTTTGCACAAAAAAGTTATGTAGAAACATCAGATTATTTAAAAGAAGAATTGTCATTATTAGGTATTGCCAATTATACTTCGAAAGAATGGTGTAATGCAAATATTGAAATGTTCAAAAACGAACATCAATTCTATACCGATTATGCAAAAGAAAAATGGCAAGCAGGCAAAGATAAAAACCTTAAGAAATTGATTAAAGAAAAAAAAGCTGAGAAAGAAATCGCTAAAAAAGAAGCCATCAAAGCGAAGTATAAAACAGAGAGTCCTGATCGAGGTATTCAGACTTTATTTCGTGTCACGCTTAAGAATCATCTCGCATTAAGTGATATTGCAGATACTAAAGCGAATATTTTATTGTCGGTAAATGCTATTATAATCTCTGTAGCGTTGTCAAGCCTGTTACCTAAATTGGATAATCCTTCAAATGGTTATTTAATTTATCCCACAATTATCTTTATCATCTTTAGTGTAGTATCAATGATCATGGCGGTAATAGCTACCAGACCTAATATTACTAGCGGTAAATTTTCAAAAGAGGATGTAAAAAACAAAAAAGTAAATCTTCTGTTTTTCGGTAACTTTCATAAAATGAGCCTTGATGAATATGAATGGGCTATTGAAGAATTAGTTAAAGACAAAGAATATATCTATTCTTCACTAACTAAAGATCTTTATTTTCTAGGATTGGTCTTGAATAGAAAATACAACATACTTAGATGGACCTATACCGTCTTTATGATTGGAATTATACTTTCTGTGATTGCTTTCGGATTAGCATTTCATTTTAACGTACGATAAAAAAGTTGCCTTTTTAAGCCTTTAACTCTTCCATAAGGTCCTCATAGGTAAAGGTTTCTTGAGATTCATCACTTTTTTTGTAAAGAATTTCTGCGCGAATGGCCTTTAAGCCTGTTACTCCTTGCAGTCCTTCCAACTCAACTATTTCAACTTTACCAGCGAAATAACCTTTCGCTCTTAAGAACTTAATATATCGTAAGTACTCTAATTCATCTTTCTTTTGAGAATAAACTATAGATAATTTACCCGGTTGAGTAAGCCTTTCTTTTGTTCCCTTGATGTACGATTTATCAATACGTTTTTTAATAATCTCATATCTCGCATTGTATGTGCCGTCAACATCAAATTGTTTCTCATCCATACGAAAACGGATGGATAAGGAAGTACTGTAAACAAGCATAAGTGATGCTACGTCTAATTTCACCGAGAGTTCTGGTTTTAAATTGTAATGTGTATTTTCCATTTCACACATTACTTGCAGCTGCCACAATCTCAAATTGTTCAGATAAATTGGATCAAATATTTTACTGTTCGAAATTGAACTACCAATGTACATATTGTGCTCTACCCCGTCAGTCTTATACCGCTCAAAATAATGCGGAAACATATCTTGTGCTGCTTCCTGTCTCTTGTCAATAACAGATGCCAATTTCTTATTGATTTTCGTGACACTTTCATCATAGTTCCTACGATGATCGTAATAAGAATGAGTATTGGTATCAATCATTGCTTCATATGAGTCCACTTTCTTCTTCAGATCAGAATCAGCATTTTTAAAATGGTCAAAAACGGGAATAATTTCATGGTGTACAAAGTCAGCAATCGCTTGCTCACTATTTGTATATAAAACATCTTTGATCTCGTCCATATAACTATTGACTCTAAAAATCAGCTCCTCATAAATTGGAAGCTTATTTTTTTGCCATGCCTCATCCAACACCGTATTGATCTCAGTAAGTTGAATCATTAGGTCAGTTTGTATAGCAGTATTCCTTGCTTTCGAAGAATCTTTAATGTCTATTTGACCATATAAAGGGTAGACATCTTTAAAAACAATTTCACTAAATGAAGGTTGTCTACCTTCTAAACCGTCCACAATAAACTTTTTAGCTTCCTCCTCAAATTTCCAATAGACTGAAGAATGTACTGTTGTACATTCATGTTGAATTATGGCATCGATTTCATTTTCAAACTCAGCTTGACTTTTTAAAACAGTTGTCACAATAAACGGCATTATATCATCCAATTTCGTAACATTAATGCTATTGAATTCATTTACCCGCGGAGAGCCCAACTCAAGAACTCCCAATAGTTTCCCATTATCTGCAATAGGAGCTAATATGGCACTTTTTATCCCCTGCTCCTTAAGATTTTTATAAGGAGGCATACCTTTAGACAAGTCAAAATACTTATCCACATTCGAAACAGTAAAATATTTATTCTCTTTTAATAATTTTTGATATGAGCCTTGGCATAGTGCTTCGTCACATGCTTTACTTTCAGAGTCTCCAAGTAAAAAACTATGAGCCTCTGGACCACAGCTCGCTTCAAACTGATCTAAATCAGAATTATAATCTGCCCAACCCACTTTAATATCAGGCAGATTGAAAAAAGATGAAAAAGTCTTTTGAATATTTTCGGTAAACTCAAGGTCTTCATTACCCTTATTACTTCGTATTAATCCTGATTTTATTTCAGAAATTGAATGTTCAGCGGTAACATCAAACATATTAGATATTACAAAGCCTCTTGAGATAAAACTACCTGGCGGTATTTTTTCCTTCCAAACCTCAATGTTACCAAAATTCTCTAAAAGTTCTTCAAAATCCTCTTGAGTAATATCTTTAGCTTTGTCTGTAGGAACAATTTCCATAAAATCCGCATTATACAAAATACGGTAATGGCGCATTACACCTTTTGAATCAGGTATGTCATAAAAAAGTGGGCGTTTAAAATCTACTTTATATCCGTAGTAAAAACTCAAAATGACACTACATGCCATCAAATAATTAAGGCCATCATCAAAATTTCGCATGGAAAGTTCAAAATCATCACCCGCATCAGTAATTATTTTTTGAAACCTTTTAGAAGAATTAAAAGTAACATCATGATATGGAAGTGCAGCTGCTTTTATTTCATTTGTACTTAAAACATCAGTAAAAACATCTTCCATTATAACAGCAATAACCTTTGCATGTTTTTTAAGAAGCGAAACATCTGTAAACCCTTGCCTTAATTCAGGGTATGGGCTTTGCGCATCCAATACTCGTTTTGCTTTTGCAGCCAAAAATTGGTCGTCACTTTTGGCCATAACATCATAATGTTCCAATAATTTATTGAAACTAATTAAGTGTTGCATCGGTAAATCAGTAGATGTATCTTTCATATCGAATGCATTAGTCTAAAAAGTATAAGTAAAATTACAAAATAGTACGTCAAAATTTGTTAACGAAACCTTATCAAAGATGTTAAGGTATGCCGTGTTTTTCGGATATTTATAAAAAAGTCGTCAATGTCATCAAGGTTTCGGTTGTCAAGAGCATATCAACAAGCAAAAGTGATTCCTTTTGATAACACTTCGAAGTTTATTTTGTTTAGTGATTGCCATCGTGGTGACAACAGTTTTGCGGATGATTTCGCCAAAAACCGAAACATCTATTTTCACGCCTTAAAACATTATTTTAATGACGGCTTTGATTATTGTGAATTGGGTGATGGTGATGAACTTTGGGAGAACATACGTTTTGAATCAATTTTTCAGGCACACAAGAATGTGTTTAAATTGCTAAAACAATTTCATCTCGCAAAGCGCTTACATATGATTTGGGGCAATCATGATATGGTATACAAAGATCAAAGCTACGTTGAAAAGCATTTATACCAGTATTTTGAACCTGTAGAAGATTGCGAAAAAGATCTTTTCGAAGGCATCAAATACCATGAAGCTATTGTACTAAAACATTCAGAAACTGAACAAGAACTTTTTCTCACACACGGTCATCAAGCCGATTGGTGGAATTATAGATTTTGGCGCTGGGGTAGATTTTTAGTACGAGTACTTTGGAAGCCGCTACAGGTATGGGGAATAGCCGATCCAACAAGTCCTGCAAAAAACTATATTGAGCTTAAAAAGGTAGAGCGTCGCATAAAAAAATGGATTCTTGAAAAGAATCTATTAATTACGGTTGTAGGTCATACACATCGACCGCGATTTCCTGAACCAGGTGAGATTCCTTTGTTCAATGATGGAAGTTGTGTGCACCCAAGAAGTATTACCGGTATAGAAATTGTGAAAGGTACCATTGCCTTAATCAAATGGCAGATTGCTACCAAAGATGATGGCACTTTACAAATAGTTCGTAGAGTTCTTGAAGGTCCGCAAAGTCTGGCAGATTATCAAAAAGCCAAAGACTAAATATTTCTTATTTTTGAACAATTCATAAACACAAAACCATGCTTAAAAAAGTTACCCTCATTACGCTAGTTTCACTCCTATTTGTTTCTTGTTGGAAAGATAAAAGTCCTGAAGATCTAATTAGATTGAAAGAGAAGTTCAAATCTACAGTTTCATCCTTTGAAAAAAAGAAAGAAAACGCAAACAAGAATGTCAATAAGGGACTAGAAACACTAAACGCATTACAGAAGGCTTTAGAAGACACCAAAAACGAAGACAAAGAATTTGCAAAAGTTTATGGCGATTGGGAAAAGGTCAACAAACGTGTTGAAACCCTCAATAAGGAATATGAAGACCTCAAATCTCATGCTTCAAATTTGTTTAATGCTATGGAAACTCAGACCAATAGTTTAAGTGATGAATCGAGTAAGAAAACTTTAAATGCAGCTATTGACAAAGCGAGAACCAAATACAATGGCACCTTAGCAAATACCTCAAAAGCTATAGACAAACTTCGCTTGCTTCATGGCGATGCGGTAGAAGTAGTTAAGGCACTAGAGGTAGCAGCAGCTTTAAATTCATTTGATAATATTAATGACCAAATGAAAAGTATTGAAGCTCGCGTTGATGGAATAATGCAAGAATTGAACGTAGCCGTTGTGGAGAGCAAGAAATTATATGAGAAGAAAATTACGGAGTTAGGAGATTAATAATGGCTATGGCTTTTTACAATGGACGATGGACGATAGTTACAATTTGCTCAAAATGCGCTCTTTAGTCTTTTAGGTTAAGAAAATTTTAACTAAATTATACCCTAAACATTTAAACATTAACTAATCCCTCTTAAAAATGAAAAAATTAGTAGCAGAATTTATTGGAACCCTATGGCTTGTGCTTGGCGGGTGTGGAAGTGCTGTTCTTGCAGCCGGATTTCCCGAAGTTGGAATTGGCTTTGTAGGGGTATCCCTCGCATTTGGATTAACAGTTGTTACTATGGCATACGCCATTGGGCATATTTCTGGTTGTCATCTAAACCCTGCCGTTTCTATCGGACTTTGGATGGGTGGTCGGTTTGATGCCAAAGACCTTATTCCTTATATTGTGTCTCAAGTACTAGGAGGTATTGCAGGTGCTGGAATCTTATATCTAATAGTTAGTAATCAAGCAGGTTTTGAAGGTGTTGGTGGTTTTGCCGCCAATGGTTTCGGAGAACATTCTCCAGGTGGTTTTAACATGACTGCAGCTCTAATTACTGAGATAGTAATGACCTTTATTTTTCTTTTCGTAATTCTAGGAACTACGCATTCAAAAGCTCCAAAATATTTGGCAGGCTTAGCTATTGGTCTTTGTCTTACGCTAATACACTTAATAAGTATTCCTGTTACAAATACCTCAGTAAACCCTGCTAGAAGTACTAGTCAGGCTATCTTCGCAGAAGGCGGATGGGCTATGGCAGAGCTTTGGCTTTTTTGGGTTGCTCCAATAATAGGTGCAATCTTAGCTGGCTTAGTTTATAAAAATCTATCGCCAGAAACAAACGATTAAATACATTTTAAAATTTTGATAAATGCATGCTAACCTATGGTTAGCGTGCATTTTTTATTTGGTATATTTAAGGCTTACTACTTTAAAAACCAAATATGCCAATTGCTATTGTTATTGCAGGAATTCTGATTCTTTTTCTCCTAATCGCACGGTTTAAACTCAATGCATTTATAGCCTTTATTCTAGTCTCTCTTTTCGTAGGGGTTGGAAATAACATGGAAATACTTGATGTGGTCGACTCCATTCAAACGGGACTAGGCAAAACCCTTGGCGGACTTATTCTAATTCTAGGTCTTGGGGCAATGCTAGGTAAACTCGTTGCAGATAGTGGTGCAGCGCAGCGTATAACTACTAAACTTGTCGATAAATTTGGAAAGAAAAATATTCAATGGGCAGTTGTTCTTACTGGTTTTATAGTCGGAATACCCATGTTTTATACCGTGGGATTTGTTATATTAATTCCACTAGTATTTACCATTGCGGCAGCTACAGGTTTGCCTCTGATTTATGTGGGATTACCAATGTTAGCATCACTCTCAGTCACACACGGATACCTTCCGCCACACCCTGCCCCAACCGGAATTGCCGTCATGTTTAAAGCAGATATTGGTAAGACCTTGTTATACGGAATTATGGTTGCTATACCTGCAATTATTGTGGCAGGACCTTTATTTTCGAGAACAATAAAGAATATAAAAGCTACACCTTTGAAGGAGTTTATAAACCCGAAAGTACTGACCGATGATGAAATGCCAAGCACCTTCGTAAGTATTGTCACCGCTTTATTGCCAGTTATTTTAATCGGAATTGCTTCACTTATAGATGTTTTAACGCCAGACGGAAGTATAATCAAAGAGGTCGCTTCTGTAATTGGAAACCCTGTTCTGGCAATGTTGATTTCCGTATTGGTGGCTATCTACACACTAGGCTTAGCGCGTGGTCGAAAAATGAAAGAACTCATGGATTCTGTTTCAGGAGCTGTCGCAGGAATTACAATGGTGCTATTAATCATTGCTGGCGCAGGAGCTTTGAAAGAAGTATTGATTGATAGTGGCGTAAGTGATTACATAGGAAATATGCTCAAAGGGTCAGCAATCTCTCCTTTGATTTTAGCATGGTTAATCGCAACTATCATTCGTGTTTGTGTCGGTTCTGCAACTGTAGCAGGATTAACTGCCGCAGGAATTGCATTACCGCTTTTAGGTGATTCAGGTGCTAGTCCAGAATTAATGGTATTAGCCATCGGCTCAGGCAGTTTGATGCTTTCGCATGTAAACGATGGTGGGTTTTGGTTATACAAAGAGTATTTCAATCTGTCCGTAAAAGACACCTTGAAAACTTGGACCGTAATGGAAACTACCGTTGGCGTTATGGGATTATTAGGAGTCTTAGTATTAGATATATTCATTTAAAAAAACAGCTATGGAATCACCTTCAGAAAGAATAAAATCATTAGGGTTAATACTACCACCAGCCCCACCGCCAGCAGGGTTATACAAACCGGTTTTAGTTGTTGAAAATTTTCTATATGTGTCTGGTCAAGGTTGTTTGAGAACCGATGGGACTTTAATTGTTGGCCGTGTTGGCGACACCTTAAATTTAGAAGAAGGCAAAGCTGCAGCGCGCCAAACAGCGCTTACAATGCTAGCAACAATTACTACTCATTTTGGCGATCCGAGTCGAATAAAACGTCTTGTGAAAAGTTTAGGCATGGTGAATTGCACACCTGAATTTGGTGATCATCCATTGGTTATTAATGGATATAGTGAACTGATGGCTGATGTTTTCGGTCCTGAAAATGGTGTAGGGGTAAGAAGTGCAGTCGGCATGATGCTGCCCGGTGGTATTGCTGTTGAAATAGAAGCTATGTTTGAACTCCATAAATAAAATTAATGTCTGAAAATTCTTGGCATATTCTCAAAAATACTAGTGACGTTATTTCTCCTTCACTCCTAGTTTATCCTGAGCGAATTGAAGAAAATATTCGCACGATGATTTCAATTTCTGGAAGTGTTTCCAATTTACGTCCACATATTAAAACGCACAAAACGGCTGAAATTGTTCAGATGCAACAACGTCACGGCATTCAAAAATTCAAATGTGCAACCATTGCTGAGGCAGAATTACTAGGCAATTGCGAGGCAAATGATATTTTATTGGCTATGCAACCCACAGGAGCAAATATCAATCGCTTCTTTCGCTTAGTTGATAAATTCCCAAATTCTCGTTTTTCAACTTTGGTTGATAATGAAATTACCCTGAACCAAATTGCAGAACAAGCTTCCAAAGAAAACAAAATTGCTTCCCTTTATTTAGATATTAATTCAGGAATGAATCGAACAGGGTGCATTCCTGATGAAAAAGCAGCAGCTTTATATGGTACCATGGAAAACAATCCGAATATTCATGCGAAAGGATTGCATGCATATGACGGCCATATTCATAATTCTAATCTTCAAGAACGAACCAATGTTTGTGATGAAGCTTTTCAAAAAGTTATAGCTTTAAAAGCGACAATAAAAAAGAACGGAATTATAGTGCCTGATATTATTGCTGGCGGCTCACCTTCTTTTCCTATTCATAGTCAGCGAACAGGTGTTGACGCAAGCCCTGGAACTACACTACTATGGGATGCTCGTTATGCCGAACTTTTTCCTGATATGCCCTTTTTGCAAGCGGCTGTTTTGTTTATTCGCATCATCAGTAAACCAGCAGAAAATATACTTTGTTTTGATTTAGGGCACAAGTCAGTTGCTTGTGAAATGGAATTTCCAAGAATTAAAATTATCGGTTTGGAAGACAGTCAACAAATTGGGCAAAGTGAAGAACATTTAGTAGTTAAAACCCAACGAGCAAGTGAATTTAATGTTGGCGATGGCTTTTATGCCATTCCTTATCATATTTGTCCAACAGTAGCGAAATACGAAGAAATACTAACCGTTTCTGATGCCAAAGTCACAGGTTCTTGGAAAGTGGCCGCTAGAAACCAAAAAATCACCCTATAGGTATGTTTATTTTCGATGCTCATTTAGATCTCTCCATGAATGCAATGGAATGGAACCGTGACCTCACATGGTCCGTTGAAGACATTCGTAAAAGTGAAAAAGATATGTCTGACAAACCGGATCGCGGAAACAACACCGTATCTTTTGAAGCAATGCGACAGGGAAATATTGGCTTATGCATGGCTACTCAAATTGCTCGATATGTAAAGAAAGAAAACGCATTACCAGGATGGAATTCTCCTCAACAGGCGTGGGCGCAGACTCAAGGGCAACTTTCATGGTACAAGGCTATGGAAGAAGCTGAAGAATTAGTTCAAATTACTAATAAGCAAGAATTAAATGATCATTTAGCACTCTGGAAAACATCCCAAGAAAAAAAACCAATTGGTTATATTTTAAGTCTAGAAGGGGCTGATTCTATAATAACTATCGACCATTTACAACGTAGTTACGAACAAGGTTTAAGAGCTATTGGTCCGGCACACTATGGACCAGGGACGTATGCACATGGAACTGATTCTGTTGGCGGAATTGGAACAAAAGGCAAAGCCTTACTAAAAGAAATTGAACGTTTAGGGCTTATTCTAGACGCAACACATTTATGTGATCAGAGTTTTTGGGAGACCATGAATAATTACAATGGACCAGTATGGGCAAGTCATAATAATTGCCGAGCCCTTGTGAATCACAACCGACAATTCGCAGATGATCAAATTAAAGAACTGATTAAAAGAAAAGCAGTTATAGGCATGGCACTAGATGCCTGGATGATGGTGCCCAATTGGGTGCGTGGACAATCTGCACCTGAAAGCATGGGGGTAAGCTTACAACAAATGATTGATAACATTGACCATATTTGCCAGTTGGCTGGTAATACTTTGCATGTAGGTATTGGAACCGATTTGGATGGTGGTTTTGGAAAAGAACAGGGGCCAGCTGATTTAGACACCATTGCTGATTTGCAAAAAGTACCACAAATGCTTAGCAACAAAGGGTATACTGAAACCGATATTGAGAATATTATGAATGGTAATTTTCTTCGATTTTTACATAATACGTGGCAATGAACAGAAGGGAATTTACCTTAACATCAGCTCTAGGTATAACAGGAAGTCTTCTTTTTGGGTGTGCTGACAAAAAAGAATTCCCCTTTAAAAAGAACGAAGTCATTGCTTGTCTTGGCGATAGTGTAACCAATGCAGGTGGTCATGGTTATGTTGAAATACTACAAGAACTGGCCAACAAAAAGCACCCTGATTTGAACCTTACTTTTTTAAATTGGGGTAAAAGTAGCGAGACTATAACTGGCTTGACAGAAGTTGGTCATCCGGGACCAAGACCTTATTTATTCGATCGACTAGATAGCCTTTTAGATAGTACCAATGTAGACATGCTTATGTTTTGTTATGGCATCAATTGTGGAATATACGGCAAACCTTCAGAACAACTTTTTAATAGCTATAAAATCGGAGTATTTTCTTTTTTAGAAAAAGCAAAGAAGAAAAACATCAAAACGCTACTATTAACACCTCCCCCTTTAACTTTAGAAGCCGCACCTCTTGAAATTAATAATGAAGAAGCATTTACTTGGTTAAACCCCTATCCCAACTATGACAAAGAAGTATTGCAAAAGTTTAAAAACACTATTCTAACAATAGAACACGATACCCTCCTTGCGAGTATAGACATCCACACGCCACTTACAAAAAATCAAGCAGCTTGCTATGCTGACGATCCAATTCACCCGAATGCAAATGGTCATCAATTAATTGCTGATACGATTATCGAGTATTTAGCATTTTAACAGCAATTTATAACCCTCTGGCAAGGTATTTGTTATTTTTGAAGAGATTAAGCGACCTTTACATTGTTATGAAACAGCTATTTATATCTTTTCTTTTTTTAATTCCATTCATTGGATGGTCTCAAGGCGACCTGCCTGATGCGAAGCCTTTGAAAATAGAGGTGGCGAATAAAAAAGATGATGATGGCAAAAAAGATCAAGGCACAGCACTTCGCATTCCTGATGTTATCAAAGAACAACCAAAAATAGATTTTAAAGATTCGTTGAGTGGTCGTAGACCAGTTAAAATGATTGATGAAAGAGGTTTGGTTCAAGCTGGATCTGGAATGAAGATTGATCCAAAAGTAGGACCAAGAAAAGCTAAAGAAGGTTCTAAAGATCACTTTGGTAATCAATATTTAGGTGAATTAAAAAACAACGGAAAGTATGTTGGCATTGTAGCCAGAGATCACGAATTTGTTGATGGCGACCGTGTAAAAATATATTTAAACGAAAGAGTTATTGACGCAAATATGCTTTTAACTGGCGCCTTTAAAGGTGTGAATATTGACTTAAATAAAGGATTCAATCGAATTGAATTTGAAGCATTGAACGAAGGTTCTTCAGCGCCAAATACCGCACAAGTAGATGTATACGATGACCAAGGACAATTGATATATTCTAATAAATGGTTATTGTCAAGTGGATCAAGAGCCAGCTTGGTGATTACTAAAGAATAGTTATTTTCTTTTTCCAGGAACGTAGGTTTCTTTCGCTCTTTTCAGAACATCCTCTTTATAAAAAGGCACATCTTTCCATTTCACATCTGCATACATTTGTATTTGATCTCCAAAATGTGATGAGTTTGAATCTCCACTTTGACCTCCGGCTAAAATACTTTTAGCTTTTACTTTTTCTCCAAATTCAACAGCTGCTACAAAACTGTTTCCTCTTGTACCATATATCTTTTTAGTGTCGTTATCATAACGAGCACCGTATGCCGCTAAAGCACCCCAACGACCAGAAGCAAAAGGAATAGGAATACTTGGTTTGCTATCATCAAAGGGCTGACGAATATCTCCGTTTAAACGTTGGTATCGGTTTATTTCTCCCCACGCGATATTCCATGTGCCAAAATCATCAGTTAATTGATCAATAACTTTCTCAAAAATTCTAAGTTTTTCATTAGTTGGAGATTTACTTCCCCAGAATTTAACTCGTTCCATAGGAATCATTCCTTCGGGATAATCCCCCTCTTGATAGTATCGCGTTCCGTAGAAATGTGCCAGAGTCATTGCAACAGACTCTTTTGAGGTTTTAAAATTCCAATCCTTAAGGGTGCTCATTGCTCCTTGAAGTTTTGGGTTTCTATCATGCTCTTCATAATAGGCAGCAATCAAACCTGGTATCAATGCTTCAAACGCTGGCAAAAAAGGGTCATGAGCCAATTGTATCAAGCTATCTAAAGTATACTCTTTTTTATCCTTTAGTAAACCAATAGCATGAACACCGCGAAAATTCTCGCGATCAATAGACATGTAATTTGGATAGTTTTCTTTCTTCGGACTAAATTCTAATGCTGAAGTAAAAGGTGTAGAATTACAATTCTGCAACCAACCATTTTCAGGATTTAGCAAACCAATATTTTCATCAACTGTATGTAAACCTTGCCAATCGGTTTTGGGGTTACTACCATCAACGGGTTTAGAATAATCAAAAGTCACATCTCTTTTTGGAACAAAATTACCGTGGAAATAAGCAATATTTCCTTCAGCATCTGCATATACTGTATTGTTCGAAGAGTTGGTTCTAATGTCCATCATAGTTCGAAAACCCTTATAACCATCTTGCTTTGTTCTGATAAATGATTGCTCTAAAGCTTTTACTGGTTCCCACATCATGGCTGAAGCGGTCCAAACATCTTGAACTCTGTGTGTAATTGGCCCATGATGTGTTCTATAAGCCGGAAATGATTTTTCCTTTATACTATTACCATCTTTATATTTTATAACAATTTCTGAAGTCTCTACTTCCCTCAATTCCTCCCCATATTGATAAAGGTACTTATCATCTACTTTAGAAATGGTCTCTAAGAATTCATCCATAACGTCAGTATAAGTTGACGTATGCATCCATCCTGTTTTTTCATTAAAGCCCTGGTAGACGAAAAATTGACCCCAAGTTACTGCTCCATAAGCATTCAACCCTTCTTCACTTACCACGTGAACCTCACCGCGAAAGAAAAACGATGTATGTGGATTTATAAGCAACATTGCATTACCTGATTGGGTTAAATCCCCAGAAATTGCAATTCCGTTACTCCCTTGAGGTTCAGCCATAGCATCCTTTTTCTCCAACTCTAATAGTTCTGACTCCGGAAAATCCATCCAACTCTCATAAAAAGCTTTGATTTTTTCAGTTCGAATACGTTCGATATCTCCACCAATAGATCCCTCGCTAAAATACATCGGCATCCAAGGTTCAAAATGGGTTAACAATTTTGGTTTTATCTCGGGGTGTGTTTCTAAATAATAATTGATTCCATCCGCGAAAGCTTCACAGAGTTTCTTTAACCACTCTGGGCTTTTCTCATAATTCACTTTGGCTACTTCTTCTGTCATAAACAATTTTGCTCTTAAGTCGCTGTATATTGCCTCTTCTCCTTCTACTTCAGCCAATCTACCTGTAGCCCAAATATAGTTTTGCTCTACGCGATTAAAATCATCTTCACATTGAGCATATAGCAAACCGAAAACTGCATCAGCATCTGTTTTGCCATATATATGTGGGACTCCAAAATCATCACGAATGATCGTGACTTGCGCTGCTTTCTTTTCTAAACTCAACTCCGAAACATTTTTTTTTGGCTCAGATTTGCAGGAAATAAATGCCAGTATACTAAATAGAATTGCGTGTTTCATTTGATAAGAGTTTATACATCGTATTGGATGCAGTTAAATTAAAGGATTTTTTGAGGTAACTTGCATTTTTAAATAAATTTTTACTTCTTATGGCAGAAAAAAAAGTCAGTATTCTTACGGCATTTAAAACAATTATTTGGCCAAGAAGAAACCTTGTTTTTATAGGGTTGCTTCTCATTGTAATTAGTAAAGCGGCGAGTTTTGTGGCTCCATTATCTCTTGAATATTTTCTAGACGATATCATTCCAAACAAAGATGTTGACTTTTTAAAACTCCTAGTAGGTGCAGTAATTTTAGCGATTACCGTTCAAGCAATAACCTCCTTTCTACTCACCAAAATATTGAGTGTACAAGCGCAGTTTTTAATTTCTGAATTGCGCGCTCAGGTACAGAAAAAAGTTCTTTCGTTACCGATAAGTTTTTTCGATAATGCAAAATCAGGGGCTCTTGTCTCTCGAATTATGAGCGATGTAGAAGGTGTTCGAAACCTTATCGGAACAGGTCTTGTTCAATTGGTAGGCGGATCTATTACTGCTGTTGTTTCTCTTATTCTTTTACTTCAGATTAGTTGGGCAATGACACTATTCACTTTGATTCCTTTGGCAATTTTTGCATTTGTTGCACTAAAAGCCTTTAAGTTTATACGCCCTATTTTTAGAAATAGAGGGAAAATTAATGCAGAAGTGACTGGAAGATTAACTGAAACTTTAGGAGGTGTTCGTGTCATTAAAGGATTCAATGCCGAGGATCAAGAAAATAAGGTTTTTGAATTAGGTGTAGCCAAACTTTTTGAAAACGTCAAGAAGAGTTTAACCGCTACCGCTTTTATGACCAGCTCTGCAACATTTTTATTAGGGATTGCTACTACTGGCGTTATGGGCCTTGGGGGATACGAAATAATGACTGGAAGTTTAACCACAGGTGAATTCTTCACGTTTACATTCTTATTGGGTTTAATGATTGCGCCAATCGTACAAATGAGTAATATCGGAAGTCAACTTACTGAAGCTTTAGCAGGGTTGGATCGTACAGAAGAACTCATGAACATGACCCCAGAATCAGATGAGGAAAATAGAACAATTTTTTTAGAAAATCTTAAAGGAGATATGGTTTTTGACGATGTGTCTTTCGCTTATGAAGAAGATAAAGAAGTCTTGCATAACATCAGTTTTGAAGCGAAATCAGGCGATGTTATTGCTCTAGTGGGAAGTTCAGGATCAGGAAAATCTACAATTGCCGGATTAGCCGCAACTTTTTTGAATCCGCAATCAGGTATGATTTCTATTGACGGAAAAGATGTTTCTAAGGTCAACCTGAATAGCTTTAGAAAAAATCTTGGCGTAGTGCTACAGGATGAATTTTTATTTGAAGGAACCATACGTCAGAACATACTTTTTCCAAGGCCCAACGCTTCAGAAGAAGAATTACAAGCAGCAGTAAAAGCAGCTTATGTAAATGAATTTACTGATCGTTTTGATGATGGACTCGAAACCTTGATTGGCGAACGTGGAGTGAAATTATCTGGTGGTCAGCGACAACGTATTGCCATTGCCAGAGCTGTACTTGCCAATCCTAAAATTTTGATCTTAGATGAAGCGACTTCAAATTTAGATACAGAGAGCGAAGCATTAATACAAAAGAGTTTGGCGACTTTAACAGAAGGCCGTACTACGTTTGTAATTGCGCACCGGTTAAGTACAATTCGAAAAGCGAATCAAATTCTTGTCATTGAAAATGGAAGAATCGCTGAACAAGGAACGCATGATGAGCTAATTGTAAAAGAAGGAAGGTATTACAATCTGTTTACCTATCAAGCGAGGATTTAAAACAACAGTAAGTTTTCTATTGAATATAAATATGGGTACTAGTTCTTTTTTACCCTATAGGTGATTCTACGATTGGTAATCACTCTAGCTACTTTTACTAAAAGCAGAGCATTATCTGAAGTTTCTGAAAGGCAGCCTGCTGCTATATTAGAAGTTATTACCCGGAAAAGCGTGTTATTATGATCTAAATCAACAGATAGAACTGTCAATGAACCCGTTGTGCTACCTGAATAAATAGGGCCATCAGAAATATTATTAAATACTGTCCCTCCATCTGTACTTAACTGCCATTGAAATGTATCGACATCCACAGTTCCAACAGTAAAAACTGCATTCGTACCGGTAAATATTGTTTGACTGACAATTGGTTGAACCGAAATAGAAGGGTCAACGACTGACATTGTAATACCAGAACTAAACGTATCGCAGCCCGTCAAATTATCTAAAGCCCTGACAGTAACAACATCACCTTCAAATAACGAAGAAGTAGTGAACGTATTAGATGCGGATTGCCCTTGTGCGCTGGCTCCATTTATATAAAATTCGTATTCATCACCGTCAGTACCGGTATATGTAACAGAATCACCTAAGCATATCAAATCATCTGCATCTGTACTTGTAATGGTTGGGTCTGGAGGTAGATTAACCGTAATCGTAAAATCAATGATATCACCCCAGGTACCCGGTAGATTTGCACAAGGATCTGTTGTTGCAGTATTATATACCAGATGAGCTCTTGCATTATACGTGGTAGGCGCTAAGACCGTTGGCGCGACTACTGATAAACCAACATCACATCCTCCTGGATTGACATAACTACAAGAATCATTCACACTATACTCAAAAACACCATCACAATCAAAATCAAAAAATAATGTAATATACTCAATATCTCCTGTTGCTGCTTCAGTTAATGTTCCGGGACCAACGCCAATTGTAAAGGTTCTAGTTTGTCCTGAACAAAAAACCGCGCCAACAATAGATGAAGGATCAATTTGCTCATATCGATTGTTGAAAGTACCCGGAGCGCAAGGTCCTGGTCCAGGACATTGTGCTCTCAACACGTATGAATTTAGAGTAACAAAGATTAGTGTTAAAATTACTTTTCGGAAGAAGCCTACTTGCAACATACATAACAATTGAAAAACACATCTGATTTAGACGGTTAAGTTGCAAGCTATGTTAGGCAGCAATTTGTGACAAGTAAAAGTTGTAAAAACAGCTACATTGTATGTGAAGTACATTTCATATTAAACATATGTCATTTACTGTTGTTTATTAAAACTTATAAAGTTAAAATTTTGTGCGAATTACTAGCTTTCAGGAGCTAATTGTACTTCTAATCCGTCTAAATCTTCGGTCATATGAATTTGACATCCTAATCGAGAGTTGTCTTCTACATAAAAAGCTTCAGCAAGCATCGCATCTTCATCATCTGATTTTTCTGGAAGTTCATGTTTTGACCTAACATAACATTGGCATGAAGCGCACATTGCCATTCCACCACAAATTCCAATAGTACCTTCAGGAGCTAGCTCGTAGGAGCGAACTACTTCCATTAAGTTCATATTCATATCTGTTGGGGCATCTACTTCATGAGTATTGCCATCACGGTCAGTAATTTTAATCTTTATATCTGTCACTATTCTATAGCTTTAATAACTGCTTTTGGTGCTTCTTTTTTACTTCCATCAAAACCCGTCACACCTCCTACTGTAGTATATTTCATCACATACTTCTTATCAGGAAAGATTCTTTGATAAGCACTTTGACACATCAAAGTAGCTTCGTGAAACCCACAAAGAATCAATTTTAATTTCCCAGGGTAAGTATTGACATCTCCTATCGCATAAACTCCAGGAATATTGGTTTGATAATCTAAAGTATTATCAACTTTTATGGCATTTTTTTCAATTTCTAATCCCCAATCGCCTATCGGTCCTAGTTTTGGCGATAACCCGAATAATGGAATAAAATTATCTACCTCTAAAGTTATTGATTCCTCTTCCCCCATCTTTTTAATAAGAACTGCTTTCAGTTGATCATCACCTTCAAGTCCGATTATTTCAGCAGGAGTGATCAATTTAATCTTTCCGGCATCTTTTAATTGCTGTACTTTTTCTACGGAATCTAAAGCACCTCGAAATTCATTTCTTCGGTGCACTAATGTTACTTCAGAAGCTACATCCGCTAAGAAAATACTCCAGTCTAAAGCAGAATCTCCGCCACCAGCTATAACCACTTTTTTATCACGATAAACTTCAGGGTCTTTTATAATATATGCTATGCCCTTGTCTTCATATTTCGCTAAATTCTCTAGTTTCGGTTTTCTTGGTTCAAAACTACCTAAACCACCTGCAATAGCAACTATTGGAGCATGGTGTTTCGTTCCTTTATTCGTGGTAACTATAAAAGTACCATCGTCTAATTTTTGAATTGTTTCTGCGCGTTCACCTAACGTAAAACCTGGTTGAAATGGCTTTATTTGTTCCATTAAATTATCAACCAACTCCCCCGCTAACACTTCAGGAAAGCCCGGAATATCATATATCGGTTTCTTTGGATAAATTTCTGAACATTGCCCACCTGATTGCGGTAACGCATCTATTAAATGACATTTTAGTTTTAATAAACCAGCTTCAAAAACAGTAAAAAGACCCGTAGGCCCTGCTCCTATTATGAGTATGTCTGTTTCAATCATTAAAAAGGGAGATTTTATTTTAGTGCGAAGTTAGCTTCCGCTCCAGTAGAAAATTATGAGATTTGTCAGTTAATTAAGATAGGTTAACCACCTCTTCAATCTGAGGTGCATACTTTTTGATCGTCATTTCAACACCACTCTTTAAGGTCATTTGGTTTACTGAACACCCAATGCACGCTCCTTCTAATCTTACTTTTACGGATGTTTCATTATCGATAGATACTAATGTTATATCACCACCATCGCTTTGTAAAAAAGGTCGAATTTCATCCAACGCTTTTTCAACATTCATTATTAGTTCTTCGGATGTCATTGTTGTCATAACTACTACTTTTTGACAGCAGAGCAACCCGCCATCGTTGTTATTTTAATCGCTTCAGTTGGTGGTAGACTTTTGTTTCTTCCTACAACTTCTTGCACCACATTTTTAGTCAGTTCTTCAAAAGCAGCTTCTATTTCTGAACCCGTTTGCATAGCTGCTGGTCTACCCGCATCTCCTGCTTCACGAATACTTTGCACCAATGGAATCTCTCCTAAAAACGGAACTTTTAAATCTTCAGACAAGTGCTTAGCACCCTCTTTTCCAAAGATATAGTATTTGTTTTCAGGAAGCTCTGCAGGTGTAAAATACGCCATATTCTCTACAATACCCAAAACAGGAACATTGATAGAATCTTGTTGAAACATAGCCACACCTTTTTTAGCATCTGCCAAAGCTACTTCTTGTGGAGTACTAACAATTACCGCTCCGGTAACAGGCATCGCTTGCATAATACTTAAGTGAATATCTCCGGTTCCCGGAGGTAAGTCTAACAACATAAAATCTAATTCTCCCCAATGTGCATCAAAAATCATTTGATTCAATGCTTTAGAAGCCATGGGTCCTCTCCATATAACAGCTTGACTAGGCTGCGTAAAAAATCCGATAGAAAGCATTTTTACACCATAGCTCTCTACTGGTTTCATTTTTGATTTTCCATCAACATTAACAGCCAATGGTTTTTCTTGGGCTACATCAAACATTATTGGCATTGAAGGACCATAAATATCTGCATCTAGCAAACCTACTTTGAAGCCCATTTTCGCCAAAGTAACTGCAAGATTAGCGGTTACCGTAGATTTTCCTACGCCACCTTTTCCAGAAGCAACAGCAATAAT